>JAUWLR010000150.1 GCA_030613615.1 Candidatus Eiseniibacteriota bacterium
CCTCGTACTTGCACCGGAGCCCTTTCAGGATCTCGACGGTCTCGTCCAGCGACGGTGGATCGACGACGATGGGCTGAAAGCGCCTCTCGAGCGCGCCGTCCTTCTCGATGTACTTCCGGTACTCGTCGAGCGTGGTCGCGCCGATGGCCTGGAGCTCACCCCGGGCCAGAGCCGGCTTCAACATATTGGCCGCATCGATGGCCCCCTCTGCTCCTCCCGCGCCGACGATGGTGTGCAGCTCATCAATGAAGATGATGACGTTCTCGCTCTCGCGGATTTCGGTGATGAGCGTCTTGAGCCGCTCCTCGAACTGGCCGCGGTACTTCGTGCCGGCGACGGTCGACGACAGATCCAGCATGACGAGCTTCTTGTCTTTGAGCGTCGCCGGCACCTCGTTCGCCACGATCTTCTGCGCCAGGCCCTCGACGATCGCCGTCTTGCCTACTCCGGGCTCGCCTATGAGTACGGGGTTGTTCTTCTTCCTGCGCGAGAGCACCTGAAGCACGCGCTCGATCTCGTGCTGGCGCCCGATCACAGGGTCGAGCTCGTTCTTCCTGGCGAGTTCGGTCAGGTCGCGCCCGAACTGGTCCAGCGTCGGCGTCTCGGCGGCGCGTGCCGTCCCCTCGTCCGGGGCCTCGCCGGCGCTGCCCAGGACCTTCATCACCTGCTCGCGCGCTCCCCTGAGGTCGACGTCGATGTCGCGAAGGACCTTCGCCGCCACACCCTCTCCCTCCCGGATCAGAGCGAGCAGAAGATGCTCCGTACCAATGTACTGATGATGGAGGATCCTCGCCTCCTCACGCGCCAGCTCCAGCACTGTCTTGGCGCGCGGCGTCCACTGCGTTTCCTTCATGGTGGAGGTGTACGTCCCGCGAGGGACGTAACTTTCGACCATCTCGCGTATGGTGTCGAGGTCGATGGCGAGCTCGCGCAGCACTGTCGCCGCGACGCCCTCGCCCTCTCGCACGACACCGAGAAGAAGGTGCTCGGTTCCCAGGTAGTCGTGGTGGAGCCGAGTCGCTTCCTCTCTGGCAAAGTAGAGGACGCGTCTAACCCTCGGTGTGAAGTCTCTCTGTCTCTGCATCCGCGCCTCCGTTTGCCGGCGGGTACGCCGTGTCAGTTCAGTCCCACCAGGCTTCTGCGCACCAGATCGGCCCTCGCGACGTCACGTTCGCGAGCGGACGGTGTCTCCCCGCGCGTGCGGCCGAGATGCCCGGGCTGCGTGACCACAAGAAGCCGGTTGAGCGCGGCCAGGTCCGGCGCGTCGATGATCCCGAGCGCCACCCCGAGCCTCAGGGACGACGCAAGGTCCATGACCTCCGCCGACGTGATCATCCTCGCGTTCGCGAGGATGCCGCACGCCCGCCAGACCTCGTCCTCCAGGCGGTGCTCGTCCGTCCGCGTCAGCTCGCTTCTCGCCTCGTGCTCGAGGTTGACCAGCTGAGCGGCGACCCGCTCGACGGTGTTCGCGATGTCCTCTTCCGACTGCCCGAGGGTCGTCTGATTCGAAACCTGAAAGAACCCCCCCTGCGCGGCGCTTCCCTCGCCGTAGAAACCTCTCACCGACAGCCCGAGCTTGCTGATGCTCTTGAGGACCTGCGCGATCCTCCCGGTCCTCGAAAGCCCAGCGAGATGCGTCAGCACGGAGACACGTATCCCCGTCCCCACATTCGTAGGGCAGGCTGTCAAGTATCCCCAGTCGCTGCTGAACGCATAATGCAAGTTCCGCTCCAGTTCGGAGTCGATGCGCTCGACCAGACGCCAGGCGTCGACCGGGGCGAGTCCGGACCGGATGCACTGCAGGCGCAGGTGATCCTCCTCGTTGACCATGGCGGAAACCAGCTCACCCTCACCGGCGATCGCCGCCCTGCCGGCGCCGTCCTCGGCGAAAGCGGCGGAGATGAGGTGCCGCTCGACGAGCACGCGGCGCGTGACGGCGTCGACGTCCTCCATCCGGAGCACCAGCGCGTTCGTCAGGTAGTTGCACTTCGACACTGCGGAAAGGACGCGCTCGCGGACGTGCTCAGCCTCCTCGTCGCTCGAGCAGCACGGGAACGTCTCGCCGGACAGGTTCCTGGCGAGTCTCACACGCGTGGAGAGGACGACGTCCGGCTCGGGCCCGGAGGCATCGAGCCAGCCGGCCGCCTCACTCATCATTGTCTCAAACGTCCACATCTCCCGTCTCCGTGCTTACGAGTTCGCGCTCCCTGGCCCTGACGGTGTCTCTGAGCTCCGCGGCCCGCTCGTAGTCCTCAGCAGCCACTGCCCGGGTGAGCTCACGCTTGAGCTTTGATATCTCCCTGCGGCGGAGGTGGCCGCCCTCGTCGGTGCTGGGCACGCCGCCGGTGTGGTCCGTGCTCCCGTGGATGCGCCGCAGGAGCGGCTTCAGCTGAGACGCGAAGGCCTCGTAGCAGGTTCCGCAGCCCAGCCGGCCTGCTCGCCTGAACGCCTCGTAGGTCAGCCCGCACCTGGGGCAGGTCGGCCCCGAGTCTACGGGCTCGGCCCCGCCCCCGCCCTCCAGTAGCCCCATGAGTATGTTGACGAGGGGGCCCGCGAGCGACGTCAGGGAACCGGTGACTCCCCGCTCGCTCGCACACTCCTCGCAGAGGTGCCAGGTGGTGAGCGAACCGTCGACGACCTCGGCGTAGCGTACGGTGGCCGTCCTGCTGCCGCACCGCTCGCACTTCATCTCCGTGCGCCCCCCTCCCTCTCGGTCGCGAGTCCTTCCTTCAGAACAACGACTCGGTCCGCCCGCTCGAAGAGGTCCGGGTTGTGCGTCACTATCACGAACGTCTGCCCGATCGATTCTCTCAGACCCCAGATCAGGTCGTGGAGTTCGTCGCTCGATGCCCGGTCGAGGTTCCCCGACGGCTCGTCGGCGAGAACCATGAGAGGACTGGCGGCCAGTGCCCTGGCCACCGCGGCGCGCTGCTCCTCACCACCGGACAGCTCGCCCGGTCTGTGGTCGGCCCTGTCCGACAGCCGCACGGCCGCCAGGAGCTCCTCCGCCCGGGAAGCGGCCTCGTCCCTGTCCATGCCACCGACCAGACAGGGCATCATGACGTTCTCCAGTGCCGTGAGCTCTTTCAGCAGGTGATGGAACTGGAACACGAATCCCACGGTCCGGTTCCTGAAGGCGGCGCGCTCCGCCTCAGACATGGCGAAGACGTCGGTCCCACGTACGTAGACCTTGCCCGACGTCGGGACGTCGAGCGCCCCCATGATGTGGAGGAGCGTGCTCTTCCCCACACCGGAGGGACCGACTATCGCAACGATCTCGCCCTCACCGACGGTGAGGTCCACACCTCTGAGCACGTCGAGTCGGTCGCGGCCCGTATCGAAGCTCTTCCTGATATCCTCGAGCCGAAGCATCAATCACTCCCACTGGCGGTGAACGCGCACACTATTCCCGCCTGATCGCCTCGACGGGCGCGAGCCTCGAGGCGGACCAGGCCGGATAGATGGCCGCAAGGAAACTGATGATCATCGCCGCCGCCGCGACGATGATGAAGTCGAGCCCGTGCATCTCCACGGGGAGTGTCTCGATCGGATAGACGTCCCCGGGGAGCGTGACGAACTGGTACCGGTCCAGGAGCACGGCAAGAACGTAGCCGGCCGCGCTGCCAACGACCGTGCCGAGCGCCCCGATCACCAGCCCCTCGAACACGAATATCCTCCGTATGGAGCGCGGTGTCGCGCCCATCGATTTCATGATCCCGATGTCCCTGGTCTTCTCCATCACCACCATTATGAGCGTGCTCGCGATGTTGAAGGCGGCCACCAGAACGATGAGCGAGAGAATCCAGAACATCACCTTCTTCTCGGTCTTCATCCACTTGAAGAGGTTGCGGTTGAGCTCGATCCAGTTGTTGGCCCTGTAGGGGAATCCTCCCACGGCCGCCACCACCTTCTGCGCGATCTCGGGCGCGGCGTACGGATCCGTGGTCTTGATGGCCACGCCGACGACGCCGTCTCCAAGTCCGAAGAGCGCCTGCGCCTCCGGGATATCGATGTAGACGAGCTGTTGGTCGTACTCGAACATGCCCGAGCTGAACAGGCTTCTGATCTTGAACCGTGACACCGCGGGCATGAGCCCCATGGGCGTCACAACGTAGTCAAAGGGCGAGCTGACGGCGACGGTGTCCCCCACGGTCACCCTGAGTCTCCGCGCTAGCTCGTCCCCGACGATGGCGCCCGGCAGTTCGCCCTCGCGTGTCGCGAGCGACGAGAGCTGCGGAGTGATGTTCGAGAGTATGTCGGTGACCCGTGCCTCGCGCTCGAGGTCGATCCCGCGGACCACGACGCCGTCGGACCCGCCGTACCCCCGCAGGACGGCCTTGGTGTACGTGAACGGAGCGGCCGCCACGACCTCCGGGAGCGCCTCCGCCTCGTCCACGAGCCTTTCGTAGTCGCTGAGGGGCTCGTCACCGTACCGGAGCAGGATGACGTGCGCGTTGATGCCGATGATCCGACTGTGGATCTCGTTCTCGAAGCCGTTCATCACGGCCAGCACGACCACGAGCGCCATCACTCCGACGGCAACACCCGCGGCCGAGATGAACGTGATTATCGAGATGAACCTGGTCTTCCGCTTGGCGCGCAGATACCGCCAGGCTATGAACCATTCGAACGACACTGTCAGTCGTCTCCTAATCCCACCGGGGTCCTTTTCGCGCACGGCCGGCGGTCCCCCGGTGCAAACAGATCACTCTTCCGGACGCATCGTCGGGAACAGTATGACGTCGCGGATGTTCCGCGAATTCGTGAGGAGCATGACCAGCCGGTCGAGCCCGATCCCCAAGCCGCCGGTCGGCGGCATTCCGTGCTCGAGCGCCCGGACGAAATCCTCGTCCATGCCGTGAGCCTCGGCGTTGCCGCCCTCGCGCGCCTGCACCTGCGCCTCCAGGCGCCGCACCTGCTCGTCCGGGTCGTTCAGTTCGGTGAAGGAGTTCCCGAGCTCGAGACCTCCGATGAAGAACTCGAAGCGCTCCACGATCTCCGGGTCCTCGGGGGTCTGCTTCGCCAGCGGCGAGATCGACTTCGGATAGTCGATCAGGAACGTCGGCGCAGACAAGTTCGGCTCCACCAGTTCATTGAGTATCTCTTCTATCACGTCGCCGCGCGACGCCCCGTCGGGGACGCTCAGTCCGGCCGACCGTGCGGCCGCGTGTAGCGCCGCGTCGCTCGAGAGCGCCTCCGCCCCGACCACCTCCTCCACCGCGTCCATCACCTTGAGCCTCCGCCACGGCGGAGCGACGTCTATCTCTCCATCCAACCAGGGGAAGCGCGTCCCGCCGTGGACCTCCGCCGTCATGCGCGCCACCAGCGCTTCCGTGATGTCCATCATGTCGTGGTAGTCGGCGTAGGCCTGATACAGCTCGAGCTGAGTGAACTCGGGGCTGTGGGTCCTGTCCATGCCCTCGTTGCGGAAGTCCTTGCCGATCTCGAAGACGCGCTCCATCCCGCC
>JAUWLR010000172.1 GCA_030613615.1 Candidatus Eiseniibacteriota bacterium
CCTCGAGGCCATGTGGCTCTTCGACCTCTCGCAGGATAAGATCGACGTGGTCGTGCACCGGGAGTCCGTGGTGCACTCCCTCGTCCGTCTTCGTGACGGCAGCCTGCTGGCCCATCTCGGCTCGCCCGACATGCGCGTTCCCATCCAGTACGCTCTCTTCTATCCCGCCGCGCCCGGAGTCTCGTTCGATGAGTTCCAGCCCGCGGAGATGGGGACGCTGAACTTCGGCCCCGTCGAGCCTGAGCGGTATCCCTGCTTCGGCCTGATCCTTGCGAGCGCACGCGAGGGAGGGACTTCACCGACGACCGCCGTGGCAGCCGACGAGGTCGCCGTCGGTGCGTTTCTTGAGCGCAGGATCCCCTTCGGTGACATCGCCACCGTCATTGCCGGGACTCTGGATGCGGAGAGGACCGGCCCCGCCAGCGACCTGACAGCTGTTTTCGAGGCCGAGCGGAGCGCCAGAGCCACGGCTGCAGAGATCGTCAATGACATCGCCGACCGCGCGGCCCACGGGCCCGCGGGCGCGGCATCCACCACCGGCCACTCCGGAGTCTGACGCTGATGATACGTTTCTATCTCTACGCGATAGTGTTCAATCTGGGGATCCTCATCTTCGTGCACGAGCTCGGGCACTATCTGGCCGCGCGGGCTTCGGGTGGCACCGTTGAGCGCTTCTCCATGGGCTTCGGCCCGCGCATTCTCAAGTTCACGCGTGGCGCGACGGAGTATGCCATCTCCGCGATACCCTTCGGCGGTTACGTGAAGATGGCGGGCATGGAAGAACCGGCCGAGGGTGAGGCGACGGAGCTCGGTCCCGACACGTTCCTCCGCAAGCGCATCGGTATCCGCGCTGTCATCGTTGCGGCGGGACCGATCACTAACCTCGTCTGGTCCGTGCTGGTCGCCACCGGCCTCCTCCTGTTCACGGGAATCCAGACCCTGGGCGAGCCGGTTGTGGGAGAGGTGGCAGAGGATTCGCCTGCCGCGGCTGCGGGGCTTCTCCCGCGGGACCACATCCTGTCGGTCGGCGGGACCGACGTCGCGAGCTGGGAGGACGTGGTCAGGCTCGCGACCCTGGATGAGGACGGGTCTGTCGACCTCCTCGTGAGCCGTGGCGGGGATCCCGGCGTGGTCGCCGAGGTCACTCTCGTGGTTGAGGGGGACGAGGAAACGGGCGAACTCGACCTCGGGCTGACGGCGTATGTCCCCTCCGTCGTGGGCGACGTGCTGAGCGGTGGCCCGGCGGACAGAGCCGGGATCAGAGCCGGTGACCGGGTTCTCTCCATAGACGACGCCAGTATCGAAAGCTGGAGCGAACTCGGCGGTATCATCTACGAGAGCCTGGGCGAAGAACTGACCATCGTCTGGGAGCGCGACGGTGAGGTGATGAGCGCCGTCGTCGTCCCCGAGGAGGGTGACGAGCCCATTGGCACCACGGACGTGCGGACCGTCGGCATGATCGGCATAATGCGCCCGTGGGAGATCAGGCGACTTGGCCCCGGCGAGGCCGTCGTGACGGCCATCAAGTTCACCGCGGTCAACCTGCGGATGATAGCGGAGTTCTTTGTCGGGCTGGCGACCGGACAGGTCTCGGGGAGTATGGTGGGCGGTCCCATCAAGGTGATCCAGCTGGCCAGTGAGAGCGCCAGGTGGGGGGCAACCTACTTCTTCGGGTTCATGGCGTTCATGTCGCTCAACTTGTTCCTCATCAACATGCTGCCACTTCCGATCCTGGACGGCGGTCACCTGCTTCTCATGGTGCTCGAGAAGGTGCGCCGCCGCGGGCTCACCGAGAAGCAGCTGAGAGTCTGGCAGCAGACCGGCCTCGTTTTCTTTGCTGGACTGATGGTCTTCCTGCTCGTCCGTGACGCTCTCACGCTCGGCTAGGGGCGCCCTCCGACATCGGGATCAGCGGCCGCGCTTCTGAGCTCACCGATCTTCCTGTCCACCTCGCGTTCGATCTCTACCCACGTCTTCGGGCGCGAGCGGAGCGCTCGAGCGAATTCCTCCACTTCCTCGCGCGAGTACCCCCTGCTGCCCAGCTCGATCGCCCGTGATGCGGCGTCCTCGCCCGACAGCCCCTCCTCGACCGCGATCGTCAGCGCGGCGATGTGAGCGATGTAGTCCTGTTCCGTCATCGAGGCTGTGTCGGAAGACCCGGTCGCCGCCGGGGCGCCGGGCTCGGCGGTCCCTTCATCAGGTCCGCAGCCGCCCATTGTGAGAATGACGAGCGCGAACGCCACAGCTGCTGTCCGTACTCCCGGCGCCGCTCTTCCTTCAGTCGCGCGCAGTTGAATCACCGTGCTGTCCTCCGCGTCGTAGACACTGTGAGAGCTTGAGAGCACCATCATCGCGGCCGGGAGCGGCGAAGTCAACCGCTGGAGTTGACACACTGTGAGGCGATGCCTAGAATGAACTCTATAGAGACTCCCTTCTTCGCCCCGCAGCCGACCGGAGCCCCCGGGAGGATGTCGAGATGCTCAGAACGTGGCGCGCGCGAGCCCTAGTCATCGCCGCCCTGATCACGGTAAGCCTCGTTCCGGCCGACGCGCTCGCCACGCGGTTTGGGCGGAACAAGGTCCAGTACGGCGCGTTCACCTGGAACGTGCTCCAGACCGAGCACTTCGACGTCTACTACTACGACGGTTACGAGGACCTGGCGGACGCCGTCTCGACCATAACCGAGGCCGCGAACGCTGAGTTCGAGATGGTCCTCGGGCACGAGCTCACGACGGTGATACCGGTCATCGTCTACGCATCGCACAACGACTTCCGCCAGACGAACGTCTCCGATTCTCACCTCAGCGAGACCGTCGGGGGATTCACGGAGCTCTTCAAGAACAGAGTCGTCATTCCATTCACGGGTTCGTACGAGGACCTCCGCCACGTCCTCTATCACGAGCTGACACACGTCTTCATGTTCGACATTATCTACGGTGGGCTCGTCGAGTCCGTCATCCGGCAGGCCTACAGCAACCCCGTTCCGCTGTGGTTCGTCGAGGGGCTCGCCGAGTACGTCTCGCGAGGATGGGACTCCGAGGCGGAGATGATACTTCGCGACCTCACTCTGTCCGATGACATCATCCCCCTCCAGTATCTCTGGGGGGGGTACCTCGTGTACAAGGAGGGCCAGTCGGCGCTCTGTTTCATCGCGGACACATACGGCCCCGAGAAGATCGAGGAGACGGTCAAGACCCTCGCGAGGACTCACAACCTCGAACGCGCTCTGATGGACGCGACCGGATTCACGACGGTCGAGCTCTCGAAGGAATGGGAGCGTTCGCTCAAGGAGAGGTACTGGCCCGAGGTGTCCGAGAGGGATCGCGGCGAGGACGTTCTGAGGCTTGTCACCGACCACAGAAAGGACAACTCCTATCTGAACCTGGGTCCCGCGGTCTCGCCTGACGGCCGGAGGGTCGCGTTCATCACTGATCGCAGCGGATACTCGGACATCTACGTGGCGTCCATGCTGGACGGGACCATCCTCAGCAGGCCCGTCAGGGGCGAGCGCTCGGACGACTTCGAGACACTTCACCTGCTTCGTCCCGGGTCTTCGTGGTCGCCCGACGGGACCGAGCTGTGCCTGATCGCCAAGGCCGGCGCGAGCGACGCCCTTCACATCGTCGACGTGGAGACCGGCAAGCTTCGGGCGAGTTTCAGGTTCGCCCTGGACGGCGCGTTCACTCCCTCGTGGTCGCCGGACGGCGAGCGCATCGCGTTCGTGGGCACGAGCGCCGGAGCTTCCGACCTCTACGTCACTGACATCGACGGTGAGAATCTCATCCGGTTGACCGACGACTTCTCTGACGAGAGGACGCCCGTCTGGTCGCCGGACGGTAACCTCATAGCGTTCGCCTCGGACCGCGGCGCTCCGGTCAGGGACGACCTGAGACGGAGCTACGATCTGTACGCCATCGACGTCGATACGCGAGAAGTTGAGACACTCGTGGCGACAGTCGCGAACGAGCACTCGCCGAGCTGGTCGCCCGACGGATCCTGGCTGGCCTACGTGTCTGATTCGAGCGGCTCGCCGCAGCTCCACCTGGCCGACCTCCGCGACTCGACGAGCGTGCGTGTGACGCATCTCATCGGCGGTGTGTCCTCGCCGAGCTGGTCGGCCGCCGGGGACCGCATGGCTCTCGGGGTCTACGGTGAGGGAGGGTGGGACATTGCCTCGATCAAGGCCCCGCTCAAGGCCTTTGCCGACGCGATCGCAGGCGGGGAGCGAGAGGCGAGGATCGACGGCGCCTACGTCCGCGGCGAGGTGGTCGACGGGCCCTGGTTCCCCGCGGCGTGCGCGGGCGCCGGAGCCGGACCGCCCGCCGGAGCGGAAGAGGAGGCGGATGCCGCCGCGGCCGCGCTGTCCGGGCAGCCGGCGGGCGAGCAGCAGGAGCAGGTGATGGGCCCTCCGCTGGCGGCTGATGAGGAGCAGGAGCAGGTGAACGGCCCTCCGCTCGCGGCAGAAGAGGACCACGAGCCGGTGGCCGGCCCACAGCTCGCCGCCGCAGCCCCCCCGGCCCCGGGCCCC
>JAUWLR010000136.1 GCA_030613615.1 Candidatus Eiseniibacteriota bacterium
CGGGAGGAGATGACTCAGGCGACGCACGACGGCGTCTATGAGACGGACAAGCGGATCAACCACCTCCAGAGGAAGATCCGCAAGCAGCTCGTGGCGCATCTGGCTCTCGCGCCGGGATCGGACGTGCCCATCTCACTTATCCTCATGAGCATCACCAAGGACGCGGAGCGCGTCGGTGATATCTGCAAGAACCTGCTCGAGGGCGCCGAGGCGGCCAGAACGCCCCCCGGCAGCGGGTCATACGGCGAGCGCGTCAGGGAACTGCTCGCCGAGGGGGAGGCTCTCTTCGAGCCGACCGTCACGGGCACCATCAACTCTGACAAAGACACGGCCGGCCGTGCCGTGGAAGACGCGCGCAATCTGGCGAAGAAGTGCGACGCGATGATCTCCGACCTCATGGAGGACGAACTCCCCACGCGGGACGCTGTGCTTCTGACTCTGCTCGCGCGCTATCTGAAGAGAGTATCGCTCCACCTGTCCAACATCGCATCGAGCGTGGTCATGCCTCTCCACAGACTCGACTACTTCGACGAGGAGGGCACGCCCCCGCAGTAGCCGCTACGGTCGATGCCCATCGACCTGCCCAGCTTCCGCACGCTCTCGCTGAGCTTCGCCCGGGCGTCGAGGACGCCGATGCGCGCGGCCCGTCCGCGCACGGCGGCTCTCAGCTCCGCTTCCACGCCGGCGACGTCGGGCCGTCCCATCAGGCTCTTCTTCTCTCCGGGATCGGAATCAAGATCGAACAGCTGCTCTGCGCCGTCTTCCTCCCGCCAGACGTACTTGTGGGAACCCCGCCTGCACGCGATGAGAAGCGTGTGCTCGTCGAACCTGCGCCTGGGGAACGGTGCGCGCACGCCGAGCAGGGTCTCGGTGAAGACCGGTTCACCTCCCGGGGCGCCTGCGAGGAGACTCGGGGCGTCCTGCACGCCGCTCGGAAGCCCTGCGACCTCGCGGATGCTCACGGGGATCGACGAATGTGACACCCAGTCGTTCACTTCTCCACGCTCGACGCCGGGACCGTGGACGATAAGCGGCACGCGGGCGACTTCCTCGTAGACGGAGACGGGTGCGTGCCCGATCTTCCCGTGATCGTAGAACTGCTCGCCGTGGTCGGCCGTGACGACGGTGACGGTCCTCCCGGAGCGCCTCACCCAGTCCAGCAGAGGAGCGATGCTCCTGTCGGCATAGAGCATCGCGGCCTCGTAGAAGCCGGTGAGAACTTCCTCGTCAGCTGATGTGTGCTCGACATCTCTGTCCGGAGGCTCCTCCTGTGAGCGGATGACCTGACCCGTCCAGCGGTCGACGTAGCGATACCTGTTCCACCGTATGCGCGCGTCGTCGATCGGGGTCGATGCGCCCATCACGGCGCGACGGTCGGCCTGCGTGGCGTAGAAGTACCCGTGCACGTCCATGTAGTGCAGCCAGAGGAAGAACGGTCGGTCCCCGTCCATCTCGCGCGCAAGTGCCAGTCCCCTCTCGGTCACCTTCTCCGCGCGCGATCCCTCATGAAGAGCCGGGTTGGCGCCCCTCGCGCACTCGCGCAGCCAGTTGTACTTCGCCTTCGCGCGCCTGAGCCGAACGGTGGCGCCTTTGCCGGCGACGCCCTTCACGAGCCTCATGGACCTGCGCCTCTCTCGCCGACTGCGCGCCGCGAGGCCCGACGCGTAGAAATCGTCGAAGACGTCGAATCCCGCGTCGAATCTGTAGTAGTAGCTCAAATAGGGGTTGGAGGCGATGACGGCCGCGGTCCTGTAGCCACGTCGGGACAGCTCCTCGACGAAGGTGGTCGTCCCGACAGGCAGCCCGATGACCTTCCCCCCGTCGAGCGCGAGACCGCCGCGGAACATCGGCGGGAAGCTGAAGTACGTGGGGATCCCTGCGGCCACCGCGCGCGTGAACACGCGGCCCTCCGACCCGAACCCGCTGAGATTGGACGTAAGCAGGCGCCCGTTGCGCTCCCGACCCAACAGGTCGGCGCGCATCGCATCCAGCGTGACGAGGATGATGTTCGGAGAGGACACTTTCCGGACTCCTTAGGAACACCGTGCGGACACGGTGCGGACGGCCCCGGAAGCCGGCTGCCGGCACCCGCCACACGGGCCCGAGTAACGGCTACATGTAGCCCAGATCCGCGAGGCGCTCCTTCATCTGCTCTTCTTCTTCGCTGGACAGCTCGCCTTCGTCGAATTCGCCCGACAGAAGCGCCTTCAGGATGAACGTGACGCATTCGTCGACTGAACTCATGTCCAGCTTCGGGAGGAGGTCCTCGAGCTCAACGAATATCTCCTCGGGTATCTCGACCCCGCGAGTGGTCATCTTACGCTCCCCCTCTCGAACGGCGAACCCTGCGCAGCACGCTCGCCAGAACCAACCTGTCCTCTTCCTTGACGCCCATCACGACGGTCAGGAAAGCCACCACAGCCAGGCTGGCAAACATGACGACGACGGACCAGACGGCCCCCGGTGGGATCACGACATGCTTGTGCGTCAGAACGGCCAGCACGAGCGTGATGGCGACGGTCGCGGCAACCTTCAGCGTCGATCTGTCGTACGGCGTTATCTTCAGAAGGAGCCTCACCTGGACGAGCCGCGCTATCTTGACAAGCGCCTGCGCCGCCCCCGCCGCCAGCCCCGCGCCGGCGACACCCATCTTCGGCACAAGGACGACGTTCAGACCGACCGAGATCACGGCAAGCGCGATGGCGTTGTAGACGTTCCACTTCTGGTAGCCGGTCATGGCCAGGGCCACGCCGACGGGACCCGTGCTGATCGCAACCAGCATCCCGGTGGACAAGAACAGTAGCGCGCCGTAGCCGCGCACGAACTCCGGCCCGAAGACGCCGAGCGTCGTCTCCCCCGCGCCCACGACCCAGAGGTAGATCGGCAGCGACAGAATGATGGTCCAGCGAGTCACGGAGCCGAACAGCGGCCGCAGAAGGTCCAATCTGCCGCGATGGTAGAGATCGGCTATGATAGGTGAGAAGATCGTGTTGAACGACAGGAGAACGAACGTCACGAGCGTGCCCATCACGGCGGCAACGTTGTAGACCCCGACGTCGGCCGACGCCAGGAATATCCCCAGCACGATGCGTCCGCTGTGCTGCATGGCAAACGCCACGAACGAATCGGCCAGCATGGCGGTGGAGTAGACCACGATCTTCTTCTTAGGGACAGGCGCTGGAACAATCGTCCTGTCGAAGAGGAACGGGCCCCTGCGCCTCAGGAAGAAGGCCAGCAGGCCGGCTGACAGAAAGGTGGCGCCGATGGTGGCGCCCACGATCCCGTAGAGCCTGAGCCCCATGTAGTAGAGCGCGATGAAGAGCACGAATCTGAAGACCCGGTGCGACACATCGAGGCCGATGATGAAGCTCCGGATGTCCTTGAGAGCGCGAAGGGCTCCTGCGAGAATGCGCATCAGGCTCAAGGGGATCACCGCCAGCGCGATCCAGATGAGAACTTGCTCCAACCTGTACTCGTGGAAGACCCGGTACGCGAGCGGGGTGCGAAGCAGGATTACAATGACGGTGCCGATCGCGGCACCAACCACGCTCAGGCGCACGCCCAGCAGGAACACCGCCTTGGCCTCCCGGGGGCGGCCGGACGAGTGGTACTTCGATATGAACCGGACGAAGCTCTGCTCGAAACCCAGAGTCGTCAAGATCGTGATACAACCGACCACGGTCCACCCAAGGACGAACACCCCGAGAATGTCCGCGCCGAGGAGCCGTGCGAAGATCACCTGGGCGACGAACCCGAACAGAAGGCCGAAGACCTTGCCGGTGAAGGCGAAGCCGGCTTCCTTGGTCACCTTGGAAAGGTACTGTTTCTGCTCGTCCTGGATGAGCCCGGACAGGTTCTCTTCGGTCACAGTCGTTCCCCGTGAGACAGCTCCGGACCGCCCGTCAGAGAGTCGCGCGGCGGTCCCGCGCGCGGCGGACAAGAGGCTTCAATCGTGAGTCGATCAGGTGAGCGGCACGACCGCTCACCGTGTCAGGATACAGTCGGACGTTGACGTGCTCAAGCCATCCGTTCGCCCAACGGTCCTTCCAGGGCGCCCGCTCGCCAAGAAAATCGAAACGTGCAAGCCCTGCGCCAAATGTGTGGCGGACGGCTTCGTGAAACAGCCTCACGCCAGGGGACAACCCGGAGAATCCTTCATCATAGGACGTCTTCATCGCGTAGTACGTCCCATTGTGGACTGCCCCGTACAGAAACGCGATCACGCGGCCGTCCAGCTCGAGCCAGAACGGCAGCAGGGAGTCCGCTGCGGCGAGCGCCGCGGACAGTTCCCGATAGAAGGCCCCGACGCCGCGAGCGGCGATCGAGGTCCCGGCGCTCTCCTTCCAGCTCCTCCCCTCCACGGCGATGAACTGGTCGGTCAGAGCTGCCGTGTCCATCCCTCTCTCGAAGCGCACGACGCGGACGTCACCGGCCCGCTCGAGCTTGCGCATCTTGCGCTCCCACTCGTGGGTGACCTTGCGAGACCGACCCTCGACGTAGTCCTCCCACGAACCCTCGATCCGGATGAAGGGAGACACGCGCCCCGGTCTCGCGTGGAGCAGGTAGCCGGCGCCTCGCGCCTCGGATTCGAGCGCGGTCAGTGTCGGCGAACCCACGGACACGCCCTGGAGACGAAACCGCGAACCCTGCCCGCGGAAGTGCCTGAGAAGAGCGTTGGTGAACCCGTTCGCGTACCCCCGGCCCGTCACGAACTGCCCACGGGGCGAAAGGAAATTCACCGGAAGCACAAGCTCGCGCCCGGGCGTCGCGAATAGCGGGGCCACACCCACGGGGCCCTGGTCAGTGTGCCCGACCGCGGCGGCGACCTTGAGCTCCGCCCCGAAGTGCGCGGACCACGTCTCGACCCAGAGACGCGTCGCGAAGAGACCGCCGCGCTCGAGGGCCCCGGATAGTCTGTCCCAGATCTCAACGAGTTCCGGGTCCTTGAGGTCGGTGTGCACGCGAATCTCGATCATGCGCCCTCGTGTCAGTTCGGAAGCGCCGGTCGACTGCTCCGGCAGGAAGCGCGCGGCAAGCGCGCTAGAGAAGTCCCTCGGGGAAGACGACACCCCTGTTCAGAATACAGGACGGGTCGAACGCCCTCTTGACCTCCGCCATCTGCCTCATTCCGTCGTCGCCGTACTGCAGCCGGAGGAAGTCGTGCTTGATCCTCCCGATCCCGTGCTCGGCCGATACGGTTCCGCCCAGCTCGACCGCCCGGCGCGCGAAACGCATGGCCAGTTCCTTCCCGGCGCGCAGCTCCTCTGGCGATGACGGCATGATATTGAGGTGAAGGTGGCTGTCACCGATGTGGCCGAAGATGACGTGCTCGAGATTCGTCCCGTCGAGCTCGCTTCTGTAGAATCCCAGCATCTCCTCGAGGGCACGTGAGGGCACGGCGGCGTCGGTGCCTATCTTGTGGATCTCAGGATGCCGCGCGTTCGCCCGTGCGATGACGCCGTTCACCTGCTCGGCTATGCTGTGCCTGAGCGCCCTTAGCCGCGCGAGCTCAGACTCCTCCATCCCACCCCACGTGTTCTCCATCGACGCACCGTGCGCGGAGAGAACCGATTCCCATCCCTCGTAGATCTCGAGCAACGTGTCCTCGGTGTATTCCTGCTCAAAGAGCACTCCCGCGACCGCGGCCGCGGGCAGCTCCGGTATCTCCGACGACGGACCCTCCTCGACCTTTCTGCGGCGGAGGAACTCGAAGCTCCTCGAATCGAAGAACTCCAGCGCGAGGGGAGTCACAACGTCGGGAGCCTCTCCGTCCGGCCCGTCTCCCCGCGCGTGCTTGACGAACGCAACGGCGTCCTCATCGGACCCGAAGAACGCTAGTGCGCTTAAGATTCCCTCGGGCGCGGGCGCCAGGATCAACTCGACTTCGGTGATGACCCCGAGCGTCCCCTCCGACCCTATGAAGAGATCGATCAGGTCCATGCCGGGCGCGGCGTAGTAGCCGGCTGCGTTCTTTGTGTCGGGCATGTCGTATCCGGGGACACGCACCTCCGTTTCGCTGCCGTCAGTCCGCGCCAGGACAAAGAGCAACCCGTCCGCGACACACGCGCCACGCTCGACCGCAACGACATCCCCGGTGGTCAGGACCATTCTCAGCCCGTGCACGTGCCGGCGCGTCGCGCCGTAGCGGTAGCTTCTGGCACCGGACGCGTTGGTGGCCACCGTGGCGCCCAGATGGGCGGTGTCCTCGGTGGGGTCGGGAGGATAGAAACAGGGCCGGTCGTCCGCGAGGAAGGCCTCGAGGCCGGAG
>JAUWLR010000038.1 GCA_030613615.1 Candidatus Eiseniibacteriota bacterium
GCTAAGCGTAAATGTCCTCTCTAACTGCAAAGCTAAAATGTCCTCTCCGCCTGCGGTGCTGGCCGGCGCCCGGACCCGGCCATGAGAGGCGACAAATACCCCCAGAAACCCCGTAGGAGTGGTACGCGCCTTGCTTCAGTAGCGCTCTGACCCGCAGCGGCCACCTGGCGACGCGAGCCAAGGAGCCGTATGCTCTGGTTAGCTTCCCGTTGCGACCGGACCGGGGAAGGCCTGCCTGAATGGGTGTTTCCACGCGGCCCGGAAATTCGGTATGATTAGGGTTCGGTTCAGTACAGAGTTGAGCAGGTCGCAGGCGGCCCTCCTTCCCGACGGGGCCGCGACACTGAGCGACACTGAGGCACCGAAACCGAGCTTCTTCCAGGGAATTGACGTCTATGAGGATCCTGGGCATATCGGCCTTCTACCACGACAGCGCGGCTGCACTCGTCGAGGATGGCGAGATAATCGCTGCCGCTCAGGAAGAGCGCTTCACGCGCAAGAAGCACGACCTCCGGTACCCCGGCAACGCCATCAGGTACTGCCTGTCGGAGGCCGGCATCTCCGCCTCGGACCTGGACTACGTGGCGTTCTACGAGAAGCCGCTCGTCAAGTTCGAGCGGATACTCGAAACGTACCTCCAGTTCGCCCCGCACGGCATCTCGTCGTTCATCAAGGCCGTGCCGCTCTGGGTGAAGAAGAAGCTGTGGATGAAGGACTTCCTCGAGCGCGAGCTGGGGTACGACGGGAAGATCCTGTTCGCGGAGCACCACGAGTCGCACGCGGCCTCCGCGTTCTTCCCCTCCCCATTCCAGGAGGCGGCTTTCATCACCGTCGACGGAGTCGGTGAGTGGACGACGTCCAGCTACGGCGTCGGGCGCGGCAACAAGGTCGAGATCCTGGGTGAGATCAAGTTCCCTCACTCACTCGGTCTGCTCTACTCCGCGTTCACATACTACACTGGCTTCAGGGTCAACTCCGGTGAGTATAAGGTCATGGGGCTCGCACCCTACGGCGAGCCGAAGTACGTCGACCTCATCCTGAACGAGCTCATGGACCTCAGGGAAGACGGCTCGTTCAGAATGAACATGAAGTACTTCGACTACTGCGCCGGCCTCACCATGACCAGCAGGGCGTTCGACAAGCTGTTCGGAGGCCCCGCAAGGACCCCGGAAACGGACCTCCGGCAGCGGGACATGGACCTCGCCCGCTCCGTCCAGAACGTGACCGAGGAAGTGATGATGCGGATGGCCCGCCACGTCCAGAAGGAGACGGGAACCAAGTACCTCTGCCTGGCCGGAGGCTGTGCGCTGAACTGCGTGGCCAACGGCGAAATACTCAGGAGCGGCATCTTCGATGATATCTGGATCCAGCCGGCGGCGGGCGACGCCGGCGGCGCGCTTGGAGCGGCTCTCTTTACCTGGTACGAGTATCTCGGGAACGAGCGCAAGGCGGACGACAAGAAGGACTTCCAGAAGGCATCCTACCTCGGGCCGGAGTTCGGGAACGACAAGATCCTCGCGTATCTTACGGCCAACGACATCCCGCACACGAAACTCGAGGACGATGAGATCGCCGACCGCGTCTCCGACATCCTCGGCTCGGAGAAGGTCGTGGGGTTCTTCAACGGGCGGATGGAGTTCGGCCCCCGGGCGCTCGGCGGGCGCAGCATCATGGGCGACGCCAGATCGCCTGCAATGCAGCGCACGATGAACCTCAAGATCAAGTACCGCGAGAGCTTCCGACCATTCGCGCCGACCGTACTCGTCGACCGCGCGGACGAGTACTTCGAGATCGACAGGCCGAGTCCATACATGCTTCTGGTGGCGCCGGTCCGCGAGGACATCCGTCGAGCGATGAGCGAGGAAGAGAGCAGCTGGTTCGGGCTCAAGAAGCTCAACGTGGTGCGCTCGAGCATCCCCGCGGTCACGCACGTCGACTACTCGGCGCGGCTCCAGACGGTCGCCCGTGAGGACAACCAGCGCTACTACGATGTCATTGACGCCTTCCGAGAGAAGAACGGCTGCTCCGTGATCATCAACACGTCGTTCAACGTCCGAGGAGAACCCATCGTCTGTTCGCCGCACGATGCGTACATGTGCTTCATGCGAACGGAGATGGACTATCTGATGATGGGGAACTACCTCGTCGACAAGACAGAGCAGAAGCCGCTCTCCGAAGACATCAACTGGCGCGACGAGTTCGAACTCGACTAGACACAGGGGGCCCGCTCGACGCGAGTCGGTGCCCGACGGAGGAAACGCGTTTTGGCCAAGAACCCGAGCTGGATAGCCGTAATCGCGGAAGAGGTGAAGGCGGTCAAGAGCGACCCCGGTCACCTCCGCAAGTTCGGCCTGACGATGGGGGTCGCGCTGGCGATCTTCGGTGGGTTGTTCTTCTGGCGTGACCAGGCGATCGCGCCCTATCTCTTCCTCCTCGCGGCGGCGTTCCTGATTCTGGCGGCCCTCGCTCCAAAAGCCCTGAAACCGGTCCAGAAGGTCTGGATGACGCTGGCGACAGTGCTCGGGTGGGTGATGACGCGCCTCCTTCTGATCATCGTGTTCTTCATTGGCGTCACACCGATAGCGTTCATAGCGAGAGTTGTCGGAAAGCGCTTCCTCAACCTCAAGTTCGAGCCCGACAGGGAGAGTTACTGGGAGAAGCGAGAACCGGAGACCAGGGGCATGGAGCGCTACGAGAGCCAGTTCTAGCTGACCGCGCTGCCCGCGGGTCAGGGCCGCGACCACAGACCAACGGAGGGATCGATGGGCAAAGGATCAACACTCAAGGAACTGTGGAGCTTCCTACGTGTCAGGAAGAAGTGGTGGCTCTTTCCTGTGGTCGTGCTCCTGGGACTGATCGGCGCGCTTCTGTTTCTCACGCAGGGCTCAGCGCTCGCGCCGTTCATCTACGCACTGTTCTAGACCGAGAATCGAACAACCCGCGCCGGCAGCGTCGCATCCCCGTGTCGTTGCCGGCGTGTGGCGTCGCATCGTCCCGGAATCGAGGGAGTCTCTGACGCAGTGATGTTCGCCCGCAGACTTCTCGCCCTGCTCATCGTTATCACCGTCACGCTCGCGGCGGCGGAGGGGCTTGTGCGGCTCTTCCACGCCGCTGTCCCCACTCCGGCCGACTCACCCTACATCCCGGATCCCAACGCGGGCTTCAGACTGAGACCCGATCTCCCTTCGGCCAGCCTGAGACACGAGGACGAGCGCGTCAACGAGCTTGGGTTCCGCGACCGCGAGCACTCGATCAAGAAGCCCCCGGGAACCTGCCGCATCCTCGGGATCGGCGACTCGTTCGTCTACGGGGACGTGCGCCTGAAGGACAACTTCCTCCGGGTCACGGAATCGGAACTCGCCGACCGTCTGGCCCGGCGATGGCCGGCGGTGGAGATGGGCATGAGGGGCCTGGGCGGCTACTCGCCGGAGAATGCTCTGGGGCTCCTGCGCTCGGGCGCGCTCGATCTGTCACCCGACCTCGTCACCCTCAACTTCTTTGTGGGAAACGACGTCACCGGAATCCCCACCAGGGGCAGGGTGTACCGTGGAAGGCTGTACTACGTCGGGTCCTCTCAGCCGGCCCTGAATGTGCTGCGCAGGCTAAGGATCTTCCAGCTGTCGGAGAAGGTGATCCGAGAACTGGGCAGCATCGCGGCGCGGCGGCGGTTGGGCGGAGAGCCGGAAGCCTCGGCCGAAGCCGAGGCCGGGAACACGGACGAGGCAGGAACGGCCATCGGGTCGTACCCGTGGGAGGATTTCGTGATGATCCAGTCACGCCGCCTGCCGGTCTTCCAGAGCCCTCCCCACCGACGCACGCTCAAGCTCTGGGAGAAAGCGGAGGGCTACCTGCTCGAGTTCGACCGCCTGTGCCGGAAGGCTGACGTGCCGTGGATCCTCCACGTCATTCCGTCTGAAGTGCAGGTGGACCCGGAGACCAGGCGGCTTGTTCTGGAGGCGCTCTCGCTCTCGGAGGAGGCCTACGATTTCGACGCTCCGCAGCGTCGCCTGCATGACTTCGCCAATGCGCACGGCATCACGATCACAGATCCGCTGCCGGAACTGCGCGCACAGCACAGCCGGAACGACAGGTTGTACATCCCTAACAACACGCACTGGAATGTGAAGGGGAACAGGCTGGCGGGAGAGATTCTGGCCGCAGCCGTCGAGGCCGAACTGGCCACGGACGACCGCTGACGCAAGGGGCCACTCCGGGCTTACTCCAACTCACGAATCACCGCGGCGAGTTCCGCGCCGATGATCCGGTGCGCTTCCCTGCCCCAGACGTGCCCCTCCGGGGACTTGGGGTGGGGTTTCCCCTCGAACCAGTCGAGGACCTCGCAGTTGATGAGGAGTCCCTCTGAGTCAAGCTCGCCGACCATCTCCTCGATGAAGGGGAAGGCGGACATCTGCCCGTCCACCGATATGACGATGAGCGAGATGCCGCGCTCATTCAG
Source organism: Candidatus Eiseniibacteriota bacterium (assembly GCA_030613615.1). Lineage (GTDB taxonomy): Bacteria > Joyebacterota > Joyebacteria > Joyebacterales > Joyebacteraceae > JALGZG01. The sequence continues at coordinate 4,457 of JAUWLR010000038.1, forward strand.
GTCCCTGGCGAACAACTCCAGCAGTTCGTTGTAGAACCTCTGTTCAACGGGCACCGAGTCGGGGTCTGCCTCTCCCGCGCGGCGCATTGCGTCGGCCAGAGTCGGCCTGGCGAACATCATGTAGAGCGGGTCGCGGATGAGGTTGTACAGCTGACTCTTCTGTATCTTCGAGTCAGAGAGAAAGCGCTTCAGGAAATTCAGACGGAACGTGGAGCTGCGAAAGACGAACCTCCCGTTCTCGACAGTCGTCACCCTGTTCTTGTAGTTGTCCCTCGGGTCGTTGTCGCAGAACTGGACGATAACAGCGGTCGGGTCGTACAACCGCCCGAACTCGTAGAAGCGCCTGATGTGCTGCGTCAGACCCCACCCACCCACGGAGAGGTTGACGGTGTCGTAGCCGTCGCCGAGTTCCTCCGACAGGACGGCCGCGTAGACTTCTTCGTCGTCTACACCGTTCCCGAAGGAGTACGAGTCTCCTAAAACCAGCACGTTCTGCCGCTCGTAGCTGTTGGATATGGATATCAGCTCGCCTCGGCACTGGTTGGCGTTCGTCGTGTAGATGAAGCGCCACTGCCCCGGCCGCTCGTGGACCATCTCCCTGTCGGGAAAGAGCATCGTGCCGTACTTCGATGAGAACTGCCACCTCGGGTACATTGAGCGCTGTGGCCGGATGAGCCTGACCATCAGCTCGCCCACCACAACCACCACTACGACAGCGATGAGTGCCGCGATCAACATTGCGAGGAATCGCTTGCCGCGCGACAGGTGATCGCCTTCCATGCGTGTCCTCTCTCCAGTCCGGGCGACCGGCCCCGATGCCGCCGGGTCCGCGCCCCGCCTGCTGCCGGCCGCGGTACCGTCGGCTACTCGCTGACGTCCGGGGTCAGAGCCGCTCCATGCATCTCAAGTATCGCATCGCCGACCGCCACACCCGCCATCAGGTGCGAGAACGGCGTCCAGTGTCCGTCGCCGTGAACGACCCGAAGAGCGATCAGGCCGTCGTACGCGCTCAGAATGGGCACCGTGTCCACGTAGACATCTGTGACTAGGCCGATGTCCACGTCGCCCCGCCAGGGGAAGGCACGCTCGAGGTGTCGGCTGGCGATGTCCAGAAGCACGAAGTCAGCGCCGTTCTCCCGGCACACCTCGTACACTCGCTCGACGAGCGCCCTGCCGAGATCGATCTTGTACTCCTCGACCGAAGGACCGGCCTCGGCTTCTCCCCCGCCGGAGGCCTCCAGAGCCGCCATCTTCTTCCTGAGAAGTTGCTGCTTGAAGTATATGGTAGCCACGTTGTTCAGGTAGTTGTGCAGATAGGACCGTTCGCTCAGGAAGCGGTAGAGCCCGAACGAGTTGAGGAGGTTCCGTACCCGGATGGCCGGGATGTACTCCGTCCTGTTTAGCACGAGCTCTCCGCCCTCCAGGCGGTAGAGGTCCGCCTTGAGATTGTCGTCGAGGTCGTTCCCGTAGTAGCCGAGCACGACGACGTCAGGGGCGTACTTGACGCCCTCCTGCTCCAGCAGGACCAGCGCCTCCGCCGTGCTGCTGCCCGACATGCCCGCGTTGATGACCTCGGCGGGAAGCCCTTGCCCGTCGAGGTAGCGCTCGAGGACCGCCGAGTACGTCTCGTCCTGAGCGGCCTCGTAGCCGATCGTGAACGAGTCCCCCAGCACGAGCACCCGCAGCTCGCCCTCGGGTTTCTCGTAGCTGAACTCCCGTGTGTCGCGGAATCCCTGCCCGTTGATGAAGAACTCCCACCGCCCGTCCGCACTCTTGTGCCAGTAGTGCGAATCGGGCACGTTGCCCCGGATGTGGAACTCACCGTAGTGCACATCGGTCACGTAGCGAGGGAAGAGGGCGATCTTGTCCCTGTACATGACGAAGACCAGGGCCTCGCCAATCAGGTAGATGACGACGAGAGTGATCAGGAGAGTCAGAAGCGACTGGCCGAACCGCTTGAGTCTGCCCGCGAACGACTTCTCGCTTGTTCCCATTCGGCACTCCTTCACCGCAGCAGGAGATGAGGGACGAGGCGACATGCACCGCCGCCCCGCGGACGAGGCGATGAGCCACATTGCTATGATACAGGGAACTGCCGAGCCCCTCAAGAAGCGTGTGCGGAGCTCGGGAATCGCCGTTTTCTTCGGACAGACGCGCTCCACGGTGCTATGCTCCCTTCCTGGAGAGAGCCTCGCTCACGGAGCCGTCATGAGACTTGAGATCCCCTACGGCACAGGCCTGGTCACCGTGGAACTCGACGATGCGAACGTCGCGGGCGTGGTCCGCGCCGCCGAGATGGAGAGCGGCGACGAGCACGAGATCCTCACCCGGGCGCTCTCCTCCCCCATCGGTTCGGTTCCGCTCGTCGACTTTCTCGAGGGCTCGCGCGATGCGGTCGTCATCGTCAACGACGCCAAGAGAGCGACTCCGACGGCGCGATTGCTGGAGCTGATCCGCCCTGAGCTTGCGGGTGTCGCCGAACTCACTTTCGTCATCGCGACGGGCACACACAGGCCTCCTACATCGGAGGAGCGGGCGAGGATCCTCGGCGACGCGGCGGACATGCCGGGTGCGCGGGTTGTCGTGCACGACGCGAGAAGTCCGGATGGCATGACGTACCTCGGGCGCACGGCCAGGGGAACGGAGGTTCACCTCAACCGCCTTGTGACGGACGCCTCCCGCGTCGTCGTCCTCGGTTCGGTCGAGCCGCACTACTTCGCGGGTTTCACGGGCGGGCGGAAAGCCTTCCTCCCCGGCGTCGCGGCGTTCGAGACGGTGCGACAGAACCACAGCCACGCGCTCGACCCCTCGTCGTGCTTCATGGCGCTCGACGGCAACCCGGTGCACGAGGACATGTTGGATGCCTTAGCACTTCTGGGGGACAGACCCATCTTTTCCATCATGACGGTCATCGACAGCGAGCGCAGAGTCTGCGCGGCGAGCGCGGGCGACATCCACGGCGCCTTCCATGCCGCTGTCTCCCGCGCGAGAGGGATGTTCTCGGTGGACGTCCCCGGCAGGTGCGACATCGTGGTGGCGGTGGCGAGAAGCCCCGTCGACTCCGATCTCTACCAGGCCCACAAGGCGATAGAGAGCGCCCGGCTCGCACTCGTTGCGGGTGGGATCCTCATTCTGGTCGCGGAGTGCGGTGAGGGTCTGGGCAACGACGCGTTCGTCGGGCAGTTGAGGTCCGCCGGTTCACCCGAGGACGTCGCGCGGCTGATCGGAGAAGACTACACCCTCGGGGATCACAAGGCCATCAAGCTGGCCGAGCTTGTGACGGAAGCCGAAGTATGGTCCGTGACGGGACTCCCCGGGGAGACGGTCGAGAGCATCTTCTTCCGTCCGTGCGCGGACATGCAGGGCGCACTGAACGCGGCCCTCGCGAAGAGAGGACCCGGGGCCCGGGTCCTCTTCCTGATGGACGCGGGCACAACCGTGCCGCGTCTCCCCTGACGCTACCACACTCACTACGTCGGGAACACACCGAACACCTTGCTCGTGATGTAATACACGAGCAGCGTCATGACCACGATCCCGATCAGGTGCAGCTTGAGACCCGTCCGGAACATGTCGGATATGTCGATCTTGCCGGAACCGTACACGATGGCGTTCGGCGGGGTCGAGACCGGCAACATGAACACGTTCGAACACGCTACCGTCGCCGGGATCGCGAGGAGGTAGGGCGGCACGCCGATCGCGGCCGAGACGGCGATCAGAATCGGGATCATCATGTTCGCCACCGCGGTGTTCGACGCGATCTCGCTCAGGAACGATGCGATCACCGCAATAACGAGGATGAGGAGAAGCGGGTGGATCGTGCCGGACAGCGAGAGCGAGCCCGCGATCCATTGAGCCGTTCCGGACTCAAACAGCCCCTTGCCCAGCGCCAGGCCCCCACCGAACAGGTAGAGCGTCCCGAACGAGACGGCCCTCGTGTCTGCCCACACGAGCGGGAACTCCCACTTCCTGATGTTCGTGGGGACGATGAACAGGAGAAGCGCGCAGGATATCGCGATGAGCGAGTCGTCGAACCGCGCCTGCAGTGTGGCCATGAACGGGAGCGGGATCACGTCCCAGAACGGGCGCGTCAGCCAGAGGAACGCCACCATCACGAACGCGACGATCGTGTACTTCCCGCCCTGTGAAACCGGGCCGAGCGCCTTCCGCTCCTCTTCGAGCGCCTCCCCACCGGTGATGGTCTTGACCTTCGGCTTGTGACTCCACCAGAGGAACCACCACGTGAGCGGCAGCATGACGACGGCGAACGGCAACCCGACCTTGAGCCACTCGAAGAACGTGATCTCACGCCCCAGGAGCGACTGGGAGAAGCCGGCGAGCAGTACGTTGGGCGGAGTCCCGACCAGCGTCGCCACGCCGCCGATGGTGGCCGCGTAGGCTATTCCTAAGAGCAGGACCGTGCCGTAGCGCGACTCCGCCTTGAGCTGCGAGTTCGTGAGGATCGCCAGAGCTATGGGAAGCATCATGGCTGTCGTGGCCGTGTTCGAGAGGAAGGCGGACAGAAACGCGGTCAGCCCCATGAAGTAGAGGACGAGCATCTTCGAGTCGCCGCCGACGCGCCCCAGGATCGCGAGCGCGAGCCTGCGGTCGATACCCCACTTCATCATGGAGCGCGCGATGATGAATCCGCCAAGGAAGAGGAACACCAGCCGGTTGGCGTACTGCGAGAGCGTTTCCTGAAGCGGGAGGATGCCGAGCAGAGGCAGGAGAACGGCCGGTACGAGCGACGTCGCGTAGATGGAGATCGCCTCGGTGCCCCACCACACGGCGCACAGCGCAAGCACGGCGAGCGTCCGCTTGATCTGGACGTCGACGGGAAGCGGCGCGATCATCAGCGCAACGAAGATGGCGATCCCGCCGACAAAGCCGATCTTCTTCTTGAGTGTCGTGAACGAACTCACGCTTCTGCGCCCTCCGGGGGAAGCTGACTCCGGCCGCCACCGTTGTCGTCCAGCGCGTCCCTCGCGGCCCTCGTCACCTCGTCGTACACGTCCTTCAGCGGAATGCCTCGCAGGAGCGCGATCTCCCTCACGCTCTCATACTCGGGCGCCGCGTTCGCTATCCGTCCGTCGTGCCTGCTCACCTTGACCACAACGGGGCCGAATCGGGTGTCGACCTCAACGGTCTCTCTCTCGAGCTTCTGCCGACGCAGCATGCCGATACGCACGCCGAGCGTGGTCGTCTCCTTGAACAGAGTGGCGACGACAGCGTCCTCCTCGACCGGGCGAGCGAGCACGCTCAGGAGCGTGCCGGGGCGGTTCTTCTTCATGAAGACGGGGGTAGTGTAAACATCTAGCGCGCCCTGTGACAGGAGGAGCTCACAGACGTACCCGATGACTTCCGGGCTCATGTCGTCGATGTTGGTCTCGATGAGCATCACCTCGTCGGCCTCGTACGCACTGTCAGCCTGCCCGATGGTCACGCGGAGGAGGTTCGGGATGGGAAGGTCCCTGCTTCCGGCGCCGTAGCCCGTCGTCTCAACACGCATCGCGGGCATCGGGCCGAATCCCCCGGTCCGCGGCTCAGCACCGCTCTCGGTGGCGACTTCGCCGCCGTAGGCAAGCTCACCGCCCCAAAGGCGCCCACCGCCCCCCGCCGCGAGCGTCCTGATTATGGCGACGCCGGTGGGTGTGGCAAGCTCGGCCTCGATCCCACGCGAGACGACCGGGATTCCCTCGAGCAGCGCCAGGGTCGCCGGTGCGGGAACCGGGATCGTCCCGTGCCTGCATTCGACGAAGCCGGTACCCACGTGGATACTCGACGCGCGCACCTCGTCGACGCCGAGCAGCTTCAGGCCGGCGACCGACGACACGACGTCGACTATCGCATCGAGCCCGCCGACCTCGTGCAGGTGGACCTCATCGACGTTCGCATTGTGGATCCTCGCCTCGACGCGGGCGAGCGTCTGTAGAATCGCGACACTGGGCCGCTTGACGTCTTCATCGAGGACGCTCTCCTCGACGATCCTGACGATCTCGGCGGCGCTTCTCGAAACGTTCGCTTCTTCAGTGACGACGTCGAACTTCGTGCCCGAGATGCCGTTCCTCTCAGTCTTCCGCGCCTCGACCCTGTAGCCGCCGACGTCGAGCTTCGCAAGCTCACGCCTGAGGTCCGCAAGCGCGAGCCCCGCATCGAGCAGAGCGCCGACGATCATGTCGCCGGCCACGCCCGCAAAGCAGTCGAAGTACGCGATTCTCATGGCGCCTCACACGTTCGGTTGATCACGCTTGCCATGTAGCCCGCTCCGAAGCCGTTGTCGATGTTGACGACGGCAACGCCCGGGGCACAGCTGTTGAGCATCGTCAGAAGGGCGGACAGGCCGTGGAAGCTGGCGCCGTATCCGACGCTCGTCGGAACGGCGATGACGGGTCGGTCCACCAGCCCGCCGACGATGCTCGCGAGCGCGCCTTCCATTCCGGCAACGACCACCAGGACGTTCGCCTCGGCGAGCTTCTCCCTGTGAGAAAGAAGCCTGTGAATGCCGGCGACCCCCACATCGTACAGCCGCTCGACCGCGTTTCCCATCGCCTCCGCCGTAACCGCCGCCTCCTCCGCGACCGGCTGATCGGAAGTGCCGGCACTGACGACGAGTATCGCCTTCCCCGACCGCTTCTCCTTCCCCTCACCGACGAGGATGATCCTGGCGGATTCGTGGTAGACCGCGTCGCTCCGGACCGCCTTCACGGCATCGTACATACCGGCGTCAGCGCGCGTTCCCATCAGGAACCCACCCGCCGGCAGGCTCCGGACGACTCCGACTATCTGTTCAATAGTCTTCCCCTCGCAGAAGACGACCTCGGGGAAGCCGGTGCGAAGGTCCCTGTGCGTGTCTATCTTGGCGAAGCCGAGGTCCTCGTATGGAAGGCGCCTGAGGACGTCGAGCGCCTCGTCCACACCGGTCGCCCCGGCGCTCACTTTCTCCAGGAGTTCCCTGATGCTGTCCGTGTTCAATCCGATTCCCTCTCGGGGAGTGTCTCGTTCATGCTCCCGGTCCTGTACCCGATGAGGTCGACCGCCACGTATGCGAACCCGAGGGCCCTCAGGCCGTTCACGACTGTCCCGCGAGCAGCGGGGTCCAGAAGCACGCGTTCGTCCGCGCGCGAAACCTCGATCCTGGCGACGTCGCCGTGGTCCCTGACCCGGAATCCCTTGATCCCCAGTTCGGCCAGAAGCCCCTCGGCCCGCTCGATCCGCCGGAGCCGTTCGACCGTTATCGCCGTCCCGTATGGAAGCCTGGTTGCGAGACACGGCGAGGACGGCGCGTCCCAGGTCGCAAGGCCCATGTCCCTCGAGAGAGCGCGGACCTCCGCCTTGGTGAACCCGGCCTCCCTGAGCGGGCTCCTGACACCCAGCTCCGAGACGGCCCGCATACCCGGGCGGTAATCGCCCGCATCGTCGACAACGGAACCCTCGGCGACCGCTTCGAGTCCGCGCTCGCCCGCGATCCGCTGGAGCTCCGAAAGCAGCAATTTCTTGCAGATGTAGCATCTCTCGGGCGGATTGGAAACGAAGTTCGGATCGTCGAGCTCGCCCGACTCGACGATCACGAGCTCGGCGCCGATGGAACGTGCCAGGTCGCGCGCCCGCGTCAGTTCGTCCGACGCTCGTATCGCCGAGGTCGCGGTGGCCGCCACGGCCCGCGGGCCGAGCGTGTCCGAGGCCACCTTCAGCAGGAACGTGCTGTCCACACCGCCCGAGAAGGCGACGAGCACGCTTCCCATATCTCTGAGGATGCCCGTGAGCGTACCGAGCTTGCCGGATGCTGTCATAACCCGAGGAATGTGATGGCCCCGCCGGACGCGAAGAGACCCCTGTCCATGTCGGTCCTTCCCTTCCCACAGGCTTCAGTAACACGATGTTCGTAACCACAGCGCAGACAGGAATTCTAGCGCACGCGCCGGCGTGATGGTAGCAGTATCGGCACGCCGCCCTGCGCGGCGGCACTAGCGCAGCAGCACGACCTTCCCGGTTGCCGATGCGCCGCCCGCCTCCACTCTCACGAAGTAGACGCCGCTGGCCACCGGTCGCCCATGGGAGTCCCGGCCGCCCCAGGAGGCGACATGCTCCCCCTCTCCCACGAATCCCCGCTTGAGATTCCTCACGTGGCGGCCCGAGACGTCGTAGATGTCGAGACGCACAGAACCCTCGCTCGGGAGCGTGAACGCAATGAGGGTCTCCGATCCGACCAGGTTCGCAGCTACGTGAAGGGTCGGGCTCAGTTCGGACGGGGCGTCCCCCACGCCGGTTACCGCGTCCCCGACGATGACGAGATCGAACGGCGGAAGACCGACGTTCAGGGGGCCGGTCGTCAGCTGGCCGCCGTCGGCAGCGCTGAACACGCGCACTCCGGGGTTGGTGTAGGTCCTGTCACAGAGGAAGAGCTGCTCGGTGCCGGGATGAACCTCGATGTCCTCGACCGAGAAACCGCCTGGTCTCCACACCTCGCCGATGAAGTCCCCACTCGCCCAGTCGAACGAGACGCAGTACGCCTCCCATCCGGGCGTTGAGACCGATATGACGGCGTGGGCCCGGCCGTTCAACGGAAGTGTAAAATCGCCGATGTCGCCGCCCAGCTGGTCCTCGGTCGTGACGAACCCGAGCGCCGTCAGGCCGACCGCGTCGACGGCGTCGATCCCGCCGTCGGACACGTTCCACCGGCCGCTCTCCCCGACATACATGATCCCCGCCTCCTCATCGACCTGTATCTCAGACGTCGGATTGAGGCCGGTGAGCTCGATCCCCTGGACACCGGGCGCCACGGGATCGGCGTCAACGAGCGCGTTCGTGTTCGTGTCGATGACGGCGAGGTACGAGGGAGAAACCGGCAGCCAGAAGTTGTCGCGGTCGAGCCGCTGAATCGCAACGAAGAGCAGGTCGCCGACGAGCGCCATCTCCGCCATGTCCGGGATCCCGTCCGTGTCCGCGAAGCCTGAGAGATCGATCGAGTCCACAACGGCGCCCACCACGGGATTCACCTCGTAGAGCCACACCGACTCGTACCGAGAGACGTAGGCACGCTCCGGGGAAACGACCGCAATGTCCTGGGGATTGCTCCCCGGGCCGACGGAGAACTGGATGACGGTGGCGAAGTCCTGTTCGGGATCGAGAACCTGGATGTTGTCGGCGTAGAGACGATTGACGACGTAGATGAGGCCGCCGTGATGGCGGGCCACGGCGTCACTGTGGATGCTCCCGAGGTTCGCATCGACGCTCCACGGCGGAACCACATCGGCGATCGAGACCCTGCCGCTCGTCTCGTAGTCGGTCGTAACGGCGAAGACGTAGTCCCACGGCGGCGTCCCCTGTGCCTGAGACGCGAGAACCAGGACGACGGCAACGATGAGCGGCATGCGGAACCCGGGACAAGAGCACGGACGGACGCGCATGGTTCGTCACTCCTTTCAGTTGAGACCAGCTGCGAACTTCAGTGTCACGTAGAACGTCCTTCCAGGAAGCGGATACCCGTCGACGTCTGCGACGGCCGCGTCGAAGACGTTCTGCACCTGTGCATCCAGAGCGAGATTCTCCGTGATCTCAACACGCGCGCCGCCGCCGTGGAGATGTCTTGCCGGACTCATGTTCTCAGCGAGATTCGCGCGGTCGCGGTAGGTGTCGCTCTCGAAGTGATAATCGTATCTGAATGTGATGCGGCCGGCCGCAAGGGCCGTCCGCACGAACAGCTTGTCTTGCGGAACGTACGGGAGGCGTTTGCCGTGGTAGATGGGCGACGGCCCCGTGTTCCTCGCTTCCTCCCGCGTGTACGACAAGGAGAGCTCCAGACCTCGCTCCCACGCGCAGCGCGCGGAGAGCTCCAGTCCGACGACGCGCGCGGACTCGAGATTGAACGCCTTCACGCTCTTCTGTGAGTTCTGAAGGAACATAATCAGGTCGTCTCTTTCCGACACGAAGACCGCGGCCTCAACGACGGACGAGGCCACTCCCGGCCGTTCCGCTCGAAGCACGAACCCCACATCGGTCGTGGTTCCCTCCTCAGGCAGGAGCTCAGCATTCCCGACGACGTAGCCGTTCGCGCCGAAGAGCTCGAGCATTGTCGGGAAGCGACCGTACCGGGCTCTGTTCGCTTTCACGACGAGCGCCGGTTCCGGCGACCACCGCACTCCGAAGCTCGGTCCGTGGGCGACCGACCAGTGCGGTTCGTCGAGTGGAGCAGGCGGCGCGCCGAAGGGGACGGGACCGGCGTAGTTGTCCACAGCCTCCTGGTAGTGGTACCCCACTACGAGCGCCAGGCTTTCGCCCCAGAGGAGAACTCGATCCTCGGCGTTCAGCGTCGTCACCCGACGCTTCCGGGTGAACCCGACTCCGATATTCGGATTCATGTCCTCCGGGATGTACCGCTCGCGCCGAAGCTCGCTGAACAGACGGACCACCTGGCGACCTCGGTACCAGTGCAGGGTACCGAGGAGGTTCACTCCCGCGGCGGTGCTTCTGTTGTCGGTATCGGACCGGCTGAGCCCGACCTCGTTGTCCGGGTTGTAGAAGCGGTCTCTTTGATGCTGGTGGAAGCCCATCGCCCGCAGCTCAAGCGCGTTCCCGACAAGGAGAGGTGAGTCGAGGGAGCCTCTGAGCATGTTGCGGAGGACATCGAAGTGGGCGCTCTTGATGTGCACGTTCTCGATCCCCGGGATGCCGCTCTCTTTCACGAAGAGATCGTCAGAGAGCTCAAATCGCCAGCCTCTGAACGGCGGTGGCGCGATCCGCAGGAGCAGACCCGATTGCTGGAACTGATTGTTCTCCCGCGTGACAACCGCGTCGTCATCGGTGTTCTCCGGCGTTCCGTGATGATCGACGTAAGTGAAGTCGCCCTCGCTCCTCAGATGGTGGAACGAAGCGAGATAGCCGACCGTGCGCAGCCGCCCCGACTTCAGGATGTCGGCGCCGAGCGTCCCGTGGCTGCCGGTCGAGACGGAACAGCCGAGGAGCTCCTCACCCGCCGGCCGCGTGACGAGATTGATCACGCCGCCTATTCCCGCGACACCAAGCCCAACAGGAGCGCCGCTCCGGTACACCTCGACCCGCTCGACATTCGCGAGCGGCAGCTCAGACAGGTTCACAACACCCCACTGGGCGGACCTGAGCGGTACGCCATCCAGGCAGATCTCGACTTGCGCGGGAGAGCTGGCTCGAATGGAGGCGGTGCTGTAGGCCCCGAGGCCCCCGTAGCGCTTCACGTCCACGCCCGCGCCTTCCTCCAGGACGTCCGCGATGCTGACGACTCCCCCGCGTGCATCGCCGATCTCGTGCACGGTGGCGAACGTAGACAGCTCCCGTATCGCATCGTCCGGGTCCGGGCGATCCGCGATCACGTCCAGGGTGTCCACGACATCCGTGAGCACGTCAACGTCAGGCGGGATCTTCGTTGTGGCGGTGGCGGAGACACAGACCAGCAGGCAGATCGACACTGCGAGCGCTGTGCGAGGGCCGAACATCAAGACGCTCCTCCCATGCAACACGCCGGTGGGAAGAGCGCCCCTCTCGCTCGCTGGGAGGATGGACAACCGAAGAGACTGCAGAGCACTGCGACAGGGCAAACTCATACGTCCGCAACAGGCCTTTCCACGAACCTACGGACGTTCCCACCGGCAGGTACTCTGGCTCTCGGCATCTTACCCTCCGCGAGGCCACGCCCTCTGTTCTGGGGTGACTCACGGGGTTCATTGCCGACTACAGCTGCGGGACAGCACCGGCATTTGACCGGTTTCCCCTGGCGGCCTTTCGGCGCCCGGTGAGACGTTGTGCTTTGGAGCATACACCTGAGTCCCGTGCCCAGTCAAGCGAGACGGTGCGGAGGCGTTCTATCTTGTCAGGACCATCTTCCGCGTCTGCACATGACCTCCGGCATCGAGCCTGCAGACGTAGACGCCGCTGGCCACCTCCTCTCCCTTGTCGCTCCTGCCGTCCCAAACCACCCTATGTGCCCCTGCCGCCCGAATCCCACTGACCAGTGTCTTCACTCGTCTTCCCGACAGGTCATAGATGTTCATTCCCACATCCGATGCCTGCAGCAGGTCGTATGAGATGACGGTGGAGGGGTTGAAGGGATTGGGGTAGTTCTGCGAAAGAACGCATGGTTTCGTCAGAATCGGTTGGTCGTCCTCAATGCCAGTCAGCTCGCCGCCGACCTTTATCAGCAAGACGTCGTAGTCGCCTCCACCGTACGACGTCGTTTCACCTGTCATGATGTAGTCGCCATCGAGAGTCAGCTGAACGTAGTATCCCTTGTCCGTGCCCGTTCCCCCGTATGTCCTGGTCCACAAGGTGTCGCCGCTGGCGTCCGTCTTGATCAGATACGCATCGTTGCCGCCCGCGCCGAAGGAGGTCGTCTTTCCCGAAATGATGTATCCTTCATCCGCGGTCACCTGAAGTGAGTAGGATATGTCATCGTTCACGCCACCGTAGGTTCTGGTCCAGAGAGTGTCACCCTGGGCGTCGGTCCTGATGAGATAGATGTCGAATCCGCCGGTCCCGAACGAGGTCGTGTATCCTGTGATGATGTACCCGCCGTCGGCTGTCTGGCGGACGCAACGCCCGTAGTCGGAACCCGTCCCGCCATACGTCTTCTCCCATTCAGGACTCCCGAGCGCATCCGTTCTGACGAGATACACGTCTTCATTGCCTGCGCCGGAAGACAGGGTGTAACCAACGGCGATGTACCCGTCATCGGAGGTCTGTTCCACCGTATATGCCATGTCAAAGGCCGATCCGCCAAAGAACCTGGACCACAGGCTGTCGCCGTTTGCATCGGTCTTGATGAGCCAGAGATCTTCATTGTACGGCCCTTGGAACTGAGACCATCCCGCTACGATGTAACCGCCGTCGGATGTCCGCTCGACACAATTGCCGTTGTTGGTGCCCGTGCCCATGCCCTCGGAATCCCCGTATTTCCTCGTCCAGAGGGTGTCTCCGTACGCATCCGTTTCGATGAGGTAGATGTCGCAGCCGAATATCCCCGGCGCCTGCGTGTTGCCGGCGACGACATATCCGCCGCCCGGGAGTTCCTGGATGCATTTCGCGTCATCGCTGCCTTCGCCACGAATGCAGTTGGTCCACAACGTGTCCCCGACATCGTCGGTCTTGATCAGGTAGATATCCTGGCTGGTGCCGTACGTGAATCCGGCAACGACATACCCTCCGTCGGATGTCGGTTGAACACAGCGGCCGCAATCCGGACTGGTATCTCCGTATGTCCTCGTCCACAAGGCGTCACCGGGCAACTGAGCTATCGCCACGTGCGCTACGAGAAGAACGAGGCAGCTGACGACGAGCATTGTTCTTTTCATGGTGTCAGTCCCCCTCCATTCGTGTGTTCCATCCAGTCCGGTTCTTTGACCCGTATCATCTGATCAGGGTGATCTTCCTCGTATCCGACTCTCCGCCCGCTTCCAGCCGCGCGAAGTACACTCCCGACGACACCGCCTCGCCGCTGCCGTCCTTCCCGTTCCAGACGGCGGATCCGCGACCCCGCTGCCCGGAATCGTCGACAACCGTGGCGACCAGTCTGCCCTCGAGATCGTATATGGCAAGCCGGACGTGACCCGGCGCCGTCAGGATGTAGGTGAACGTCGTCAGCGGATTGAGGGGATTGGGACGGTTCTGCGAAAGAACGCACGCGCTCGGCACATCGATCTCTGGATCATCGACGCCGGTGGGATCGCTGCTGTCGAAGCAATACAGTCTGCCGCCATTCCCCATTATCCTCGCGTGAACGGCCTTACCGCCCACGATGCATCTTGCACCGTCGCTGGACATGTCAAGATCAAACGGCGAACCGGTGCAATTGTACGTCAGGAATGGTGTGCTGCTGTCTCTACTGAAGACCCAGAAGTCATCGGCACCGTCTTCCAGTGGCCCCCAGCCGATGGCCGCGATCGCAGAACCGTCTTCCGATATATCGACACTGGCGATCATGTCATCGTCGGAAGAGAAGAGCCATATCGGCACGTTGCTCCCGACATCGAACACCGCCAGCTCTCCGCTGTTTTGACCACCCTCATATTGGTACGAGCCGGCCGCGATCGTGCCGCCGTCTCCAGAGACGGCGAGCGCCGTCGCCCAGTCGTAGTAGGTGCCCCACGGGAACAGATACTGCCACTTGATCTGGTAGGTGCCGCCAGTTCGATACTCGTACACGTCCACATAGCCGTGGAGGTCACCGATGACGAATATGTTCCCGTCGTCGGAAACGGCGGGCGTCGCCTGAGAGCCGGTAGCTCTCTCGATCTGAAACAGCACGTCGCCGCCGCTCGAATAGACCGTGACCCAGCTGTACTGCACGATCACCAGTCTTTCGCCGTTCCCCGACAGGGCGGAGCCCCATACACGTCCGTTCTCCGGCAGAGCCTGACTCCAGTTCTCGTCGAATGTCGTCAAGCTCACGGAAGTGATGTTCATGTGGTCGAAAACATCGCCGGATACGTAGTAGATCGTCTCGACGTCGTCGGACAACAACAGGTTGTACACCTCATCAGTTGGAACGCCTATCGGATACACCCAATCGGGTACGCTGGAAGACGGACCGAATCCGTAAAGCGTATTCCCTGCCCCACCGGCCAGGCAGGTCCCATCAGAAGTGATGTCGTGAGGCAGATCATCCACGTCCCAGAGGCCATATTCCCAGACAGGGACATTGACTGTATCGTCGAAGAACGCCCATGCCTCGTCGTTCAGACCCCAACCGATGAATGAATGGTGGGTCGCATCGCTGATGCCAACCGATCTGCATATCGCCCCTCCAGCGCCGGCCACCCAGATCAGCCCGGCCCTGGACGTGTCGTGCGTAAGCGGCAAGAGATCGATCGCTGACTCCGGCGAGACCTCCTTGTTCACGGTAATCACCCTGCCGGTCTCTGCATCGGTCAACGTCATCTCGGATTGGACGGCGAGTGACGGCACCGACGAGACCAAGACCAACAGAACGCCAATCACGCTCGCGCTTCTCATTCTTCCCCCCTCGGGTTAGCGCATATGCGCATCCAAACACTGTCTTCTACCACACCGGTTGTGATGGGAGCGAATCTACCGTCAGATGAAAGGGTAACCCGTTCATCGGGTTTGGAAGCGAGGAGTGGAGAGACCGCAGTCTGTTCGGTAGAGTGGATCATGCCGAGGTTCTTCCTGGTGGCCACTGTTGTTGTTCGCAACAGAACAACCCTGGCCGCTTGAAGGGCTTTCGTCATCTACGATTCACGGGTCTTCCGGGCCAGCGAATCCCGTATCAGCCGCGAGCGTCAAGGCCGGCGCGGCGGGTGCGTCGCGTGCATCAGCCCACGGTGCAGTCGACGTGACAGCCAAGCTCGTCGGCTGCATATGATGAAATGGACTCCTCCCGCAGCAAGAGGCATCATCGTGCCATGCTGCGTCCGGCATCAGAGTGCCACCAGGAAGGAGGAGTCCAATGAACGACCATACCACCTACGCCGTTGACCTCGCCCAGTCCGTCTTCGAGATCGCCGTCGCCCACCACCCTGGACACGTCCGTGAGCGCCACAGGCTCTCCCGTGAACGCTTCCTCACATTCTTCGCACAGCAGAAACCGGGCACTGTGCTCCTCGAAGCATGCGGATCCGCTCACCACTGGGCGCGATCCCTCAGCTCCATCGGACACCGCGTCGTCCTCCTCCCGCCACATCGCGTCAGGCCATACGTCACCGGCAACAAGACCGATAGCGCAGACGCCAAAGCGCTCCTTGAAGCAGCGCGCAACCAGGACATCAGACCCGTCCCCGTCAAGAGCATCGACCAGCAGTCCCTCGCTGCTCTGCACCGACTCCGATCTGCATGGATCTCTGCGCGTACCGCACGCATCAACACCGTCAGAGGTCTGCTCCGAGAGCTCGGTGTCTTCATCCCACG
>JAUWLR010000257.1 GCA_030613615.1 Candidatus Eiseniibacteriota bacterium
CGGGAAGGGCGTCGTTGCGTACGAGATCCACAAGAGAAGCGCCAGGGCCAGCCAGGAGTTCATGGTGGTCGAGTGCGCAGGCATTACGGAGAACCTCGCGGACAACGAGCTCTTCGGGCACGAGAAGGGCGCGTTCACCGGCGCCCACCGCAGGGAGCCCGGCGTGTGCGAGGCGGCGCATCACGGAACGCTCTTCCTGGACGAGATCGGCGACATGCCCGCGAGCATCCAGGCGAAGATCCGCAGGGTGGTGGAGGACAACAGGATTCGGCGCGTGGGCGGGCAGAAGGAGAAGCTGGTCGACATCCGCGTCATGGCTGCCACGAACCGCGACCTCGAGGAGGACGTCGAGGCGGAGCGCTTCCGCAGGGACCTGTTCTACCGGCTGAACCTCATGAGGATCCACATTCCGCCGCTTCGGGAGCGGAAGGCGGACATCCGGCCGCTCGCCGTGCACTTCCTCGGGATGTTCACCGCGGCTCAGGACGTGCCCTACGAGCTGTCGCCCGAGGCCATGATGTACCTGGAGAGCCGCGAGTGGAAAGGCAACGTGCGCGAGCTCAAGAACGCCATCGAGCGCGCCTGCATCATGTCGCCGGGGCCCGTTCTGACGCCCGCGGACCTCGCCGGCAGGCGGGACGAGACGACGGCCATCGTCAGCTGGGCGCGTCAGAAGTCCGCCAGGCTGGCTAAGGCCGAGCGGGAAGCGGTGCTTGAAGCGCTCATCGCGGGGCAGGACAAGACGAGGGCCGCGGAGCTTCTGGACGTCTCCAAGAGTTTCATCTTCGATGTCATCAAGCGTCGCGGCATACGCGATGAGGAATGGAAGAAGCCCAAGTAGTCTGATAGCCTCAGAGCACGCCGAAGCGCGGACCAGAGCACGGACCAGAGCACGGACCAGAGCACACACGGAGGCAACAACATGGCCGTAGATCTCGAGAAGATACTGCGTCCCGTCGACAACCCGATGCCGCCCTTCCCGGCGAAGCACATGAAGGTCGCGAGCGGGGAGGAGATGGTCATCCGTCAGGTGACGCGCGATGAGATCCCCTCGATACTGCAGCACGTGGCACCCCTCGTCTGGGTCGAGCGCGATTTCTACGACGTCGTCGCCGCGCGTGTCTATGCCGAGCTCCTCGCGTACTACGCGCATCGCATGCAGGATGAGTACGTGCTCGTCGCACAGATAGACGGCGAGCTCTGTGCGGTGGTGAACGGGCGGATGGTGAACGAGGACGTGGGGATGTCGCTGCACACGCTGGCGATGCGCAGGGGCCTGCGGATAGGCGCGCACGCGTTCGCGGCGAAGATGGAATACCACATGGACATCCTGGGTCAGAAGGAGGTCCTGATCGTCGCCGAGTCGCCCATCGGGTTCCGACGCTGGATGATCGAGTACAACCTCGAGAAGCGCTTCGACGTCGCGCACGAGCTCGGGGGCGTGCCGTCGTGGGCGCTCACCAGGGAGCTCTTCGAGAAGGCTCGGGACACGCTCGTGGTCGGCCGCCGTCCCGTGCCCGACGAGCTTCTGGCGAAGGCCCACGAGGCCATTCTGCCGCCGTCGGACCCGCCGAGGCCGCCGGAGGACCTGCTCGCGGCAACGCGCGCAAAGTACGACCCGACCGGCACGGCGCTCGTGCTCCAGCGCTGGAAGCAGGAAGGGAAAGTGTGACCATGCGCGACGTCTACGTCATCGGCATCGGCATCACGTCCTTCACGCGCCTGGAGTATCCGCTCTCCGAGATCGCGGCCTATCCGGCCATGATGGCCATGAAGGACGCGGGGACGCGGGAGATCGACCACCTCTACGTCGCCAACATGGGCGGCGGGCGGATAAACCACCAGACGGGGCTCGCAAGCGCCGTGGTCGATACGCTGAGCCTGACACCCGCGGGCGCCGAGACCATCGAGAATGGCCCGGCTTCCGGCGGCTCCGCGGTCAAGACCGGCTACATGGCTGTTGCGTCCGGGCTCCACGATGTCGTGATGGTCACGGGCGCCGAGCGCATGCGCGAAGTCAACAACCTCGAGGCCACCGACTTCGTCGCGACCTTGACGCACCCGCTCGCGGAGCACATCTACGGCGTGACGCTGCCGTCACTGGCCGCGATGTTCACGCGCCTCTACATGGAGAAGTACGGCGTCAC
>JAUWLR010000023.1 GCA_030613615.1 Candidatus Eiseniibacteriota bacterium
CGTGGCCACCACGTTCTCTCGTCCCGCCCCGTCGGCGATCTCGCTCAGGCTCATGCCGTCCAGGGTCACGCCGTCGTCGTTGAAGGCTGCAGCCGGCAGAAGGTATGCATCCGACTCGGGAGCCTTCTTCAGCGCACCGACCATGTCCGCTCCGGACAGCAGGCCGGCCACCGTGATGGTCGGGCCCAGCAGGCTGTTGTCCGACGCCACGACGCGGCACGTGAGCCCGTCGATCTGTCCGAGCGTCCTGCCGATGGCGTCTGCAAGGAACGCCTCCGCGAGTCTCGCTGTGACGACCGTCACCGCGAGCCGCGCGTCGAGGCGGTCGCCCAGGAGGCCGGCGCGTTCGTTCAGGTCGAACTCGAAGCTGCGCAGGAGCCCCACGCCGTTCTCGAGCTGCGGGAAGTCACCGTAATCGTCGTACGGCGGGAGCGACCTCCCGGCCCGGAGATACAGCTCGTCCGCCGCATAGACGGTTCTGTCGCGGCCTTCCGCGAGGAATCGTTTCTGCCAGCGCTCGATCGTATCGAGCGCACTTGCAGCGGCCGCCGCCGACACTCCTGCGCTGCGCGGAAGCCTCTGACGGGGCGCCGTGAGGCCGACGGGGACCACGGCTACCGACAGGATCAGCTCGCCGAGTGCGAACAGGTCCGACAGCGTCTGCTCGAGAACCGCGCCGTCGTTGATGCCCGGGCACAGAACCGCCTGTGCGTGCACTCGTATGCGTGCCCGGTCGAGTCTCCGCAGGCTCTCGAGTATCGGCGGCGCGTCCTCGTTCCCCAGCATCCCGCGTCTCACCGCGTCGTCGGTCGCGTGTACCGAGACATAGAGTGGACTCAGGCGCTGTGAGGCGATGCGCTCGTAGTCCGCATCGCTGAGATTGGTCAGCGTGATGTAGTTGCCGTAGCTGAAAGACAGGCGGTAGTCCTCGTCCTTGACGTAGAGGCTCCTGCGGAGCCCGCGAGGCAGCTGGTCCACGAAGCAGAACACGCAGCTGTTACAACAGGTCTTCACAGGCGGTTCCCGCACCTCGAATCCCAGCTCCCCGGCGTCCACCGCCGGCAGGGTGGCGCTGAACGACGTGCCCCCGCGAGAGAGCTCGAAGATCGCCTCCCGCTCGTCCATCCACGCGAGCGCGAAGGTCAGGTCGATCGCATCCTCGAGCGTCCTGCCGCCGACGGCAAGCAGCTCGTCCCCGATTCTGATGCCGGCGCGCTCGGCGTCACTCCCCGGCGCAACCCTGGTGATCCTCATTCCTTGCCCCGGCATGCACGCGGCCCCCGAGCGGCCCGCTTGGGCGGACGGCGGGGGCCAGCCAAAGAGAATGGAGCGGGCAACGGGATTCGAACCCGCGACTCTCAGCTTGGGAAGCTGATACTCTACCAACTGAGTTATGCCCGCTCACGGTCTATCGTTGTCTATATGTAGAATGGATACACGAACGAAGAGCGCTAGTCAAGGCGATTCAGCCCGCGGTGCGGGCCTTCTTGCTCACCGGCGGCGTCTCAGGTGGGAGTCGGATGCGGTCAGCTGGAGGGACGGTTCTGTTCGGCCAGTAGCGCGAGTATCGCTGCCGCCGCATCCTCGGGAGTCCTGCCGTCCAGGTCAAACCACGCGACGTCCTCGATGGACCTGAACCAAGTCATCTGGCGCTTGGCATAGCGCCTCGAGTTTCGCTTGATCAGGGCGACGGCCTCGGCGAGATCCCCCTCTCCCCGCTCGACGACCGGCAGAAGCTCACGGTAGCCTACCGCGCTCGCGGCAGGCATGTCCGATGAGAGCGCGCCCCGCGACACGAGTCCCTCGACCTCCGCGAGCAGTCCGGCCGTCATCATCGCATCGACCCTGCGGTCTATCCTCTCGTACAGCTTCTCTCTGGGGAGCGTCAGTCCGACGTAACGCGCGGAGAACGCCGGAACCCGGGCGGGTTCCTCCTGCCATTCGGAGAGCGGTCGCCCCGTGGTCGCATAGACCTCGAGCGCGCGTATGACGCGAGACAGATCATTGGCGTGAATGCGTTCCGCCGACGCGGGGTCGACTCTCTCGAGCTCTTGGTGCAGGGCCGCGACGCCCTCGGATTCGGCGCGTTCCGTGAGGGTTGCCCTGGCCTCGGGGTTGCGTCCCGGTCCCTCGAAGAGGCCCCGGAAGAGCGAGGCCACGTAGAAGCCGGTGCCGCCCGCCACGAGCGGCGTCGCGCCCCGAGCGATGAGGTCCACGATGGTTCTTTCCGCGTCCGCCGCGAAGCGGGCGGCGTCGTACCCCTCGGACGGGTCGACGATATCGATGAGGTGGTGCCGGACCGACGCCTGCTCGTCGGCGGTGGGCTTGGCGGTGCCGATGTCCATTCCGCGGTAGACCTGGCGGGAGTCGGCGGAGACGATCTCGCCCTCGAGTGAGCGCGCCAGAGCGATGGCGACCGCCGTCTTGCCAACGGCGGTCGGTCCGACGACGGTCAGTACTTCGTGTCGAGAGCTTCGGGGTTGCCCGGCGATCATGTTCGGCCGAACCTCTTGTCCAGTTCCTCGGAGGTCATGCGCATGAAAGTCGGTCGGCCGTGCGGGCAGGAGTACGGAAGCTCGGTCGCGAAGAGCTGGTCGATGAGCGAGCGCATTTCCTCCTCGGTCAGCCTGTCCCCCGCCTTGATGGCGGCCTTGCACGCCACCGTTTTCGCGATGCTCTCCACCAGGTCGCGGACGTCGGGCCTGCCTGACGGCAGTTCCGTGAGGATGTCGTGGAGGATCCTGTCGTGCGGCCACTTGGGGAAGGCGCCAGGGACGGCCTCGAGAAGCACGGTCCTGCCGCTCATCGACTGGATAGTGAAACCCAGCTTGTCGAGAAGTGGCCTGACGCCGTCGAGCGATTCCCACTCCCCGGGCGACAGGTCGACCGCCACCGGGAAGAGCAGCTGCTGGCTGGGACCCGTCTCCGCGGCTCCCGAGAGCGCCGCTCTCGCCTTTTCGTAGAGGACGCGTTCGTGCGCCGCGTGCTGGTCGACGATGAGCACGCCCTCGCGGGTCTGGATGAAGACGTACGACTGATGCAGCTGCCAGAACTTGGTGTGGTGCTCGTCGTCGCCTGTCTCGGTGCGGAGTTCGTCCTCCGAGATGGCCACGGGCCCGTTCTCCCGGACGACCGTGGGGAACTGCAGCTCAGACGTGGCCATCGCGGCCGCGCTTTGGGACCCCGCCCCCGATCGCCCAGCGGTTCTAACCTCGTAGGTGGATAGTGTGGGCGCCGTGTCGTGGGACATGAGGGCCGAGCGGACGGCGCTCTCTACGAGGCCGAAGATCCGACGGCTGTTGCCGAACCTGACCTCTCTCTTCGTCGGATGGACGTTGACGTCCACGAGGGAGCCGTCCACGGTCAACATGAGGAATACCACCGGGTGTCTGTTGCGAGGCAGAAGCTCGCCGTAGCCGGAGCGAACGGCGGCGCCCACGAGGCGGCTCCTGACCGGGCGGCCGTTGATGGCCACCACCTGCTGCGCTCCGCGCGCGCGCGCGATCGTCGGCCGCCCCACGAGCCCCTCTACCGAACCGTTCTCCTCCGTGAGCGAGACGGGCAGCATCTCCGCGGCCATCCTGCTGCCCAGAACTCCAGCCACGCGTTCCGCCAGCGTGTCGACCGCCATCAGCCCGAGTGCGAGCTTGCCGTCGACCGCGACGTCCAGTCGGACAGACGGGTGGAGCACAGCATACTCAGTCAAGAGATCCATTATGCGCCTGACCTCGACGCTGTCACTCTTCAGGAACTTGCGCCGCGCCGGCGTGTTGTAGAAGAGAGAGGAAACCTCCACGGTCGTCCCCCGTTTGCGCCCGGCCGGTATCACGTCCCTGACCTCTCCGCCGACGAGATCGACCTCCGTTCCCTCAATGTCACCGTCCTCGCATGTGACGAGCCTCATTCGTGAGACAGAGGCGATACTCGGCAGCGCCTCACCTCGGAAGCCGAGCGTGGAGATGCCCTCGAGATCATCCGCGGTCGTGAGCTTGCTGGTGGCGAAGCGATCGAACGCGGCCAGGGCGTCGTCGCGGTTCATTCCGGAGCCGTTGTCGGTGACGCGCACGAGGTCGCTCCCGCCACCTTTGATGTCAACGGCGATCTCCGTCGCGCCGGCATCGAGCGCGTTCTCGATGAGTTCCTTCACGACCGAGAACGGCGCCTCCACCACTTCGCCGGCGGCGATCATGTTCGCTACGCTCTCGCTCAGGATCCTGATCCGGCTACCCACGCTTGACTCGCTTCCTGAGTTCGACCAGCTTGTCGAAGGCATCGAGCGGTGTCATCCGCTCGATCTCGAGTTCCTCGATCTCCCGCTCCACTTCGGACGGTTCCGAGTCGAAAAGCCTCAGCTGCGGTCCGCCCGGGCCGAGCGGACCGTGCTGGCCGCCCGCCAGGCGCGGCACGGCGTCGGCCGTGTACTGCGTGGACTCGAGGTTCTCCAGTACCTCACGGGCCCGGAGTACGACCTCGCGGGGTATACCGGCCAGCTTGGCTACCTCTATCCCGTAGCTCTGGTTGGCGGAGCCCGGGACTATCTTCCTCAAGAATACTATCGAGTCCCCGGTCTCCCTTACCAGCACATTCATGTTCTTGAGGCGTGGAAGCACGTCCGCAAGCTCCGTGAGTTCGTGATAGTGGGTCGCGAACATCGTCCACGGACGGACGTCGCCGCGGTTGTGGAGATACTCCGTCACGGCCCAGGCGATGGAGAGGCCGTCGAACGTGCTTGTTCCACGGCCGATCTCGTCCAGGAGTATGAGGCTTCGCGTCGTGGCGTCGTGGAGGATGTGCGCGGTCTCACTCATTTCCACAAGGAACGTGCTACGCCCCCTGGCGAGGGCATCGGTCGCGCCTATGCGCGTGAAGACCCTGTCCACGATGCCTATCCTCGCGGAGCTGGCCGGGACGAACGACCCGATCTGCGCCATGACGACCGCCAGCGCCACCTGTCTCAGATAGGTGGACTTGCCCGCCATGTTCGGGCCCGTTATCAGGAGTATCTGGCGCCCGTCCTCATCGAAGCTCACGTCGTTCGGCACGAACTCCTCACCCCTGAGCAGCTTCTCGACCACGGGGTGACGGCCGTCGCGGATGGTCAGCTCGTTCCAGTCGCCGACCTCCGGCCTCACGTAACGGGATTCCTCCGCGACCGTGGCGAGCGACGACAGGACGTCGATGCGCGCGAGCACGGCCGAAGCCTCCTGCAGCGTCGTCGCGTGGACCGCCACGCGGCCTCGCACGTCCTCGAAGATCTCGTGCTCCATCCGGAGCATGTTCTCCTCGGCCGTCAGCACTCGCGACTCGTGTTCCTTGAGTTCCGGCGTCACGTAGCGTTCCGCGTTGACCAGGGTCTGCTTCCCGATCCAGTGATCCGGGACGAGGTGGACGTGCTGCTTCGTGACCTCCAGGTAGTACCCGAAGACTCTGTTGTAGCCCACCTTGATCGTCGGGATGCCCGTGTTCTCCCGCTCCTGCGTCTGCAGTTTCCCGATCCACCCCTTCCCCTCGCGAGCGGTCGAGCGAACGTCGTCCAGCTCACCGCTGTAGCCGTCCCTGACGATGCCGCCGTTCTTGAACGTAGCGGGGGGACTGTCGACTATGGCCTCGCGGATGATCCCAGCTACGTCCCCGACGTCCGGGAGGTTCTCGCCGTGCGCCCGGACGGCCTCCGAGTTCGACGAGGCCAAGAGATCGCGCACGGTGGGAAGGAGTTCGAGAGATCGGCGAAGTGACACGAGGTCCCGTGGGCTCGCGTGGCCCGATGCGACCCGACCCACGACGCGCGGGATGTCGCACAGCTCCCGCAGGATGCCGGACGACTCCTGCCGGATGGCGCGACCCGCGACCAGTGCCTCGACGGAGTCGAGGCGCTCGCCGATCTCCTCATGGTCGAGGAGGGGGTACAGCACCCACTGCCTCAGGAGCCGCGCGCCCATGGGCGTGTCGGTTCTGTCCAACACGGAGAGCAGCGTCGCTTCGGGGAAGCCGCGGTCCAGAGGCTCAACGAGCTCGAGGTTCCTCTGAGTGGTCTCATCGAGGACCATGCGCTCGGAGTGGCGGATGCGTCTGAGAGAGGTTATCTGCCCGAGGTCGCGCTTCTTGAGGTCGGTCAGGTACCGAAGTGCGGCGCCCGCCGCAGCGATACCCTCTTCGAGATCGGAGCACCCGAAGCCGTCCAGATTGGCGACGCCGAAGTGGCTCTCGAGCGTCTCCCGCGACTGCTCGATGCCGAACTCCCAGTCGGCGACTGGACTGACGGGAACATCGGGGATGTCGGCGAGGAGCGAGGCGAGCGGTTCCTTCTCCAACTCGCCCTCCGGGACGAGCAGCTCCGATGCGTCCGCGCGAAGCACCTCGCGACGCAGGTCGGCGGTATCCAACTCGGTGACGCTGAACTCGCCGGTCGAGAGGTCGATCTTGGCGAGACCGCTGCGCTCACCACCCGGCGCGAGCGCGACGAGGAAGTTGGAACGCTTCTCGTCCAGCATCGTCGATGAGAGAATGGTCCCGGGAGTTATCACCTCCGTGACCTCTCTCTTGACGATCCCGCGCGCCTGCTTCGGGTCCTCCACCTGGTCGCAGATCGCGACGCGGTAGCCCGCGTTCACGAGCCGGGCGAGATACGATTCGAGCGCGTGGTGCGGGACGCCCGCAAGTGGGACCGGGTTCTTGCCGCTCTTGTCGCGGGTGGTCAGTGCCAGACCGAGGACGCGGGCGGCCGTCTTCGCGTCGTCGAAGAACGTCTCGTAGAAATCACCCATGCGGAACAGGAGGATCGCATCCTCGTGCTGCGATTTGATTCTCTGGTACTGTTCCATCATCGGTGTGAGCTTCGCCATCGGGTCTCCGGTTTCACGCAGGACCTAAGAACGAACAACCACCGGCAGAGGCCCGGTGGTCGTTTCCCTCACGCCTCTCGAGCTACTGCTCGGGCAGCTCCGGCGGATTGCCCGGCAGCGCGGTCGTGTCAGGGGCCCCACCGTACAGAAGCGTGCTGTCGGGAAGCGAGTAGGTGCGGAGTCTCTCCCGAGCCAGCACCGCCTCGTAGCTGTTCGGGTAGTCTGAGACAAGAAGTGCGAGCGCCGCAACGGCAGCCGTGTCCGCGCCCGCGGCCTCGTGGCTTTCCGCGGCGCCGGCGAGTGCCCGAACCCGGATCTCGTTCTCCGCGTACACACTGGCCGTTGTCTCGAACTGCTCGGCGGCCTCCTCCGGCCGCCCGGCCGCCAGCAGCGCTCGGGCGAGCCCGACCTGTGCGACAGGCGTGATCTCTCCCGGCGTGGCGCCCCAGTCCGCGATGGCCCGGTAAACCTCGACGGCGGCCCCGGCATCGCCCGCCGCCAGGATGCTCCTGGCCCGCTTGAGGTCGGCAAGCCCGGGACCTTGCTTGGAGGAGTGGCTCGCCGCCTCCTCGTACTCGCGGCTCGCGCTGATGTAGAGATTCTCTGCGAAGTAGCTGTCGCCCCTGAGCATATGCGCGGCTTCCAGCAGGGCGTCGCTGCGGGTTCTCTTGATGGCCCGGGCCGCGTAAATCCGGCAGACCTCGGCGGACGTGGACAGCCGGGCGGCCTCGAGCAGCACGGTCGCGTTCCCGGCGTGCGCTCCGTCCTCTTCTCCGACCAGGTCTTCGAGGTAGGCCTCGGCGTCAGTCTGATGGCCCTGCCGCACGAGCGCCCGCGCCTTTGCGACGGCCTCCTCGGGCGTCGGGATTTCGCCACACCACACTTGAGCAGCGAGGCAGAGCGTCAACGCCGCGGTAGCCAGCGTGGCGCGTGCGGCGGCCCTGGAGGGCTTTCGCCTAGCACTCATTGACCCACGCCCGGCACGAGTCGCAGCGCCAGCTGTAGCCGTCGAGCGCCGCCTTACACCTCGGACACGTGCGTTCCTCGCGGTGGTCCGCGAGGCCGGCGAGGAGCGTCTCCGCAGCCTTCGCGGCCTCCTCATACCGGTCGTGTCTCATCAGGATCTCAATGAGCTGTCTGTGGCCCTCGAACGTACTGCCCTCGTGCTTGACCGCCTCGCGCGCGATGCGCAGAGCCTCGTCGACCGCTCCCTTGCGCTCGAGCATTCTCGACAGACCCGTCAGTGCCATGACGTTGGATGGGGAACTCGCGACCAGCTGTTCGTAGATGCCCATCATGCGGCCGAAGTCTCCGATCTCGAAATACGCCTTCTCAAGACGCTCGAACACCAGGTGGGCGCAATCCGGCTTCTCGGAGATCAGTCGCATCCAGTAGGCGACGGCGCGCTCGGCGTCCTCCTCCCTCACGGCGATGTCACCCAGGTACACGTACGCCAGACCGGAGCCCGGGTCTTCCTTGACAGCCGCCTGGAACTCCGCCTTTGCGCGTCGGGTGTCGCCCCTTCTGAACGCCAGGAGGCCGAGGTGTGCGCGATAGACCTCCGGAGCAGGTTCCCCCTCCAGCGAGCCTGCCTTCAGCAGTTCCTTGTGGGCCTGCGCGGCCTTGTCCAGGTCACCCGCGGACTCGTATGCGTCGCGAGTCATGGTGAGCACCCGCGGGTCCGAGCGCTCCGCGCGGGGCAACGTGGCCAGATGTTCGAGCACGTCCCGCCACCGACCCGCGCTCGCGAGGTCACGGGCGAGGCTCTTGATGATCTCGCTGCGGACGCGGGTCGGCAGCTTCCTCTTGACGAGGAGCTCCCTGTGGATCTGCGTGGCCTGCTTCACCTGTCCGCGCTCGCGAAGGATGTTCCCGAGCTTGACGTATGCGTCGACGTTTCTGGGGTTGTCTCGGACCGCCTGGGTCAGGTGCTCGATCGCGCCGTCGCTGTTTCCAGCGATCAGCGCGTCCAGGCCGAGATGGTAAGGTGACTCGTCGACCTCGCGCCTGCGTGCTCTTGTGCGTCGCGCGCCGACGTACCAGAAAGCGGCACCGGCCGCGATGACGGCGGCGATAATGACGAAGGCCATGTCGGTTCCCTCCGCCCTAGATCCCGGGCCCGGACGTGTCGTCCTGCGCAGCCTGTCCCTCGATCTCCTGGAGCGAGATGCTGTGCAGGCCGGCGATTTCCTGGTTAAGGTCCGAGTTCTCGCGTTTGAGCTTCCTGATCTGGCGTCTGAGAACGATCTCGTGGAAGATCGAAACGACGAACCAGAGCACGGCGCCCAGCACGAAGGCCTCGAACAGCAGAAGCACGAGAGGAACTTCGAAGAACACGACTGTCCTCGGCCAGAGGGTCACGGTCGCCCGCTCGGCGTTGTTGAGCATGGCGAAGCCCGTGACTATCACTACCAGGACGAGGGTCAGGAGCATTCTGACGACCCACACGGTGTTCACCTCCAGGTATGGGAACGGTCTTCGGCCGGAATGACGTGCCTCACAAGTGTCAACACAGTCGGACGTTCCGCGTGAGACAACCCGACCGATGCACGCGACAGTCTATCAGCGCCCGACTGCGGGCCGCAAGGGCTTTCTCCCAGGCTCCGTCACAGGGGCACCGGATTTCGACCGTGGAGCGTCCAGGCGCTGGCGGAGGCTATCTCCACGCTGACGACGCGCCCGGCAAGCCCCGCGTCGCCCGGGAAGACGACGACCTTCCCGGTCCTGCTCCGCCCGAACAGGAGTTCCTCGTTCTTCTGGCTCGGTCCCTCGACCAGCACCTCGGCACTGCTGCCGATTAGCGCGGTGTTCACCTCGCTCGTCACTCGCTTCTGGAGGCCGATGATGGTCTGGAGCCGCGCTATCTTGACCTCCTCGGGTACGTCGTCAACGAGCGCGGCGGCGCGCGTCCCTTCCCGTACGGAGTAGCGGAACATGAAGGCCGAGTCGAAGCGCATCTCGTTCATCAGAGAAACGGTCTCGTGGAACTGCGCGTCCGTCTCCCCCGGGAACCCGACGATGATGTCCGTGGTGAGTGCGACGCCCGGAATCCCCTCGCGGATTCTCTGCGCCAGGGCCACGTACTGCTCGCGGGTGTACGACCTGTTCATCGCTCCCAGAACCTCGGTGGAGCCCGACTGCACCGGCAGATGGATGTGCTCGCAGATCTTGTCTGTGGAGCCAACGGCCTCGATGACCTCACTCGACAGGTCCTTGGGGTGAGACGTGGCGAACCGTATCCGCTGGAGCCCCGCCACGCCGGCGACCGCACCGAGAAGGTCCGCGAACCCCCGACCCTCGTCGCTGAACGAGTTGACATTCTGGCCGATGAGTGTGACCTCGCGCGCCCCCAGCGCCACAAGCTTCGCGACCTCGTCCACGATACTCGAGGTCGGACGACTGCGCTCGCGTCCCCTGACGTACGGTACGATGCAGTAGGAGCAGTGGTTGTTGCATCCGCGCATTACGCTTACGAACTCGCAGAGGGACGCCTCGTCCGGGCCGGGCCTGTCGTCATAGGACTCCCCCGTGCCCGTGTCCACGGCGACGACAACGCGTCCGGCGCTCGCGCTCTCGATGATGTCCGGTAGCTTCCAGTACTGCTCGGTGCCGCCCACGAAGCTCAATCCCGGGACCTCGCGCAGCAACCGGTCGCCCAGGCGCTGCGCCACGCAGCCGGCGATGCCGAGCACCGCTTCCTTCTTCATCAGACCTCGAAGGTGCCTCAGTCGCCCAAGCACCCTGGCCTCCGCGCGCTCGCGCACGCTGCAGGTGTTCACCATCACGACGTCGGCCGTGCCCGGGTCGTGCGCCACACCGTGCCCGTCGTTCGTGAGTATGGATGCCATGACGCGCGAGTCATACTCGTTCATCTGACAGCCGTATGTCTCTATGTACACCTTCATTCCTGCTCCTGCACCGGGTGGCCTCAGCGCGCGCTCCCGGGATCGATATCGCCCCAGGTAGAAGTCTCGTCGGCGCCCCTCACCGTCACGCCGATGAACTTGTTTCGCAGGGAAGAATCACCCTCGGTTCTGACCCTGACGTAGTTGGCGGTCAGCCCCGTCAGTGAGCGCTCCCCGTCTCCTCGTTCCTCGACCAGGACGTCGAGGCTCTTCCCCACCAGACCGCGTCTGAAGCGGAGCGACAGTCTGGAGCCCAGTTCCCTGAGATGCAGGCTGCGTCGCTTCGACTCTGCCGCGGGCACCTGGCCGTCCATCTCGGCCGCCGGCGTGCCGCCTCTCGGCGAGTAGGCGAACACATGGAGGTAGGTGTAGGGCAAGGACTCGATCATCGACACCGTATCGGCGAAGTCCTCTTCTGTCTCGCCCGGGAAACCCACCATCACGTCGGTGCCCAGTCCGCACAGAGGGTCCGCGTCCGTGACCCGGCGGACGGCCTCCGCGTATCGGGCGCGCGTGTACCCCCTGCGCATCCTCTTGAGCACGGCATCTGAGCCACTCTCGAGGGGCACGTGCAGGTGGTTGCATACCTTCTCTGTCTGGAGGACCGTCGCGGCAAGCTCCGGCGTCAACTGCCTCGGCTCCACCGAGCCCAACCGCAGGCGGACCAGGCCGTCGATCTCAGCCAGCGCGCTCAGGAGTCCCGGCAGCCTGCGTCCGTCCGGGTCCTCGAAGGCGCCGATGTGCACGCCTGTCAGCACCAGCTCCCGGTATCCGTTGGCCGCGAGTGTGGAAGCCTGTTCGAGAACGTCGTCGAAGTGCCTGCTGCGTGCCGGTCCCCTGGCGTCTGGGACCGCGCAGTAGGTGCACCGCTGATCGCACCCGTCCTGTATCTTGATGAACGCCCGCGTGTAACCCCGGAAGCGCCTGATGTCGAACGCCTCGAAGGCCTCGTCGTTCAGTGGCCGAACCTCGATGCGGGTTTCGCTCCTGTCCCCGGTGTCGGAGCGGAGGTGCTCCGCGACCAGCGCGGCCAGGTCGCGCTTTGAGCTGTTCCCGACGACCAGGTTTACCTCGGGCATTGCGGCGAGCGCGTCGGGGTCGCGTTGAGCGTAGCAGCCCGTCGCGACCACCAGCGCCTCTCCACTCCTGCGGGCTGCTCTGCGCAGCATCTGTCTGGAGCGGTAGTCGCTACGGCCCGTGACAGTGCACGTGTTGACGACGTAGACGTCGGCGGGGGTGTCGAAGGGGACAACCACGAAACCCCGTTCTTCCAGGCGTTCCGCTACTCCCTCGGTCTCGTACTGGTTCAACTTGCAGCCGACGGTCATCAGGCCGACGGTTCTGGACTTCCCGGTCAAGGCGTCTCTCCGTCCGCAAGAGCAACAGGGGGACTCATTCGATCGAGTCCCCCCCGGTGCACTTCCAGTCAGAGGTCACAGGACCGGCCGTTGCCTGGACCACGGGGTCTCAGGCGGCAGGCCTAGGCGTCCTCTGGCTTCTTCTCTTCCACGGTCTCGTCCGTGGCCTCTGGCTTCTTCTCTTCCACGGTCTCGTCCTTGGCCTCAGGCTTTGCCTCTTCCACGGTCTCGTCCTTGGCCTCAGGCTTCGCCTCTTCCACGGTCTCGTCCTTGGCCTCAGGCTTTGCCTCGTCCTTGGCTTCGTCCTTGGCCTCAGGCTTCGCCTCGTCCACGGCTTCGTCCTTGGCCTCAGGCTTCGCCTCGTCCTTGGCTTCGTCCGTGGCCTCAGGCTTCGCCTCTTCCTTGGCTTCGTCGGTTTCGTCGGCCCGCGCCTCGGCCTCTGCCGGTGTCGCTTCCTTGCCGGCTGGTGCCTCAGTCGCTTCCTCCGCCTGGGCATCGCCCTCGCTCGCAGGCTCGGTCACGGCGGTCGTCTCGTCGGTCTTAGCAGGAGCCTCAGGCTCAGGCTCGGGTTCCAGGAGCTCCGGACGGATCTCGTGCGCCGCGATGTACTCGGCCAGCGCCTCCTCCGGCTGCTTCTCCATGTGGGCCTTGACCGAGAGAACGATCCTGCGGTTCTCGGGTGAAACCTCGATGACCTCCAGCGGAAGCGGGTCGGCGGGCGCGAACCGCGCCTCTATCTTGCTGATCTCCGGAAGCGCAAGATGAGACATCGGAACGAATCCCTCGACGTCGCCGGGGAGGTCGACGACGATGCCGGACTTGTGTATCCGGCTCACCGTGCCCTCGACCTCCGTCCCCGTCGAGTACTCCTGCGCGAGGCGCTCCCACGGGTTCTCCATCGACTGCTTGATGCCCAACGAGATGCGGTGCCTGTCCTTGTCGATGCCCAGCACCATTACCTCGACCTTCTGGCCTCTGTGGAGAACCTCGCTCGGGTGCTTGATCCGCTTCGTCCAGGACATGTCGGAGATGTGGACCAGGCCGTCCATGCCCTCTTCGAGCTGGACGAACGCGCCGAAATCCGTAAGGTTCCGGACGCGTCCCTCGATCCTCGATCCCACCGGGTACTTGGAGTCGAGGTCCTGCCACGGGTCGCTCTCGGTCCTCTTGAGGGACAGCGAGATCTTCTCCTCGGCCTTGTTGACGTTCAGGATCTTCACCTCGACGATGTCACCGATCCCCAGGATCTTGGAGGGATGGCGGATGTGCTGCGTCCACGACATCTCAGAGATGTGGATGAGACCCTCGACACCTTCCTTGAGCTCCACGAACGCGCCGTAGTCGGTAATCGAGACCACCTTCCCGCGGACCTTCGTGTTGACGGGGAACTCCTCCTCGACGTTCTCCCACGGGTACTCGGCAAGCTGCTTGAGTCCCAGAGAGATGCGCTCGCGCTCCAGCTCGAAGTTAAGGACCTTGACGGTCAATTCGTCGCTGATCGCCACGAGCTCGGATGGGTGGCGGATGCGCCCCCAGCTCATGTCGGTTATGTGAAGAAGTCCGTCGATACCACCGAGGTCGACGAAGGCACCGAAGTCCGTGATGTTCTTGACGATGCCCTGTCTGATCTGTCCGATCTCGAGCTCGGCGAGGAGAGTCGCTTTCTTCTCCTGGCGTTCCTCCTCGAGTACGACGCGCCTCGATATGACTATGTTCCTCCGCCTCTTGTTGACCTTGAGGATTCTGAAGCGGAGCTTCTGGCCGAGCAATTCCTCCAGATTCGGAATGCGTCTCAAAGCGACCTGGGAGCCGGGCAGGAACGCCTCGACGCCGAAGAGGTCGACCTTGAGTCCGCCCTTGATCCTGCGCTTGGGAGTTCCCTCGACGATGGACTGCTCGTCGTGCGCTTCCTTGATCTTGTCCCAGACCTGCAGGAAGTCGGCCTTCCTCTTGCTGACCCGGACCTCACCGTCCTGGTCCTCGGTCGCCTCGAGCAGCACGCTGATCTCGTCGCCCGGCTTGATGGTGTCCGGCTCGGGGAACTCGTCGAGCGCTACTCTGCCCTCGGATTTGAAACCGATGTCGAGCAAAACCTCGTTGTCTGTCACGGCGAGAACGAGGCCCTTCACGAGTTCGCCCTCGGTGATCGAACGGAGAGTCGACTCGTACATCTCGGCCATCTGCTCGTACTCGTCCCGAGTGTAGCCGAGCTCGTCGAGGTCGTCCTCGGTGACGGTCGCGATGGCAGCTTTGAATCTGGCGGTTGCGGCCTCTGCGGCCGCGACCTCCGGGTCCACCTCTTCCGGAGCGTCTTCGGGGGGCGCGTCTTCGGAAGGAGCGTCTTCCTGCGTCTCCAGGGTGGCGGCCGAATCGACGGCTGGGAGCTCCTCGGTGTCGCCGGCAGGCTGCTCATTGGTCGGCTCGACCTCGGGCGTCGCGTCTGAGGGCTCCTGAGGCGCGTCCAGGGACTCTGGCTCCGCCGCTGCGGGCGTCTCGGCGGGCTCGTTCTCCGCCACGGGTGACGCCTCTGTCTCTTCTACTTCGTGCTGGTTGGGGTTGAGTTCCTTTTCCTCGAACATCCCTTGGTTTTCTCCTCTCGAATACACGATCTGCGCCGGCTTGGGGCGGCTTTCCCTCCCGGGTTTCCGGGAACCATTCAGATGCGCTCGACCGCCGCTACAACGTCGTCCACTATCCACTGCGGCGTCGATGCGCCTCCGGTAATTCCTACCTCCTCCTTCCCCTCGAACCACCCGGGTTCGAGTTCGTCTGACGTCTCTATGTGGTAGGCGTCGCAGCCCGCATCTCTGCAGAGCTCCCACAGGCGCCTTGTGTTTGCGCTGTTCCTTCCGCCGACGACCAGCATGACGTCGACCTCTCGTGCCATCTTGAGCGCGCTCTCCTGGCGTTCGAAGGTCGCCTCGCAGATGGTGTTGAACACCTTGATCTCCCGCGCTCTGGAAAGGAGATCAAGGACGACAGCCGAGAGGTGCTCCTGAGGCTGGGTCGTCTGACACACGACGCCGTATCTTTCGGCCCTCGGCAGCTCGGGAAGCTCCGTCGTCCCGTCGACCACGGTGGCCTGTCCCTCGAGGCTCCCTGTTATGGACAGCACCTCGGGATGGTCCTCCTCGCCGACCACCACGACGGCGTGCCCCTCACGCTCGAGCTGTGCGGCGCGCTCCTGTGCCTGCTTGACGAACGGGCAGGTTGCGTCGATTATCGTCATGCCCTTCGCCTCGGCCTCGGCGAGCACCTTTCTCGGCAGCCCGTGGGAGCGAACGACCAGAGTTCCTCCCTCGAGCTGGTCCAGGTTCCTGACGACGCGGAGCCCTTCCTCCTCGAGCCTCGCAACCACCTGCGGATTGTGGATGATGGCCCCGAGCGTCACCACGGTGCCGTCACCGTGCCGGGCGGCCTCGAACGCCAGTTTGAGGGCACGCTTCACGCCGAAACAGAAACCCGCCCCCTCGGCCACGATCGCCTTCACCGCCCGTCCACCTCCCGCTTGAGACGTCCTATCTCGTCCGCGATCCTCTGCGAGAAAGCGCGGTACCCGTTGCTCGAGGTCGTCTTCGAGGGCGCGATGGGAGATCCGAAGGTCACCTCGAGCATGACCCCGCGGAAGAACGATCGGGCGAGCGAATTGGCGCCCGTGACGCACGCCGGCACGACCCGTGCTTCGTTCATGCAGGCGATGAAGCCCACTCCCGACTTCGGGTCGCGCACCTCCCCGCTCTTGTCCCTCGTCCCGCCGGGGAACATCAGAAGAACATTGCCGTCCCTGAGCAGTTCGGAGGCCGCTCTGAGTGCCCTCCGATCCAGCACGCCGCGCCGTATCGGAATAGCGTTGACGGCCCGGAAGAACGCGGCCGCGAGCGGATTTCTGAAGAGCTCCTCCTTGGCCATGAAGTAAACATCGCGACGGCAACCCAACGAGACGAGTATGGGGTCCCAATTCGAGATGTGGTTGCTCGCGATTATCACCGGCCCGCTTGCGGGGATCGCGTCGGTCCCGTTCGCGCGGAAGCCCCACACGACACTCACGAGCGGGCGCAGGAAAAACCGGCTCACCCGGAATGGGCGGCTCACCCGTGCCTCGCTTCGCGCCCGTCAGGCGGGGTCGCGCCCCTTGCGACCGCCAGCTCTATCACTCTGTCAACCTGCTGTTCCACTGTCAGTGAAGTCGTGTCTATCTCCACCGCATCGTCGGCCTTGCGGAGCGGGCTGTCCGCTCTCGTGGAGTCACGTTGGTCGCGCCCGGCGATTCCGGTCGCGATCTCCTCGATGGACGGTCCTGTCCCGCTTCCGGCGTCGCAGCGTGCCTCCGCTGCTCCCTGTTTGAGCGACTGCTCGTAGCGCCTTCTGGCTCTCTCTTCGAGAGACGCGACCAGGAACAGCTTGAGGTCGGCGTTCGGGAAGACCACGGTCCCGATATCGCGTCCCTCCATCACGCAGCTCTCTTTGCGGCCGATCTCGCGCTGCTGTTCGACCAGAGCCACGCGCACTTCTGGAACCGTCGACATGACGGACGCCGCGAGACTCACGTCTTCCGCCCGAATGGAGAGCGTCACGTCCTCGCCGTCGAGGAGTATCGCCCCTTGTCCCCGGCCCGTCAGCTCAATGGACGCCCCCCTCGCTACGGCGCCGAGGCGGTCGTGATCGGCCAGGTCAACCGCGAGCCTGAGCGCCTTGAGGGCGGCGGCCCTGTACATAGCGCCGCTGTCTATGTACGTGAACCCAAGACTATCCGCTACCAGCCTGGCGGTCGTGCTCTTGCCAGAGGCAGCCGGCCCGTCTACAGCTATGATCAGGCTTTTTACCCTCGTTCGAGGTGAAAGGATGGGGTTAGAGGTCTGCCCAGTTGGTGTCCTCGCGCCTTCACACTTTAACTGAGGATTATAGCCCGGCAGGCGGCGTCGGGCAAGCGATTTCGGCTCATTCCGGGGGCATTCTGAGGGCTTCCCGGAGCGCCCGGAGCTCGCCTTCGTTCAGGTGTCTCCACCGGCCAGGCGGCAGCTCGCCAAGCTCTATCGGCCCGACACGCGTTCTTCTCAACCTGGTGACGGGGTGTCCAACAAGCTCGAACATCCTGCGGACCTGTCGCTTCCGTCCCTCGTGGATGGTCATCTCGGCGACGGTGATACCTCGGGCAGTGCCGACAACACGGACCGCCGCCGGCGCCGTGAGACGCCCGTCCAGCATCAAGCCTCTTTCCAGCTTCAGCCGTTCCTCTTCTGAGAGGGTCCCGCTCGCCTCCACCTCGTAGATCTTGTCGATCTCGTAGGAGGGGTGAGCGATGCGGTGGGCGAGCTCGCCGTCGTCGGTGAGGATCAGGAGGCCTCCCGTGCCCGCGTCCAGTCGCCCGACTGGTACGAGGCCCGCCGGCACCCCGGTGACAAGATCCGTGACGGTTCTGCGCCCCTGCGGGTCGGACATAGTCACGACGTACCCGGGCGGTTTGTTCAGAACTATGTAAGTGAGCAACTCCGGAAGGGTAACGGTGACTTCGTCGAGTTCCACGAGGTCGCGGCCGGGGTCAACCGTGGTGGCGAGCCGCGTGACCGTCTCGCCGTTCAGGCTGACCCGGCCCGCCTCGATGAGAGCGTCCGCGCCCCGGCGTGATGCGGCACCCGACCTCGCGAGGAATCGGTTAAGCCTCATCGATCTCATCGATCAGGCGGCGGTCGCCGAGCGCGTGCGGGTTGCCGTGGGCGCCCAATCCACGGTCGTCATCCGAAACGGCGGCATCACTATCGTCGGCAGGGCCGTCGGAGGCTCTGAACCCGTCCACCTCGTGCAGAATGGGAACGCCCTCAGCCGTCTCCTCATCAGGAGGAGGCGGGCTCTCCACGTCCTCCCCCGCTACCTCGGCGACGGATTCCGCTCCCTCGACCGCCAGTTCCAGTTCGCCGGGTTTGAGGCCCAGCACCTCCGCGAACTCCTCGAGCCTCGGGAGGTCCGTCACGAAGTTGAGTCCGAAATAGCTCAGGAACTGCTTGGTCGTTCTGTACATCAGCGCGCGTCCCATGCCCGGCGCGCGCCCGGCTATCGTGATGAGGTCACGTCTCATGAGCGTGGCCAGAACACCGCTCGAATCGACGCCTCTGATGGTCTCGATCTCGGCCCTGACGATCGGCTGCTTGTACGCGACGATTGCGAGCGTCTCGAGCGCGGCCTGGCTCAGACGCGTCGGGATCCTGCCCTTGTGGAGTTCCCGTACCCACTTCGAGTACTCGGGGCGACAGTATATCTGCCATCCGCCCGCTACCTCCGACAGGGCGTACGGGCGCTCCTCCGAATCGTACTGCTCGGCCAGCGCCTTCAGGGCCTCTCTGATCTCGCGTCGCTCCGCCTCTTCGATGATGTCGGTCAGCCTGTCGAGAGGCACGGACGAGTCCGCCGCGAACAGGATCGCCTCTACGATCTTCCTGAGGTCCAAGTCGGCCAAAGTCACTCCTTCGCTCTCGCCATTATCTCGATGTCTCCGAAGTTCCTCGTCTGCACGGCCTTCACCTCTCCGAGCCTTATGAGTTCGAGTAGCGCCATGAAGGTAGCGATCAGCTGAGAGCGGCTGGCGCCCGCGCCGAACACCTCGGTGAACGGAAGGGAGCCGCGCTCCGAAACGACTGTTCTGATGTGGTCGATCTGCGCCTCGACCGTGAACTCCTCCAGGTCGACCGAGTGGACGTCGACGCGCTCGGGAACGCGCGACAGCACCTCCCGCAGGCCGTCAACGAGATCGAAGAGAGTGACGTCGCGGAGGAACTCCGCCGTGTCAACCTCCTCTTCCTCGAGGTCGGCGTAGCTCTTTGGGTCGACTCCCCTCGGGAAGTGCTCGCGCCTCTCCTCTTCCTTGCTCGAGAGCGCGCCCGCGACCTCCTTGAACTGCTTGTACTCGACCAGCTTCCGGACGAGCTGCTGACGCGGGTCTTCCTCCTCCTCGCCCGCGTCGGTCTCCTTCGGGAGGAGCATCTGGACCTTGATGCGGATCAACGTGGCCGCCATCTCGAGAAACTCGCCCGCCAGAGCCAGATCCAGGGACTCCATGAAGCTGATGTACTCGAGGTACTGCTCGGTGATGATGGCCAGCGGTATGTCGTAGATGTCTATCTCGTGCTCACGGATCAGGTGGAGCAGGAGGTCCAGAGGCCCCTCGAAGGTGTCGAGACGCACCTCGTAGATCGGACGGCGCACGAGCATGGGCTTCTGCTCGGACACCGATGCCGCATCGGGCACGGTCGCGGCGACCGGCCGCTCCTCGAGGAGTTCTTCGTGGGCCATCTCGTGAGCCTCGGGGACTACTTTGTCTGTGTTGGATTCGCCCGCGACGCTATCAGTTTCCGTGCTCCGCGTCAAGGTCTCCGCCAGGTTCCGCGCGAGCGTTCTCTCCTCCTCCACCGACGACACATCGCCGTCGAGCCGAGCGTCGAGGAGAACGCGGAGGATTCGCCCGACCGCCTTTCCCTCGGGAACGCCCATCTGTGCCAGGTCGCTGCCCGTCAGTTCCGTCGCCGTCCCAAGGAGCCGCGACGAGTACAGGGCGACTCGCTCCGCGATAGGCGAACCCGGAGCAGCCGCGCGGGCCAGGAGCAACGTTTCGCTGGAGAAACGCTTCAACATCTTATGGAGGCCGCTCGGGAGCGGGCTCTCATCCGCCGAGAGCGCGGGAAGAACGTCGCGCTCGAACTCGGCGAGTTCACCCACAAGCCTGCGGACGCGCCGCCCCATGGAGAGCCGTTCGACCACGCGCTCGCGGACGGCGGGCGCAAGAGGCTGCAGCAGTGCCGCGAAGAGCGTCAACCAGCGCTCCGGCGCGGGGTCGCCGATCTCGTCCGCGCCGGACAGCAGCCGGTCGACCTCGACGATCGTCGCCCGGACGGCCATCGTCGGTTCCCAACCCTCCACTATCCCGGAGAGGATGCCCCAGTCGATCAGACGGAACACCGGCGGCCATGGATCGTCCCCGCTCAGGATGAGCTTGAGCTCGTTCTGCAGCCTCTCCCCGCTCACGGTGCCCGTACGTCGCTCGTCCACGGCCCGCCTGAGCAGCGCCTCAGTGCCTGGTTCAATGGACAGCCCGAATCGGGCGCAGAATCTGACGCCCCTGAGAATGCGCGTGGGATCGTCCTCGAAGCTGACGTCGGTCAACACACGGAGGATGCGTTCTCCGAGGTCTCTGCGGCCGCCGAAGGGGTCGAGGAGCGTCCCGAAACCGTCCGGGTTCAGGACGACCGCCATGGAGTTGACGGTGAAGTCGCGGCGCTTGAGGTCGCTCTCCATCGTTCCCGGTGTCACGGTGGGCAGTGCCCCGGGTCGCTCGTACACCTCGCTTCGTGCCGTGGCGAGGTCGACCTTGCGGCCCTCGGGCAGCACCAGGACGACGGTGCCGAATCTGGTGCGGGCCTTGACCGACCCTCCCAGGAGAGCCGCCGCCGCCTCCGCGAAGTCGGGAGCGTCCGTCTCGACGACCACGTCCATGTCGTAGTTCGGCAGGCCGAGGAGGAGATCGCGCACGACGCCTCCGACGACGTAGGCCGTTGTTCCTCTCTCGTCCGCGAGAGCGCCCAGCGCTCTCAGGAGCTGGAGGTCCGGCTCGGGAACGCGTGAGAGGAAGAGGTCTTTGGGATCGTCTGCGTGCACTTGCTTTGCTCCGGTGTGGAAGATCCGAGGCGCCCGCCGGCAGCTCTGCCGTCCATGGTCTGACGCCCTACCCCCGCGGGTGGAACGTCCGGTGTATCTCCTTGAGGTACTCGCGGTCGACGCTGGTGTAGATCTGCGTCGTAGAGATGTCGGCGTGTCCGAGCATCTCCTGGATCACCCTGAGATCGGCGCCACCCTCGAGCATGTGCGTGGCGAACGAGTGGCGCAGCGTGTGCGGTTTCACGCGGTTTCGCACGCCTGCCGCGGCCACGTGCTTCTGGAGTATCTTCCAGAAGCCCATTCTCGACAGCGGTCTTCCCCGAGCGTTCAGGAACACGACGTCGGTGGCGGGCGCGCGCGCTGCCAGCCCGGGCCGCACATCGAGCCTGTAGCGTGTGGTCCAGTCGATGGCCGCCTCGCCCACCGGAACGACCCTCTCCTTTGATCCCTTTCCCATGCAACGCAGGTAGCCGTCGTCGAAGAACAGGTTCGATAGAGGCAGCGTGATCAGCTCGCTGACCCGCAGGCCGGCGCCGTAAGCCACCTCGAGCATGGCTCGGTCCCGGATGCCGAGCGGCGCCGACGTATCGACCGCCGTCAGGATCGCCTCGATCTCGCGAACTGCCAGAACGTCCGGGAGGCTTCTCTGAAACTTCGGGCCGGTCACTTCAAGCGTCGGGTCCGCGGCGAGGCGCCCCGAGACGACCAGGTATCTGTGGAACCCGCGCAGACACGACAGGTTCCTCGCGATGCTCCTCGGCGAGACGCCCTCGGCCAGCCTGGATCCGGTGAAGTCGCTGACGTCCCGGGATCTGATCCTCTCAGGCGACTTGATCTTCCGCGTCGTGAGGAACCGGGAGTACGCAGTGAGGTCGCCCCTGTACGAGGCGACCGTGCTCTGCGACAGACCTCGTTCGACCGACAGGTGGTCCAGATACTCGTCGATCGCGTCCTCCATGGCCGTCGCGCGCCCGGTCTCAGCTCCGGCCCTTGTCACCTTCACCGTCGCCGCCTTCCGATTCGAGCAGGAAGCGTATCCGCTCGCGCTCGGTCTGCTCTCCGTCCTTCAGGGCCAGATCGACCTGGCCCGTTTCTATCTCGATAAGGCGACGCTTCATGTCGGGCCCGCCGCCGGAGTACCCTCCGAGCGTGCCATCGCTGTTGACCACCCTGTGGCATGGTATGACTATCGGCAGCGGATTCCGTGAGAGCGCCTGTCCCACCGGACGGGTCGCCTTGGGCGCCCCGATCTCGCTCGCCACCCACTTGTAGGACCGGAGCACGCCGTAGGGAATCTCCCTCACCACCTGAAGCACGTGTCTGTTGAAGTCCGTGGCGCCACTGAGATCGACCCTGTGGTCCAGCGGCTCGCTGCCGCCCGCCAGGTAGTTCCTTATCGAGTCGACCACACGTCTCAGGCGGATCCTGTCCTCGACGGCCATGACGCGCTCGCCACGCGTCATGCGTGAGAGCGCGCGCTTCGCGTCCAGGTCCTTCCCGAACGCGACCAGTCTCAGGCCGCGGTCGTTGCCCGCGACCACGAAGCGTCCGATCTCTGTGTCGAACGTCACGTAGCGAAGGACCGGCAGAGTCGTCCCGTCCTCGTCATGCTGCGGGACCATCACTACTTCCCGCCTGCTGGAGCGCCTCTTTGATCCTTCTCGCTGTTGCGAGGCCAATGCCCGGCACCTCCGCGATCTCCTCGGGTGGGCGCTCCATGATCGAACGCACCGACCCGAACTTCCTCAGAAGAGCTTCCTTGCGAGATGGCCCTACTCCGGGTACCCCGTCCAGGAGCGACCGTCTCGTTTCTCGCTCGCGCAGCGATCTGTGGTAGGCGATGCTGAAGCGGTGCACTTCATTCCGCACCCGGACCAGCAGCCTCTTGGCTCTGGAATCAGGAGGAAGCGGCAGGGGTGTCGCTCTTCCCCGGACGAAGACCTCCTCCTCACGCTTCGCGAGCCCCACGAGTGTCACGCCTCTTGCGCCGGTTCCTCGGAGCGCCGTGGCCGCCGCCGACAGCTGGCCCTTCCCGCCATCAATGAGAAGGAGGTCGGGCAGCTCGCGCTCCTCCTTGACCGTGCGCTTGAGATGTCGTGAGACCACCTCCCGAATCATAGCATAGTCATCACTGCCTTTCACGGTCCGGATGCGATACCTGCGGTAGAGCGCCCTGTCAGGGCGGCCGTCCCTGAACGTGACCACGGTTCCGACCGGATAGGCGCCCCCGATACTGGAGATGTCGATGCCTGAGATGAGCCTCGGTTCGCGCTTCATCCCCAGCGCTTCACCGAGTTCGACGACCGAATCGGGAACGCGCCGGGATTCGAATGCTCTCTTCAGGGCCTGATGGGCGTTGTCGCGCGCGAAGTCGACCAGGAGACGCTTTTCTCCGCGACTGGGCGCGCTGATCCTGACCCTCCGCGACGCGCCCTCTGCCAGCCACTTCTCGATGGCCTCGCGGTCGGGCGGGTCGCTGTCCAGGAGGATCTCGCTCGGCGGTGTGCTCCGTGACAGGTTGTAGAACTGTTTGACGAAGGTCTCTACCAGCTCGTCGTCGCCCGTCCGGGGTCCAAGTTCTAAGGGACAGTTCTCGCAGGCTATGAGCTTTCCCCTTCTGACGCGCACGACGGACGCCACGGCGTAGCCCTCGTGACGAGCGATGGCGATAACATCGCGGTCGATCAGGTTCGCCGTAAGGACGCGCTGCCGCCGTCCGATCTTCTCGATGTCCGCGATGCGGTCGCGGAGGAAGGCGGCCTCCTCGAATCGCAGGCCGTCAACGGCCTGCTCCATCTGGCTTGTCAGAAGCGCTACCACATCGCCTGCGCGCCCTTCCAGGAAGAGCGTCAGTTCTTTGACGATCCTGCCGTACTCCTCTTTCGATACGGCTCCGATGCACGGGCCAAGACACCTGCCTATCTGGTAGTTGAGGCAGGGCCTCGCGCGGCGCTTGAACGTCGTGCACTGACGGATGGGGAACACTTGTCTGATCAGCCTGAGCGTGCGCCTCATGGCCTTGGTATCCGTGTAGGGTCCGAAGTAGGCGGAGCCGTCCTGGCGCACGACCCTGGTAACGAAAGCTCGGGGGTATTCCTCGGAGAGAGTCACCTTGATGAAGGGATACCTCTTGTCGTCCTTCAACTTGACGTTGTAACGCGGACGGTGCTCCTTGATGAGATTGGATTCCAGAACCAGCGCTTCCGTCTCCGTGCCGGCGACGATGTAGTCGAAGCCGGCGAGCTTCGACCTGAGCACCTGAACCTTGGGGTCCGAAGACTCGGCGCCGCCCGTGTACGCCCGCAGGCGGTTCCGGAGGTTGCGCGCCTTGCCGACGTACATCACCTTC
Source organism: Candidatus Eiseniibacteriota bacterium (assembly GCA_030613615.1). Taxonomy (GTDB): domain Bacteria; phylum Joyebacterota; class Joyebacteria; order Joyebacterales; family Joyebacteraceae; genus JALGZG01. The sequence continues at coordinate 24,098 of JAUWLR010000023.1, forward strand.
CCGTTCCGGTCCTTGAGCAGATAGACGCCCGGTCTGGTGGGCGGGCGTGAGCGTGTGTTGTGTCTGTCCGGCATCGTGTTCTCGCTCTCGCTCCGGTCCATGGGGTTCCCGTCCGCGTTCCCGAGATCCCCGTAGCCTCTGGAGATAGACTAGCGCCGGCGCGGCGTCCGTGTCAACTGAGGCGGTTCGCAGCCAGGGCGTCGGTCGCGTTCCCTGCCGAGCGCTCCTGCCGGAGCCTTGACTCACCGGCGGGCCGATGGTATATTAGCTGCTTCAGTGAGTAATCGGTCCCGTCGGCAGGAGCCAGACCGGGGCGCCAATTGAGCACATGGAGGTTATGTTGCCGCAGAAGAAATCCGCTAAGAAGAGACTCAGGCAGAACGAGAAGCTGAACGCGAGGAACCGGGCGGTCAGGTCCAGGATGGCCACGGTAGTCAAGAAGGTGCAGAGCGCGCCCGCCGAGGAGCGGGAGCAGGCTCTGAGGGCCGCGGTCTCCGTGATTGATAAGGCCGTCAAGGTGGGCGTCATCAAGAAGGCGACGGCCGACCGCAAGAAGTCGCGACTGATGAAAGCCGGCCGGCAGGCCTCGTAGGAACAGACCCTGTCTGAAGACTCGCGCCCCTATCCCGTTCGGGATGGGGGCGCGTTTCGTTTAGCAAGCGCGTGACGTAGCGCGAAGGCGGCTACCGGAGCGTCTCCAGCATCTTCAGGATCCCCTGAACCGCATCGTCCACCGGCACCTCTGTGACTTCGCCGGTCTTCCTGACGCGAGCCTCGACCACGCCCTTCTTCAGGCCCCTGTCCCCGATGGTGACCCGAAGCGGCATTCCGACGAGGTCGGCGTCCTTGAACTTGACGCCCGCCGAGTCATCCCTGTCGTCGTATAGCACGTCGACACCGGCTCCCTTGAGATCGGTGTAGAGCCTGTCGGCGAGCGTCGTGCACTCCTCGCTCTTCATGCTCACGACGAGTATCTCTACGGCGAACGGCGCGACCGACAGCGGCCACGTTATGCCGTCCTTGTCGTTGTGCTGCTCGATGATCGCCGCGACCGTGCGCGACACTCCCAGACCGTAGCATCCCATGATGAACGGTTTCGCCACGCCGTCCTCGTCCAGGTAGGTCGCGTTCATGCTGGACGAGTACTTGGTCCCGAGCTTGAAGGCCTGGCTCACCTCGATGCCCCTGAAGGCACCCAGCTCAGCCCCGCACCTGGCGCAGCGGTCGCCCTTCCGGACGAGCACGATGTCGTGGAATGCCGTGGCCTTGAAGTCGCGTCCGGGATTTACGTTCTTGAGGTGGACGTCCTGCGCGTTGCCCCCGACGATCACGTTGACGAGAGGCTCGACCGTGTGGTCGGCGATCACGTCTATCCCCTCGAGGCCGACGGGCCCCGTGAATCCCACGGGCGCCCCGGTGAGCTTCTCGATGACGTCCGGCGATGCGGGGACGACGAGGTCGGCCTTGAGCGCCATCGAGAGCTTCGCCTCGCTGATCTCGCGGTCGCCCCTGACGAGCGCGGCCACTGGCCGTCCGTCCACTTCGTAGATGATGGTCTTGACCAGCCTCCAGGGGTCGACACCCAGGAACTCGGAGACCTGCTCGATCGTCTTCATCTCGGGGGTCTCCACGCGCTCCATCTCGCCCGGCGCTTCATCGCAGGCGGGCGTGTCGACCGTGCCCTCGGCCCTCTCATCCGTCGCGGCGTACCCGCACTCGCACACGATGATCTCAGACTCCCCGGTGTCGGACAGGACCATGAACTCGTGGGAGTGGCTGCCGCCTATGGCGCCCGTGGCGGCCTCGACCGGACGGAAGGTCAGCGAGCAGCGTTCGAAGATGCGCGTGTAGGCGTTGCAGATGTCCGTGTACGTCTGGTCGAGCGACTCATCGTCGCGGTGGAAGCTGTAGGCGTCCTTCATCAGAAACTCGCGCGAGCGCACGATCCCGAATCGCGGCCGGAGCTCATCGCGGAACTTGGTCTGGATCTGATAGACCGTGAAGGGCAGCTCTCTGTAGGAGCGGACCTCGTTTCTGACGATGTCCGTCACTACCTCCTCGTGGGTCGGGCCCAGAGCGAACTCACGGCTGTTTCGGTCGCGTACCCTCCAGAGTTCCTTGCCGTACACGTCCCACCGCCCCGTCTCCCGCCACAGCTCCGAAGGACACAGCACCGGCATGAGGATCTCCTGACATCCGACGGCGTCCATCTCCTCCCTGACGATCTGCTCGACCTTCAGGAGCGCACGCCTTCCCAGCGGCAGGTAGTTGTACACGCCGGATGTCAGCTTCCGGATGCAGCCGCTCCTGAGCATCAGCTTGTGGCTCGTGGTTTCGGCGGCGGAAGGGTCTTCCTTGTGTGTCGGAATCAGTGCCTTACTCCAGCGCATCGCTCTCCCCGTTCGTGCTCGTCTCCGAGCGGTTGTGGCTCTCGCGGGTCCGGAGTCCCATCAGCTCGTCGTAGAGCTCCTGGATCTCGCTGAAGCCGAAGTCCCGCATGTTGCCTTCCCATCCCCAGAAGTCGTCGAGCATCCTGTTCCCGGCACACTCGTACTGGTACGCCTGCGTGAACATCTCGAGTTTGTCGATCGCGCGGACGAGCTTCCCCTCGACCGAGGAACGTTCGGTGAACTCCTTCCAGAGTTCCACATACTCACCGCCGGCCTTGAGGCCGGTGAAGAGACGCTCGATTATCCGCAGCTCGGCCGCCTCCTTGACGTCCTCCCCGAGTATCTGCGCAGCGGGAGCGTGGATGTCTCCCAGCATGTGCTCCGGGAGGTCGTGCACCAGCGCGATCTTGAGGAGCTTCGCGTGGTCGATGTCGATGTCCAGCCGATCGGCCACGAGCATCGCGATCAGCGCCACGGCGTAAGAGTGCTCGGCGACGCTCTCCCCGTTTCGGACCCCTCTGACACGCCATCCCATGCGTGGAATGGCCTTGAGTTCGTTGCACTCCAGGATGATCTCGAGAAGCCTCGAGCATCCCTTTCCTCTCCATCTCGTCATTGCGCCAGAATCTCCTGCAGATGGTTGTCTATGACGCGCGACAGCCTGCGCTCGATGTTGAGATCGTATCCCTCACCGTGGAATATTACCTCGCCGCCGCGCCCTATCTAGGTATGTGGCTCGGCCGTGCTTCTCAGCCCGAGTACGTCGAGCATGTCGTAGAGCCCCGGTTCGCTGACAGCGGCGAAGCGCGCCGCGCGGACCGCCCCAACCGCGAAGGCCCCTCTCGAGAGAGCCACGTGCTCCAGAGCCAGTGTCTCGAGGTCCGACAGAAAGTAGATCGTGTGGCGTCCGTCTATCGATCCCCCGCGCACTGAATGGACCCCTATCTCACCGCGCTTCCGGACGGCGCCCGGCCCGGATCTTCCGCCCACAACAACGGCATCGCTGCTCTTCCCCCGCGCGCGCGCCAGAATGTCGGCCGCCGCGAGCGCCGTGCCGCTCGGAGCGTCCCGCTTGCCCCGGTGGTGTGCCTCGACGATCTCGATGTCGAAATCCTCGCCGAGCGCGGCGGCGGCGCGCCCAAGCAGGGCGAAGAGGACGTTGGCGCCGACACTGGTGTTGGACGCGAGCACGACGGCGGCCCGGGACGAGGCGGCACGGACGATGTCGGTCTCCGTCTCGGTGAGTCCGGTCGTCGCGACGACGAGCCCTGTCCCTGCCGCCGCTGTGAACTCCGCACAGAGCCTGGATTGCTCCGGCACCGAGAAGTCCACGAGAACGTCGAACGCGTCGGGGTCGAGGTCCGACAGTGCTCCCACGACGAGCCCGTCCGGGGAGCCCGCGCCGCAGACATCAATGACCTTCCGCCCGACGGATGCGTGACCACTCGCCTCCACGCCGCCTACGAGTTCCACACCATCCGCGGCCGCGAGTTCCTTCGCGACGAGCATCCCCGTGCGGCCACAGATGCCACTCAGGACAGTACGTACCACATGGCCTCCATGATCGGCTGAGCCGAGCGGCCAATCGCCGCGAGCCTCCGCGTAATCGATGAATTATGCAGATTGTTCTGCCGTGTGGACGCCCAAGTCAAGGGCAAAAACGGAATGCTGCCTGGCTGAGACCGCTGCTCCGCGGGGCTGCGGCGGCAGCTAACTGTCGTCTGCCGCGTGCTGTTCCTCGAAGGAGTCGAGCGTCGCGCGGACCGCACGCGATATCTCCTGAGGACCGAAGGGTTTCTGAATGTAGGTCGACGCGCAGCTGGAGAGTTTGTCGACGTCCTTCTCCTCGGGGAACCCACTCATCACGATGAGTGGGACGTCGAATCCCTCGTTGGTCAGATGTTCCCACATATCATTGCCGCTCATCTCCGGCATGACCACGTCGGTCACGACCAGCGAGATGTGCTCCGCCCGTCTCGCCTCCTCGAGGGCCTCACGGCCGTTCTCGGCAACCACGACGTTGTACCCGCTGGTCTCGAGGGCCTCGCGGACCAGCGCTCTGACGCCGGCGTCGTCCTCAACCACCAGAATGGTCTCGTTCCTGCCGGAGGACAGGCAGACGGACTTCCTGTCTCCGATCTTCTCTTCTTCCACGGGCCTGACGGGCACGTAGATGCTGAACGTGGTGCCCTTGCCGACCTGGCTTTCGACGTCGATGAATCCCCCATGACGGCGCGCGACGCTGAACGCTATCGACATGCCCAGGCCGGTTCCTCGGCCTGCTTCCTTCGTGGTGAAAAACGGCTCGAAGATGCGTTCCTTCGTCTCGTCGTCCATGCCGATCCCGGTATCGGCGATCTCGAGCACCTGACAGAGTTCGACGCCCGGGATGGTGAAGCGGCGCGAGAGCGGCCCCACCGTGGGCATCTGCCGCGTCGTTATCGTGATCGTCCCGCCGTCGGGCATCGCGTCCCTCGCGTTGATAGCGAGGTTCATGATCAGCTGGTTGATCTGCTGCACGTCCCCGACGATGGTATCCA
>JAUWLR010000089.1 GCA_030613615.1 Candidatus Eiseniibacteriota bacterium
AGGGCGCTTCGAGGTCATCGAGCCGCCCGTGCGGCCAACGAGTCCCGTCGCGCCGGACAGACTGATGATCATCATGCTCTCTCTCTTCGGCGGCCTGGTGATTGGTCTGGGCATCGTGCTGGCGACGGAACAGAGCGACACATCGTTCAAGGACGTCGCCGACATAGAGGCCGTTCTCGGGCTGCCGGTCCTGGCGACCGTTCCCGAGGCCGAGGTGCTCCGCTCGATCGGTTCCAGGGAGAAGCAGCTGCGCCGCGGCGGCGTGAAGGCCATCAGCGGCGATTCGATGCTCCTTCGCTACATGCTGCGCGAGACGCCCATCTCGTTCGAATTCAGGCGACTGGCCAGGAAGCTCGCGAAGAAGAACGGCGGGGACATCCCGAAAGCGATCCTCGTTACGAGTTCGAACAGGGGAGAAGGGAAGACCACCGCCGCGGCCTGCCTGGCCATCACGCTCGCCAAGCACTACGGGCGCCGAGTCGCGCTGGTCGACTGCGACCTCAGGAAGCCGCGCTTGCATATGCTGATGGAGGTCGCGCAGCGGCCAGGCCTCACCGACGCGCTGGAGCGCGGCAATCTGCTGGGAAGCGACATGCGGCCCACCGCGCTCGACAATCTCTTCATCGTGCCCAGCGGAACAAGACGGAGCGAGCCGACCTGGCTCCTGGAATCGCTCCCCGACTCCAGGGTCATGTCGGAGCTTCTGGGCAGCTTCGACCACGTGGTCCTCGACACCGCGCCCAACGTCGCGGTGCCGGACGCGCTGCTTCTCTCGGCCGAGGTCGACGGGGTCATCATGGTTCTGAGGGCGGGAGCCACGCCCCGCGAGGTCATCATGCGCGGTGTCCAGATGCAGCTGGAGGAGAAGGAGAACCTGCTGGGGCTCATCGTCAACAACCTCGAGCGCGTGCTGCCGTACTACTACGACTACAGGTACTACGGCTACGGTGCTTCGGAGTCAGAGTTGAGGAGCGACTCGAAAGAGGGATGACAGCGTGATCGAGATTCTCTCGGTGTTCGGGACACGTCCCGAGGCGATCAAGATGGCGCCGCTGCTGGCCGAGCTCGGCCGGCGGAGCGACGTCATGTCGTCGCGCGTGTGCGTGACGGCGCAGCACCGAGAGATGCTGGATCAGGTCCTCGACTTGTTCGGGATCACTCCCGAGGTCGACCTGGACGTCATGACGGAGAACCAGACACCGAGCCGGGTGACCGGAGCGGTCCTCGAGAGCCTGGACGGCATTCTCGCGGAACGCCCTCCAGATCTTGTGCTGGTCCACGGCGATACCACCACGACCATGGCCGCCTCGCTGGCGGCCTTCTATCACCAGATACCGGTCGGTCACGTCGAGGCAGGCCTTCGGACCGGCCGTCGCTACTACCCCTTCCCGGAGGAGATGAACCGGGTGGTGACCGACTCGGTGGCGACGTTTCACTTCGCGCCCACGCGGGCCGCCGCCGCCAATCTCCTGAAGTCCGGAGCGTCGAAGGACTCCATCACGGTTACCGGCAACACGGTGATAGACGCGCTCCTGGATGTTGCGGGGCGCTCCTATCATGACGAACTCGGCGTGCCGACCGACGGCCGGGTCATTCTGGTAACGGCGCACCGCCGCGAGAACCACGGCGAGCCGCTCAAGAACATATGTCACGCGCTTCGGGACGTTGCCGATGCGTTCCCTGACGTGCGCGTGGTCTACCCCGTTCATCTGAACCCGAACGTCCAGCGCGTCGCGCGCCATGTTCTCGGCGACCACGAGCGGATACTCCTTCTGGAGCCTCTGTCCTACGTGCCGTTCGTCCGGATCATGAAGGAGTCGTTCTTCGTAGTTACCGACTCCGGGGGGCTGCAAGAGGAGGCGCCGTCGCTCGGGAAGCCCGTGCTCGTGCTGCGCAATGAGACGGAACGTCCGGAGGCGGTCGAGGCCGGGACGGTCAAGCTTGTCGGCACCGACCGCGACACGATCGTTGAGGAGATGACGAGGCTTCTCACTGACGATGCGGCCTACACTGCCATGGCCGAGGCGATCAATCCGTACGGCGACGGCCGGGCCAGCGCGAGGATCGCCGATGCGATAGCGTGCGAATTCGAGCTGCCGGGCGCGCGCCGCCCCGCCGAGTTCGAGCCCGAGGCGCCCGGGCGCCGGAACGGGCTCGCGCGGCAAGAGGCAGGAGGATAGAGAATGCTGGTTGTGATGCTGCCCGCATACAACGAAGTGGATTCGATCGCGCCGCTCCTGTCGCGCATCGCCCGCACGTTCGAGGAACTCGATGGTGACGCGAGCGTTCTCCTGGGCGACGATGGGAGTACGGATGGGACCGTCGAGCGCGCCGAGGAGACCGCGAGGTCAGCAGGCCTTCTGCTGACGGTCGCCGCCCACGAAACCAACCAGGGGCTGGGCGCCGCGCTCAAGACCGGGTTCACGCGCGGCAGCGAGCTGGTCGGCCGGGACGGTGTACTGGTCGGGATGGACGCGGACAACACGCACGACCCGGCGGTCATACCTTCGATGCTCAAGAGGCTCGACGAGGGCTACGACGTGGTCATCGCGTCCCGCTACGCACCGGGAGGGGAGGAGGTGGGGCTGTCGCTCCTCCGCAGCATTCTGAGCAGGGGGGCGAGCACGATGCTGAGGCTCTTTCTTCCCGTCAAGGGGGCGCGCGACTACTCGTGCGGATACAGAGCCTACCGGGGGGCCACGCTGGCCCGGGCACTTGAGGTGCACGGAGACAGTCTCATCACCGAAACTGGGTTCGTCTCCTCGGCCGAGGTCCTCCTCAAGCTCGCCTACCTTCCGTCTCGCGTGGCCGAGGTGCCGCTCGTTCTCAGATACGACCTCAAGGGCGGCGCGAGCAAGATGAACATAGCGGACACCATCAAGCGCTACCTGCGGATGATAACAATCGGTCGAAAGGCCATAAGGCACCGAGGCGACGCAACGGCACACTGATCGCCGATCGTCCCGACGAGAGCACCGGAAGGGGTCTACATGAAGGGAATCCCACTGATCATCCTGGCGGTCATGCTCGGCGCAACGGGCCAGATCGTCATGAAGAAGGGGATGCAGATCTACGGGGAGGTGAGCGCGGCGAGCGTGTGGGGACAGCTGATCCCGATCCTCAAGACGCCGCAGGTGTTGATCGGTTTCATGTGCTACGCGGTGAGCGCTGTCCTCTGGATTGCGGTCGTGTCCAACGTCGACCTGAGCCTGGCGTACCCGATGGTCAGCCTCGCGTACGTCATCGTGTTCGTGGCCTCGTGGCTGCTCCTGGGAGAGCAGATCTCCGCGCTCAGGGTGGTGGGGCTTCTCATCATCGTTGCGGGTGTGGTTGTGATCTCGAGGAGCTGACGTTCCCGAGAGAAGGTGTTGCTTCGGTCCCGGTGGAGGAACTCGATGAGTCGGCGTGCGGAGATACTGATTCTGCTGGCGATCCTTGCGGTGGCGACTTGCGTCCGCCTCTGGGGGATCGACTGGGGACTGCCGCACCCGTACCACCCCGACGAGGGTTCGGTTCTCTTCCACTCGCTCGGGTTTGGCACCGGTGACCTCAATCCGCACTGGTTCCGCTGGCCGTCGCTCTCCATGTACGAGATGTTCGGGGTCTACGGCGTCTACTTCGTCATCGGAAAGCTCTCAGGTCTCTTCGCTGCTCCGGCGGATCTTGTCAGACAGTACCTGACCGATCTGACGCCGTTCTGGTTGCTTGGCAGACTGGCGTCCGCCGCGGCCGGCGTGGCCACCGTCTGGGTGTCGTTCCTCATCGGACGACGCGCATACGGCCGCTTCGCAGGGCTCGTGTCCGCGGCCGTCATGGCGGTCGTGTACCTGCACGTGAGAGACTCCCACTACGCGACGCCGGATGTGCTCACGACCTTCCTCGCGTCGGTGTCGCTCCTTCTGTCTGTCTCTGCCTGCCGCTCGGGTCGCGCCCGAACGCTCATTCTCTCGGGGCTCTTCGCCGGGCTCGCGGCCTCGGCGAAGTACCCCGGCGCGCTGGCGGGCGTGGGGACCGCGGCGGCGTTCTTCTTTCTCCTGTCGAGACGGAGGGTCGCACCCACGTTACTGGTCGGTTTGCTGTTCGCGGGCGTGGTCGGCTTCGTCGTGGGCACGCCGTTCAGCGTCCTCAGCTTCCCGGAGTTCAAGCGTGACATAGTCATGCAGTTCACGATGGTCTCGACCACGGACGCGCCCGTGTTCGCGCAGTCGTTCGGACAGGGCGTCACGGAGATCTTCTCGGGAACGCTTGCAAGGGGTATCGGCTACCCGGTGCTGGCGCTGGCGCTGGTCGGTTGTCTCGCGCCGTCACGGTTGTGGGGGGGTCTCGGAACTGAAGAGCGGGGACCCGTCGGTCCCACGGCAGCGGGCGGGAAAGCGGTCCTGGTCAGCTACGTGGTCGCGGTTCTCGTGGTGATGAGTCTGCTCACTGTCAAGCGCTCGACCTATCTGACGCCGGCTCTTCCAGCGATCGCCGTGCTGGCCGCGGCCGGGCTGGAGACGGTCTTCATCTCGTGGAAGAAACCGGGCAGGCTCGCGGCGGCGTCGCTCGCGGCGCTTGTCGTCGTCCTCCTGACGGCGATGCCGTCACTGGAGTTCAATCGCGCTCTCGGGACGCAGGACACGCGCACCAGGGCGAAGCTCTGGGTTGAGGGTACCATCTCGCCGGGCGCGAAGATAGCCATCGAGACGTACGGGCCGGTGCTCAATCCAACGATCGAGCAGCTCGGCGCATCAGCCGAGGGAAGCACGACGGCCGTCGAGTCCTGGGAGGGCCCCAAGCGGCGTCTCGCGGAGCTCAAGCTCGAGGTGGGCCGGGAGAGAGCCCCGCAGTTCGAACTCTACGGGATCGACTGGGGCGCCGCCGCGTTCAGACTGCCAGACCCGTGGGAGCAGCCGGACGCGCTCGCATCCGCGATGGATGCGAGGGGAATACAGTACGTCATCCTCACCAGCAAGGCGCAGCAGTACAGACCGATGGAGGGCGCGGCCCCGCCGGCCGTCGAGACCGAATGGGCCTTCTCCGAGTGGCTCGCCGAGAACGCGCGGCTGGTCGAGAAGTTCACGGCGGAGAGGGAAGTCCCCGTCATCGACCGGGGCGTCGGGCGCTCGTTCCATAACCCCGTCATTGAGGTCTACGAGGTGACCAGCACGTCCGTGGTCGACGAGCCACAAACGGCCGCGGGGGAGGCGGGACGATGAGCGCGACCCGCTCAACAGGGAGCGTCGGACGTCGTCCGGCCCCGGTTCCGGGTCCGAGCGAGGTACCGCAGTACAGCTACGGCTGGGCGGTCTACGTCCTGGCCGCCCTGCTGGCGTTCGCCATGGCGTACGTCATCTTCAAGCTGCACTACACTTACGGCCAGGCGCCCCACCGGATCATAAAGATGCTCGTGGGGTTCGTCGTTCTCCTCCTGGTCGTCTTCAGGTCCAGACTCGCGCTCTACGTCTGGCTGCTTGCGATCCCGATCGGGGAGTGGCTGCCCGCAACGGGCATCCCCGGTGTCAACGGACCCAACCTCCTGATCGCGGTCATTATGCTCAGCTGGATCATCCCGAGGATCATGCAGGGCCAAAGGGTACTCAGTCGCACACGGCTCTCGGGGCCTGTCGCGGCCTATCTCGCCCTTCTGGTCTTCTCTCTGGCGAGGGGCTGGCTCTTCCCGCCGGGGCCCGGGTACGACGGGTTCCAGATGATGAAGTCGGTGTGGCAGATAGTCCTCGGCTTCGTTGTCTACTTCGCCGTCGCGAACGTGGTGGTCAACAGGAAACAGATCAGCGGCCTGCTCGTCACCTTTGCCGTCGGGTCCACGATCGGCGCACTGATCGCGGTGCGGCAGTTCCTCGGCGCCGGATTCGACGCGCGCATCGGAGGCGCCATCGGTGACATCAACGACTTGGGCGCCTACTTCGCGGTGACCGCGTCCGCGCTCTTCGGGCTCTTCCTGACGTCGCGCGCGTTCACCGGATTCAGGAAATGGGTCATCGGCGCGTCAGCCTTTCTCGCCGGGTTCGGCGTGATGATACCGAAGTCGCGCGGGGGCTACGTCGGGGTCGCGGCCGGGGTCGGGGTCATCACGTATCTGATAGACAAGAGGGCGGTGGTCGTGTTCGCCGTGGTCCTTGCCCTCTCTCCGCTCTGGGCGCCCGACTTCGTGCAGGAGCGCGTAGCGGAGACCACGGTGGACTCGCTCGAGGCAGGGCTGGTGGGTGACGCGAGCGATCGGCTGGACCCCTCGGCCGGCGTCAGGTTGGACATCTGGCGCATCGTTGCGAGGAAATCACTGAAGAGCCCGATCATCGGGTACGGGTACGCGGCCGTGCCGTACCTGACGGTCGGCGAGCTCAGCAGGCCCTTCTCCGCCCATAGCCTCTACTTCGAGACGTTGGGCGAGACGGGGCTCCTGGGGATCGTGGTGCTCTTCTGGCTGCTCTCCGCGTGCTTGCGGAGCGGCCGGGAGCTTCTCAGGGTCGCGTCGACGCGGACTTCGAGGGGGCTGGCTGTTGCGTTCATCGGCGCCACGGTGGCGTTGATCGTTGCCAACATTTTCGGCGAGAGATTCACACACATCTCCATCGCCGGGACCTACTTCTTCCTGGCGGGCCTCGTCGACAGGAGCATAGCGATAGAGCATGAGAGCAGCCTTTCCAACGCAGTGGGGGCGTAAGGAGCAGACATCATGAAGGCACTGACCGCGATAGCGCTGATCGTCGTCATCACGTGCGGGGTCGCGATGCCCGCCGCGGGATACGAAGTAGTGTCGGGACACCCGAGGCTTTTCGTCACGTCGGCGGACGTCGCCGCGCTGAGGGCGAAGTGCGCGGGGCCGATGGCCGCGGACTACGCCATCCCGAAGAACTGGGCCGACGACCACATGGACGACTCGCTCCCCCTGAGCAGCGTCGACGCCTACGGCCACTACCTCTGTACCTACAGCTTCATTTACCTCGTGACGGGTGACGCGGCCTACGCCGCCCGGGCCAAGACCATCGCCCAGTACGCGATGGGTCAGGGCTTCCAGGGAGAGGGTCCCTACACCACTGGGCTCGCCATCTTCTTCGACTGGTGCTACGGCTATCTCACCTCCGCGGAGCGCCAGACCTTCGGGTGGGAGCTGGGCGAGAGCGGCCTTGCGTTCGCCACGTCCATCAACTGGGTGGAGACGAACAACTACCACTCGAAAGTCTCACGGCTCAAGGGCCTCGCATACCCCGGTCTTCCGCTGTACGGCGAGGGCATACACGACACGGCGGCGACCACGCTGTGCGACCTCTACCGCGAGCACACGTTTGGTCCCGACTACGTCCTGGCGTGCATAGACGAGATCGCCGGGGACGGGTCGTACTACGAGGGTGGCTACACGCTCTCCGTGATCGGGGAGTCGTTCGTTCAGGGCTGCCTGCTGTGGAAGGTGGCCACCGGCGAGGACGCGTTCGCGCAGTCCGGCAACCTCCAGAACATGGCGGAGTATCTCATCTACGACGTCTTCGCGAAGAACGGTCCCGGGGGCGGCGCGTTCATGAGCGGCTCGAAGCAGGGCGACTCGGGAGCCCACACCTGGGGAGCAGCCTCGCTCAGGCGGGTTCTTCACTCGCTCGCCGCGGTGTACGACGACCCGGTCGCCGAGTGGCTGGCTCTTGAGATCGACGCGGTGGGGCTCGGGTATATCAACAGGAACGAGCGCTGGAAGCTGCTTATTCTCCGCGACCCGTCGGTCGGCACGGAACCGCCGGTCGGGCTTCCGGACGCGCGGTTCTTCAGCGACATGGGCACGGTCTACATGCGCTCCGGGTGGAACTACTCGGAGAGCAGCGACGACGTCTACGCCGTGTTCCGTTGTGAGGCCATGAACGCCGGACACACCAACGCGCACCAGAACCACATCCTCATCGCGCGAGGGAGCGATCTTCTGGCGCTGGACGCGGGTGTCTACGACGGCGGGCTATCCTCGCACCACCTCAACTACTTCTCCCGCACGGTAGCCCACAACACGGTCACCATCTACGACCCGTCCGAGTCGACGTTCGGTTCCTACGTCAACGACGGCGGGCAGATCATGCCGAAGGAGCTACCGACCAGGTTCGGCGACGCCTCGGGCCCCGAGTACTATCGCGGCGAGGTCGAGGCGTTCAAGGACACGGAGGCATTCACCTACATGAAGGGCGACGCCACCGAGGCCTACTCCTCGTCCAAGGTGGAGCTCTTCACGCGTGAGATCGTGTATCTCAAGCCGGATGTCTTTGTGATCCTGGACAGGGTCAGGGCGACATCACCGTCGTTCACGAAGCGCTGGCTGCTTCACTCCGTCAACCAGCCGGCCATCAGCGGGAACACCGCCACGATAACGAACGGTAGCTCGAAGCTCGTCGTCACCTCGGTTCTCCCCGCGGACGCCGGCATCGCCCGGGTCGGAGGGTCCGGACATGAGTTCGACGTCAACGGGACGAACTACCCGCCGTCGCAGGGATGGACGGAGGACATGGGGGCCTGGCGGCTCGAGATAACGCCGAGTGCGAACGCCGCCGAGCATCTCTTCCTGACGGTTCTGTGCGTGGCGGATGCCTCCGCGGCCACGCCGGACGTCGGTCTTGTCGAGGGTGACGAGATGGTGGGAGTCCAGGTCGACGGACACGTCGTCCTGTTCAGCGCCACCGGAGCCGCCGTCGAAGCGGCCACGTACCAGTACGGCGAGTAGTCGGACGGGTGTCTCCGTTTCCGCCCGGACCGTATGGAGTCGGGATTCGCAGTGGAGACGAGAAGGCAGTGGGACAGGAACTGGAGCAAGCGATGCGGATCTGCTTCCTGGCAGACGCGGGATCGGTGAACACGAGGAGCTGGGTCAACGCCTTCGCGGAGGACCTCGGGCACGAGGTGCACGTCGTGTCCGTGAACCGGACGGGGGAGTTCGCCCCGTCGGTCACGCTTCACCACATCGGGTCCGAGACGGGCACGCAGGACACCGTGGGGAAGCTGGCGTATCTCAGGAGCATAGGGCGCATACGCCGGCTCGTCAGCGAGATAGCGCCGGATGTCCTCGTGGGCTACCGCGTCGCGAGCTACGGCTACGTGGGAGCGAGGACCGGCTTTCGCCCGTTGGTGGTCGTGGCGCAGGGACAGCACATTATCACGCCGCGGCGCTCGCTGCCCAAGAGGGTGTTTGCCCTGACGGCCATACGGGGGGCGAGCCTGCTTCACTCGTGGGCTCCTCACGTGACCGAGCGGCTGATTGAGCTGGGCGCGGACCCCGACCGGATCCTGACCTGTCACAGGGGCATCGATATCACCCGCTTCTCGCCGGGAGCCGCAAACGAGCGGGTTCCCGCGTCGGTGATCGTTACGAGGAACCTGTGTGACTGGTACAGGATCGACGTTGTCGTGAAGGCGCTGGCGCTGGCTCGGAGCGAGGTCAATGAGCTGACAGGCAACATAGTCGGCGACGGGGACGCGGCACAGGATCTCCGGCAGCTCGCGGACGGGCTGGGGATGGCCGACGTCGTGGAGTTCCCAGGTCGAGTGCCGCACGAGGAACTCCCCGGGCTTCTGGGCAGAAGCTCCATCTACGCCTCGGCCGTCAGGACCGACGGGGTCTCGGCGTCACTTCTCGAGGCGATGGCCACGGGGTGCTTCCCCATAGTCCGTGACAACGCGGCCAACCGTCACTGGGTAGAGCACGGGCGCAACGGACTCCTGGTGGCGGACGGGAGCCCCGCCGCCTACGCCGAGGCTATCACCACGGCGTGCCGGGACCACGAACTCCTGGCGAACGCCGCTCGGCTCAACAGGGAGATCGTCACAGAGCGCGCCGATTCCGCCAGGAACATGCGGACGATCGAGCGGGCCTACCAGGACCTGGTCGGCAGGACTTGAGGGTGAGCGGGTTTGCCAGAGCCCGGTCGGCAGGACTTGAGAGTGAGCGGGTTTGCCAGAGCCTGGTCGGCAGGACTTGAGAGTGAGCGTCACAGAAGATGAGAGAAAGAACGCACCTTCGTTGGGGCGGAGGGGGCATCAACGCGACCGGGGTGGAAAGCGTGTATACCCTTGAGGAGAGGCTCTACCTGAAGAGCCCGGTGTTTGTCCAGAATGCGCTGGTGTCGTACAGGGGCCGCAAGCTCCTGCGCGAGCGCTTCGGTCCGGAGTACGAGCGCTGGGACCGCTTTCTCGACGAGTCGGAGCGCTTCGACGCCGCAAGGCTGAGGGATTACCAGAACGAGCGGCTCGGTGTGATCGTCTCGCACGCGTATGAGACCGTGCCGTACTATCGGCGCCTCATGGACGGGCTCAAGCTCAGCCCATCCGATCTGACGCGCGTCGAGGACCTTCCCAAGCTACCCGTGCTGACCAAGGACGTCATCCGGGCGAATCTTACCGACATGATCTCGAGCGCGGTCGACCGTCGCCGCATCAGGAAGATCTTCACGTCCGGGACGACCGGCGACGCGGTCAACTTCTACTGGGATCGTACCGTCGACGTCGTCAACAACGCGTGCCTGTGGCGTGCCAGGCGATGGGCCGGGTTCGAGTTCGGTGAGCCCTACGCGACGCTCCTGGGCAAGCTGATAATGGCGCCGGAGCGCAAGAGCCCGCCGTTCTGGCGCTTCAACCGCGGCTGGAACCAGATGCTGATGTCGTCGCACCACCTGACCCTGGACAACCTGCCGCACTACATCGGGGCGCTGAGGGACGCGGGTGTGGTTGCGCTCGACACGTACCCCTCGATGGCCGCCGTGCTCGCGCGGTATCTCGAGAGCACCGGAGACCACCTTCCGCTCAAGTGCGTCTTCACTACCGCGGAGCCCCTCCACGAGCCCGACAGGCGCGTTATCTCCGAGCGCTTCACGTGCGGTGTCTTCGACGGATACAGCCAGGCCGAGCGCGTGGTGTACTCGGCCGAGTGCGACCATCACCAAGGGCACCACCTCTTTGAGGAACACGGCATCTGCGAGATCGTCGACGGCGACGGGAACCCCGTTGAGCCCGGCACTCCCGGCCGGCTCGTGGGCACGGGCCTGCACAACATGGCGATGCCGCTGCTTCGCTACGACGTGGGCGACGTCGCGTCACTGTCGACGGAGATGTGCACGTGCGGCCGCGGTCTGCCGCTCATGGGCCTGGTCGCGACGAGACAGGGCGACATCATCAGTACGCCGGATGGACGCCTGCTTCCCGCTCTCATGATCCTGCGACCGTTCATGTACGTCGAGGGGATCAAGGCATCACAGTTCGTTCAGCACACGCTCACCGACTACACGGCGAGAATAGCCACGGACCGCGAACTGACGAACGAGGAGACCGACGAGCTGGTCCGGAACCTGTGCGTCAGACTGGGGCGGACCGTGAACATCAAGGTCGAACAGATGGACGACATCCCGCGTTCGGCGAACCAGAAGTTCAGAAGAGTGATCTCGGAGGTTCCCCTGACGTGGGACGGAGCGGCGTCGACGGAGGCGCTCAGGGCCGCGGGCCCGG
>JAUWLR010000108.1 GCA_030613615.1 Candidatus Eiseniibacteriota bacterium
CTCATCGGCAAGGAGTACGAGCCCCTCTACACGTTCGTGCCCGTCGACAAGAAGGCCTGGTATGTGATCGGCGGGGACTTCGTCACGCTCGAGGACGGCACGGGCATCGTCCACACGGCGCCGGCGTTCGGCGAGGACGACTACCGCGCTGGCGTCGAGCACGACCTGCCGTTCGTCCAGCCCGTCGACGACACGGGCAGCTTCACCTCCGAGGTGACGCCGTGGGCCGGGATGTTCATCAAGGACGCCGACCCGCTCATCACCGAGGACCTGGGACAGCGCGGTCTCCTCTACAAGAGCGCCACCGTCACGCACACCTATCCCTTCTGCTGGCGGTGCGACTCGCCGCTCGTGTACTACGCGCGGCATTCGTGGTACGTGCGGACGACGCAGTTCAAGAGTGAGATGATCGCGAACAACGCCAAGATCAAATGGCACCCGCGTGAGATCGGCGCCAACAGGCTCGGCGACTGGCTCGAGAACAACGTCGACTGGGCCGTTTCGCGCGACCGCTACTGGGGCACGCCGCTGAACATCTGGGTCTGCGAGGCGTGCGAGCAGAGGGACGCCATCGGTAGTATCGCGGAACTCCGCGAGCGGGGTGGGAGCACGGTCCCGGATGAAGTCGACCTTCACAAACCCGCCGTCGACGACGTGAAGCTCACGTGCGGCGAGTGCGGCGGCGTGATGACGCGCACGCCGGAGGTCGTAGACTGCTGGTTCGACACCGGCAGCATGCCGTACGCGCAGTGGCACTGGCCCTTCGAGAATGTGGAACAGTTCGAGAGAAGCTTCCCGGCGGACTTCATCGCCGAGGGCGTCGACCAGACCAGGGGATGGTTCTACTCGCTGCTGGCGATCTCGACCATCATATCCGGAACGTCATCTTTTAGACGCTGCGTCGTCAACGACATGGTCCTGGATGAGCACGGCAAGAAGATGAGCAAGTCGGTCGGCAACGTCGTCGACAGCTTCCAGATCATGGCGGAACAAGGCGCCGACGCGCTCCGCTGGTATCTGATGTCGACGAGTCCGCCGTGGGTCCCGACAAGGTTCGACGTGAGCGGCGTCAAGGAAGTGACGAGCAAAGTGCTCGACACGCTCAGGAACACGTACGGCTTCTTCGCGCTCTACGCGAACATAGACGGCTACGACCCGGATGAGCACTTCGCACCTCTGAAGGACAGGCCGACCATCGACAGGTGGATAGTTTCACGTTGTCACTCGACGATCGCTGCTGTCACCGCCGACATGGAAGGCTACGACATCACGAAGGCGGTCAGGAAGCTGCAGCAGTTCGTCCTTGAGGACCTCTCCAACTGGTACGTGCGTCTGTCGCGCGCCAGGTTCTGGAGGGGCGAGATGGACGAGGACAAGAAGGCCGCATACTCGACACTGCGCGCGGTGTTGCTCGCCACGACAACGGCGATGGCGCCGGTCGCGCCCTTCCTGTCCGAGGCCATCTACGGGCGGCTGCGCGGTGGGGGAGACAATGATGCGCCTTCGAGCGTGCACTTGTGCGCGTTCCCTGAGTCGGACAAGGCTGCCATCGACAGCAAGCTCGAGTCGTCGATGGACATCGCGCGCTCGGTGGTCGTGCTGGGCCGCGCCGCTCGGAACGTGTCGAACATCAAGATCCGTCAGCCTCTTGCCAGGCTCCTCGTTGCTGGTGTCGCGGAGGCCGATCGCGCCGGCGTGACCGCGCTCGGGGAACTCATCTTGGCGGAGCTGAACGTCAAGGAGATGGAATGGGCGGGCGCCGAGGAGCTGACGAGGCTCACGGCTTCGCCTATCTTCCCCGCGCTTGGCCCGAAGCACGGCAAGAACGTCAACCAGGTCGCGGAGGCGATTCGAAGCATGCCGGAGGACGACGTGGCCAGGTTGAAGGCCGGGGAGAATGTCAGCGTCAGCGTCGGTGACGACGCGGCTGTGGTCGAGCTGGGCGACGTTGAGATAAGTACGAAGGGGCGCGAGGGGTTCGCGGTGCAGAGCGACGGGGAGTTGTCGGCCGCGCTCGACACCACACTCACGGACGAGCTCGTGGACGAGGGATTCGCCCGCGAGATGATCAACAAGATCCAGTTCATGCGCAAGGAAGCGGGCTTCGATGTGACAGACAGGATCAACGTCACGTACGAGGCCGGCGACAGACTGAAGGCAGCAATGGAACGCTTCGCATCCCGAGTCGCCGCGGAGACACTTGCCGTGAGCATCACGGAGGGAGCGGAAGCAGGCGAGCTCGAGAGGGAGTGGGACGTGAACGGCGAGTGGGCGCGGATTGCCGTCGAGCGAGTCGAACGTGGTAGCTCGGGGTGATCCCGGAGCTCGCATGTCGGAGGTGACAGTTGAACAAGAGGGATACCAAGCACTTTGAGGAGAGGCTGATCGAAGAGCGCCTGAAGCTTCTGAAGGAGCTCGGCTACTTCGAGGACAAGATTTTCAGTGAGTCCCAACGCGACGCGGCGGGCGATCTGTCCGCCTACTCCGTCCACATGGCCGACCAGGCCAGTGACGCGGAGGAGCGGGAGAAGGCGTATCACATGGCCTCGGCCGAAGGCAGGCTGCTCTACCACATCGACGAGGCCCTGGTGCGTCTCAAGAACGGGACGTACGGCGTCTGCTGCGCCTGCGGGACGAAGATCAAGAAGGCCCGGCTGAACGTCGTGCCTCACGCGCGTCTGTGCATCGAGTGTAAGAAGGCTGAGGAGAATGGGTCCCTCGAGCAGTAACCGGGGAGCGCTGCCCCGGGCTCAGCTGTGGTTCTTCTCGACCGCCCTCGTCATCACCGCTCTGGATCAGGTGGTGAAGAGGGTGGTTGTGCATGCCATGCAGATGGGCCAGTCGATCGACGTTGTCGGCTCGATCGTTCGGCTGACGAGAACGTCCAACACCGGCGGCGCCTTCGGTCTGCTCCGCGGACGCGGCAACTGGTTCATCGTGGTCTCCTTCGTTGCCGCGCTGGCGATAGCGGCGCTCGCGAAACAGATCGCCAGGGGGCGGAGAGTCGAGCGACTCGCCTTCAGCTTGATTCTGGGCGGGGCGGCGGGGAACCTGATCGACCGTATCCGCCTCGGAGCGGTCATCGACTTCATAGACATCGGCGGCAGCGGCTACAGGTGGCCGGCCTTCAACGTCGCCGACAGTGCGATCACCATCGGTGTGACCCTCCTGGCCATCAGCCTCGTTTTCTTCGGCGGCGTGGCCGGCGGTCGTGAGGCCGAGCCTGATGTGGGAGACGGTCAATGAGCAGGCACATCGTCCTGATCGTGCCCGAGGACGGCCCGCAGGACCGACTGGACCACTACCTGGGCACTCACGCCCCCGAGCTTTCCCGGACACGAGCCAAGGAGATCATCGTCGATGGCCTGGTGACGCTGAACGGCGAGCGCGTCAAGCCATCCACGAAGGTCACCCCCGGCGATGTCATCGAAGGGGACGTGACGGAGCCGCTCGCACCTGCCGCCGCGCCGGAGGACATCCCGCTCGACGTCATGTACGAGGACGATGACGTCATGGTGATCGACAAGCCCGCGGGCATGGTCGTTCACCCGGCGCCGGGCTCGATGACGGGCACCCTCGTCAATGCGCTCCTGGGCCGAGGAGGCGGGCTGTCGGCTGTCGGTGGGCACCTGAGGCCGGGTATCGTTCACCGGCTGGACCGAGACACTACCGGCCTCATCGTCGTTGCCAAGAACGATATCGCGCACAGGGCACTGAGCGAGGCGTTCCAGGTGCGGCAGGTCAAGAAGGTTTACCTGGCGCTCGTGTGGGGCATCTTCCGCGAGGCGGAGGGTGTCGTCGACGAGCCCGTCGGGCGGAGGGCGACCGACAGGAAGCGGATGGCGGTCGTCGCGGACGGTCGGCCGGCTGTCACGTCCTGGCGAGTCAGGGAGAAGTTCCCGTTCGCGAGCCTCTTGGAGATCGGGCTCGAGACGGGACGCACTCACCAGATACGCGTGCACATGAATCACCTCCGCAGGTCCGTCATCGGAGACAGCGACTACGGCGGAGACAAAAGCGCATATGGTGACGTTCCGCCGCACTACAGACGTCAGGCGAAGAGGGTCAACGCGCTTGCGTCGCGACAGGCGCTGCACGCGCGGGAGATATGCTTCCCGCATCCGTCGGGGAAGGGTGAGGTCAGCGTGTCCTCTCCGATGCCGCCGGACTTCGCCGCGCTTCTGTCGGTCTTGAGGTACCCGGACGGCGAGACCGGACGCGTGCTGGGGATCGACCCCGGCGAGGTGAGAGTGGGTGTGGCGGTCAGCGACGAGGGCAGGTTGCTGGCGCGACCGCTGGACACGCTGAAGGGCCTCGATGACCGGGGAGTCGCTGCCGCGATAGCCCGGCTCTGTGATGAGGTGGACGCTCGCGTCGTGGTCCTGGGTCATCCGATCAGAATGGACGGTACCACCGGAGCGAGGGCGGTGAGGTCCAGGGAGCTTGCCGTGGCCATCGAAGACGCGACACGCGCCCGGGTCGTTCTTCACGACGAGCGCTTGTCCAGCGCTGAGGCCATGCGTATCATGCACGAGCGAGGCGAGACGGCCCGGAACCGGAAGGGGAGGGTCGACGAGCTGGCGGCATCCGTGATACTCCAGGGCTATCTGGATTCTCTCGGACGGGGGATGGATACGTAACATGAGGGGCAAGTTCGTTGAAGCAACTCCGCGCGAGCCGCGGGACAGGTCACTGTGGAGCCGCATACGAGCCAAGTGGTTCGTGCGCGACCTCGTCCTGGTGTCGGTCATCGCGCTCACCGTGTTCGGTGTGCTGACGCAGGCCTTCTGGTTTCTCGCCGTGCGCGAGCTGGACGGGCGCGTACTCATCAAGATCCCGGAGGGAGCCAGCGTCAGGCGCATCGCCTTGATCCTCGAGGAGAACGGACTCGTCCGCGACCCCGGCAAGTTCGTCCTCGCGACCCGCTTTCTGGGACAGACCCAGAACCTGCAGGCGGGGACCTACGAGTTCGGTCCCGAGTTCTCGGAACTGGAGGTGATCCTCGTCCTCAAGTACGGCGAGGTGGCCGGGAGACATCTGACCGTGCCCGAGGGCTACCGCGCGTCGCAGATCGCCGCGCTCCTTGAGCGTGCGCTCGAGATCGACCCCGCCGAGTTCATGGACCTCGTCCACGACCCGGAACTCATGACAGACCTCGGAGTGTCCGCACCGTCACTCGAGGGCTTCCTCCACCCTGACACCTACAGGTTCCGGATCGGTACGACGGCGCGCGAGGCCATCGTGCAGATGGTCAGCGAGAGCAGGCGTGTCTTCGATCGGCGCAGAAGGGCCCGCGCCGACAGCATCGACATGAGCGTGCTCGAAGTTCTGACGCTGGCGTCCATCGTGGAGTCCGAGGCCATGATCGACCGGGAGCGTCCCCGGATCGCCGCCGTGTACCACAACAGACTCAAGCACGGATGGCGGCTCGAGGCCGACCCGACCGTGAGATACGCAATCGGCAACTATCGCCGCAAGGTCTACTACGTCGACCTCAAGGTTGACTCACCGTACAACACCTACAGAAACACCGGATTGCCCCCGGGCCCCATCTGCAGCCCGGGCGTCGCCTCGATCGACGCCGTCCTGAATCCGCTGCCCGGCACTCAGGACTTTTTCTTTGTCTCGAACGGCGACGGCACGCACACCTTCAGCCGGACCTTCGACGAGCACATCAGAGCGCGCAACAGGGCGGCCCGTGCTGAGGAACGGCCCACAGGCGGGGAGTTTTCGCTTGACAGTGCCGGGGGCGGGTGATAGCGTCCAGCCTCGGGCAGGCGTGGGCGGCCGAAACAAGGAAAACTCCGAGGCCGCGAGCTTTTTCTACCTGTGAGGGACCGTGTCGGGAGTCAGGAATCTGATCGTCATAGCGTGTGGTCTGGCGCTCATCGCATTCGGTTTTGTGTCTCTGGCCGCCGGGTCTATAACGCTGGCTCCCATTCTCCTGGTCGCGGGCTACTGCGTGGTCATCCCGATTGGTATCATGGTAGGGGTGAAGAGACGCGAACGGCCCTCGCGGGAGACCGGCGAAACACGGGCGAATAGCTCAGCTGGTTAGAGCACCTGCCTTACACGCAGGGGGTCACAGGTTCGAGTCCTGTTTCGCCCACCACAACCGACAAGACCGACCGGACATGGACTTGAGGATGAGGGCGTTGAAGGGATGCGCCAAGGAGGTGAGGAAAAAAACTGTCTGACTGACAACGCTGAGTACGAGCGACAACGATGCGCCACGAATCTCGAGACCGGTACCTGAAGAAGGGAGAACGAAAATGAAGTATGTTCTGACAGCGCTCGCGCTCGCCGCGCTTTGCGTGCCCGCGTTCGCCGCCGGCAACCCCGATGTTCAGATCTACATCAGCTTCGATCAGAGTGGTAATGGTGCCAGGGAACATTACTACACGATGGTGCCATATACATATTTCAGCGCCTTCGTCTGCGTCACAGGGCTGGACATGGGTTTCACGGGCGTGTCGTTCGCGCTGACCAACGTGGATAGCCTGTACCCGGGTATGTTCCAGTTCCCGCCGGTCTTCAGTACCCCCTTTGAGACCCAGGTCGGCAATGTCTACACGGGCATCTCGGTGGCCACGGGGACCTGCCGGGACGAAGAAGTTGTGATCGCCGGTGAACTGGGCATGTTCCCGGTCGTAGCGGGCGACATCTGCATCGAGATCAAAGATTACCCCGCCTTCCCTCGGTGGGTGGTTGACTGCCACCAGCCGTACGGTGAGGTCGATTTCTACTGCGTGTTCCAGAACGGCACGATCGGCGCAGGTGTTTGCCCCGTGGGCGACTGCCCCGATCCAGTCGAAGATAGCAGTTGGGGCGGCATCAAGGCTCTGTATCGATAGCCCTGGCCAAGCGCAGTTTCGGTGGTCGGGCCCACAGGAAGTGATCGCAGGGGCCCGCTCTAGGGAGCGGGCCCCTGTCACGTACCGCCCGAGGCGGCGCAAGTTGGACGCTTTGGGCGACTTGGGTGCCGGTCAGTCCGCAACGTGGCTCGCTTTGGAGCCTCTGGGTCTTGCGCCTGCGCGCACAGTGTGGTATAATACGCGCACCGGATGAGAAATCGGGCCCGCCCCGGGTGGGCGTTCGCTGTAGCCAGCCTGTGGGAGCGGTTCTTGCAACCACGGCGGTGCTGGGCCTGTCCAATGTGATGTGGACGCTGGATCAGGAGAGGATCCGCCGGGCGGTCGGGCGGCGCGCGATTCGGCAGCATGGGCGGTCTGGCCCTGGATTGCGGGGGTTTTTGAATCCCAGGGGTACGGCGGCGGAGGCATATGGCTCTCCAGAATGTGCTTGCAAAGAAGTCCAAGCTGTGCTAATATTGTCATTAGTGTTGAGGTGGTAGCTGATGTTATCAACCGTGGGCAGGACTATCTCGAAAGGAGGTAGATAACGCCTCAGAGGTTTATTTGTGGGTCCGTCATCGATGGGCCCTGAAGTGCGTGCAATCCCAGCGGATTAGGTGGTACGTAAGGAGGTATGGAAATGTCAAGAACACTGGCGGGCGTTCTGGCGGGTTGCCTGGTCTTGGCCATGGTGACTGTCGCCGGAGCTGGTATTCCCAGTGCGGGTGATTCGTACGTGACGATGGACAATGGCGGGAAGGGTCTCACGACCTGCCCGGCCGGCGATGGACCCGCGTACGGATACATCACGGTGACCGCGCTTCGCGCCGACCTGACCCCGATTGTGGGGATCCCGGCCGGTAGCATCTCTTTCACCGTCACGGGCACCGGGGGCGGCAACGTCGCGATCAACGGCTTTGACGCCGAGACAGACGTCAACGGGCAGTGCAGGTTCACGGCGCAGGGCACAGCTGCTGTGCCGTACGGTTCACTCAGCATCGCCGTGCAGATCTACACTGTCGTTCTCACGACGGCACCCGGCACGCTGTGGTGCAACACCTTCGATCTCGACGGCGACGGTGCGGTGACGCCCATTGACCTCAGCGTCTTCGCTGGCAATTACGAGACGGTGAGCGAAGATTGCGACTACGACTGGAGTGGCGGCATCGTGAACCCGATCGATCTGAGCGTGTTTGCCGCTCACTACGAGCACTAGAGCGACGAAAGTGGATTGCACGGGCATCGTGAAGAGGTTGATGTGCACGCATTGAGGCTTTCGTTCTATTTCCCGACTCAAACTTGAGATAGAGCGTGTGGTCAATGCAAGATGTTGAGAGGAGCAATGCCTGGGTTCAACACTACCGTTTGCTGGACCAGTGTTGATTAGACATCATGCGTGGAGAAAAGGGGTTGGTGATATGAGGACTACTCTAGCGTTTCTTATGGTTGCCGCGCTTTGCGTGCCTGCTTTCGCGGGCGGCAACCCCGATGTTCAGATCTACATCAGCTTCGATCAGGAGAACCCCGGCGCACCGGTGCATCAGTATACGATGGTGCCATACACATATTTCAGCGCCTACATCTGCGTCACTGAGCTGGACATGGGTTTCACGGGCGTGTCGTTCGCGCTGACCAACGTGGATAGCCTGTACCCGGGTATGTTCCAGTTCCCGCCGGTCTTCAGTACGCCTTTCGAGACCCAGGTCGGCAATGTCTACACGGGCATCTCGGTG
>JAUWLR010000196.1 GCA_030613615.1 Candidatus Eiseniibacteriota bacterium
GAATAGAAGGTCTCTCCGTCGATGTCGACCGGGGTCCTCGTGAAACTCCCGATATCGTATTCCAGAACCGTCCGGTGGATATCGGACTCGACGATGCGGGCCGAGACGATCTCCGGGTGACTGCTCACCGCGACGGTCTCCGCGGCCAGGACCAGAACCGGGAGCAGGAACACAAGAACCAACGTCAGCATAGCCTTTCGCACAGCACACCTCCTCGAGTGCATCGGCGGGACACAGGTTCCCCCGGTGCGGGTCAGACTCGCCTCTCATATTCGCGCATATGTGATACACAAGCCCACTCAGACAGGCACGCGGAAGCAACTCGCGCGTAGTCTCAGCACGACCGCCGCCCGCATCCCACCTGTTAGCTCAATTATAGCACATCTCTGGTGTTTTGTCATTACATCATCCCGGCACATCGAACCCAGGACCCGTGTTGCTGGCGGATTCGCCACCCGAGTGCTACAATCCCCCCCATCTGCTGCGAGCCTGTCGGTAGCAGCGACCCGAAAACCATCAGAGAATCCTGCGATGAATGTCCTGATCGACGCTCTCATAGGCGTGCGGAATCTCCTCCACGGCAACCTGATCTTCGGTGTGGGGGCGCTTCTGCTTGCTGGATTCGTCGGCGGGAAGTTCGCGGCGCGCCTCAAGCTCCCGACGATCTCAGGCTACATAGTCGCCGGGCTCCTGCTCGGCCCATCGATCCTCAACGTGGTTCCCGACCACATCGTGGAGTCGCTCGCGCCTGTTCCACACATCGCACTGGGACTCATCGCCATTACCATCGGGTCCGAGTTCCGCATCGCGAAGCTCAGAAAGACCGGCCGCAACATACTGATAATCACGACGGTTCAGCTGCTCGCGACGTTCGGGGCAGTGGCCGTGGCTCTGAGGGTCTTCGGAGCGCCGCTCCCGATGGCGCTGCTCCTGGGCGCCATTGCCTCCGCGACGGCGCCGGCCGCCACCGTCGCCATCGCCACGGAGCTTCGTGCCAGAGGGCCGCTCGTATCGACACTCTTCGGAGTCGTGGCACTCGACGACGCCTTCGCTATCACGCTGTTCGGGTTTGTGATGGCGTTCGCGTCCGCCATGGTCGTCGGGGCGGGCGGCCTCGGCCCGCTGGCCATGATCCTCCACCCGCTGCGCGAGATAGCCGTCTCGGTGGCGATCGGTCTGCTATTCGGATACGTGGTCCACCGGCTGATCGTCAACCGGAAGAGCAACAACGAGATCATCGTCATCGTGCTCGGGTTCGTCCTGTTGACGAGCGGCATCACCATCTCCATCCACGTGTCGCCGCTCATGGCGAACATGATGATGGGCTTCGCGCTGGTGAATCTCTCCCCGAAAAACAGCAGGGTCATGAGAGTCCTCGAACCTCTCTCACCCCCCATCTATGCTGCCTTCTTCGCGCTGGCAGGGACGGAGCTGGACATCCGCACACTGGCGGCAACGGGCGTGTTGGGAGTCGCCTACCTGGTAGCCCGCGCGGCAGGCAAGTACGGTGGCGCCTACCTCGGCGCAGTTGCCGCCCACGAGTCCGCGATCACGAAGAAGTACCTCGGACTGGGGCTCCTCCCCCAGGCCGGAGTCGCTATCGGTCTCATTCTCGTACTTCAAGATACTGCGGCATTCACGCATCTGCCGTACATGGGACAGATGGTCAACATCGTCCTCGCCTCGATCCTCGTCAACGAGATCGTCGGGCCCCCGCTTGCGAAGTATGCCCTTGAGGCATCGGGGTCCGCAAGACGCCGCTCAGCATCCGGAGGAACACGAACATGAAACTGACCGACGCAGTCACGGTCAAGAGCATCGAGGTCAACCTCAGGGCACGCAACAAGGAAGATCTCTTCACGGAGATGGTCGCTCTCCTGAAGAGGAACCCGGCTCTCGAGGACGTCGATGAGAGTACCGTTCTCAAGGCCCTCAACGAGCGTGAGAAAACGGCAACGACCGGCGTGGGCAAGGAAGTGGGAATTCCTCACGGGAAGATAATGGGTCTCTCCGGCATCGTTGCGGCGATCGGCGTGTCCAAGCGCGGCATCGAGTACGATTCCGTGGACGGGCTCCCGGTCAGATTCGTCGTCGCCATGGTCGCTCCGCCTGAGGAGGCGCGCAACTATCTCCGGGTTCTCGCGAAAGTGGCGCGCCTTCTCTCAGACCCTTCCTTCACGGAACTGCTGGTCACGGCCTCGTCGCCGGCTGAGATCCACGACAGGATCAGGACGATGGAGACGGCGGCGACCGCTGTGACGACGACCGAGGAGCAGCGCATGCTGCTGTTCGAACTTCGGGACCCCGACTACTTCGACGCCGTCGTGGAGTACTTCACGGAGGTCGGTGGCACCAGTGCGACCGTACTCGATGCACGCAACGTTGAGGGGTTCCTGACCAAGGTCCCGCTGTTCTCAGACTTCTCGAGGGTCTTCACCGAGGGCCAGACGTTCGGCCACATATTCCTCCTGTCGATCGACAAAGGGGCCGTCGAGCGCTTCGTCGCCGGACTCGAGGAGATAGTCGGAGACCTCGCGGAGGAAGGCCGGGGCATCGTCGTGACGTTTCCACTCGACTACGTCAAGGGGATGCCCAGCAAGCTGGAGTTCTAGGCGACGCGGCCGGGGCGGCGTTGCGGAGGGAGCTTCGTTTCCAGGGCGCACGAGGCGCGCGCCTTCGGCGGCGACCACGGGAGTTCCCGTGCGCACTTGCTGAAATGAACACCAAGTGGTATAATGAGTGCGCGCAGATGGTGCGCGCGTCTTCGTACTTCCCCTCCGCACGCCACGCAGGTAGTGCACACTGATCTCACGGGCGCGTTCGCGACCACGCTGCGCTTCATCCTCCACGCCGAGGTCCCAACGGTGGAACCGAGCAGCTGGGGCAGGCTGAAGGCAATGTTCAGATAGAGGTGCGGAACCGACAGACCGAGGGAGGCAGCAATGAGGCTCAATGGCGCGCTCCTGTGTATAATCGCTCTTCTGCTTCCGGCCCTTTGTCCCGCTTCAACCAGTCACATTCGCGCCGCAGGACCGTCCTACACCGAGCCGACCGGAAGACACACCCGTCAGCGCGTGCTGTTATGGTACGATGACATTGAGAGCGGCGAGGGTGGGTGGACTCACCGTGATCTGACCGCCGACGTTGAACCACGATTCCACATCGACTCTTACTATGCACATCCGAGCGGTTCGTACTCGTATTGGTGCGGCACGCTGGACCCTTCCTTCGCCGGCGGAGACGGCTACGGGAACGCATGGGATCAGCGATTGGAGCTTCCCCCGATCCATCTCGGTGGCGCACCGGTCGAGGAGGTGTCCTGGGGCGGGATCAAGGCCATGTTTCGGGCGGACGCGGACCCCGCTCGAGACCGCGCACAGAGAGACCCCGCTCTCCCGGTGCTCACGTTCGCCTTTCGCCACGACTCCGAACTCGACTGCGACTTCACGTGGGTGCAGGGCGAGAGCACCGGCACATGGGTCAATCTGAACAGCGGGTACAGCGGGTCGAGCGGTGGCTGGCAGGACTGCGGTGACAACGGATTCAACCTGTCCGGGTTCGGAGATCCGGTGCGTGTGCGATTCCGGTTCATATCGGACGGTGCGTGGTCTGACGAGGACGGCCTCTATGTCTCCGATGGCGGCGCGTTTCACGTGGATAACATCAGGGTGTACGACTTCGCGACCGGCGAGGTGTACTTCTACGACGACTGTGAGGACGGCATCGGTCTCTGCGAACCCACGGTCCCCCCGGCGGCGGGTGACTGGTGGCACATCATCG
>JAUWLR010000246.1 GCA_030613615.1 Candidatus Eiseniibacteriota bacterium
AGGGCCGGTCGCTCTTTCTCCGGAACTGGCCGTACGTATGGAGCATGGCGGAGGGCGAGGGATCGAAGATCAAAGGGCTGGCCGGCATCGCGCCCCTGCCTCACGCGGAGGGACAGACGAGCTACTCGACGATAGGCGGCCGGAACATCGCTCTGTCGATCTACAGCGAGCATCCGGACGAGGCGCTGGACTTCCTGCGCTTCGTCACGGGCGAGAGGTCGATGAAAGAACGTGCGATCGAGGGCGGCTACCTGCCTACGCTGAGAAGCACGTACGAGGACGCGGACGTCCTGGCGGCGAATCCTCACTTCGCGAGCTTCTCCGAGGTCTTCCAGAACACGCGCAACAGACCCAGGTCTCCTCACTACCCGCGCATGTCGGACATCATCCAAGAGAACGTCCATCGGGCCCTCACGTACGAGATCGAGCCCGGTGCGGCCGCCGCTGATATGGTGAGGGAACTCGCAGAGATCATGGCCGGGTAGGACACGGGGGAAGGAACGGGGAGCACGATGAACGCCAGGCAGAGAGCACGTCTCGCATTCTGGCTTCTTGCGCCCGCGCTCACGTTCGTGGTGGTCCTGGGCGCGTTCCCCGTGCTCAGCCAGTTCGCGCTGAGCTTCACGAAGTTCAATCTGAAGTTCGCGGACGAGCGGGGGTTTGCGGGGCTCTCGAACTTCGCGCGGCTCGTCTCCGACGGGGTCTTCTGGCAGGACCTGGGGCACACTGCGTACTTCACGGTGGTCTCCGTCGGACTTGAGCTGGTCCTCGGTCTCGCGGCGGCGCTGGTCCTCAACAGGGTGCTCCGGGGTCGGACGGCGATGAACTCGTCGCTCATGGTACCATGGGCACTCCCCACGGTCGTTGCGGCGACCATGTGGTCGCTGCTTCTGAACGACCGGATCGGACTGGTCAACTCCATCCTCGAGCGACTGGGCCTGATGGGAGAACCCATCGTATGGCTCGGGCCCAGGCTTGCGATGACGTCGGTCATTCTCGCCGACGTGTGGAAGACGACCCCCTTCGTCGCCATCATTCTGCTGGCGGGCTTGAAGTCGATCCCCAACCAGTACTACGAGGCCGCCGCGCTGGACGGGGCCGGACGCTGGGCCGTGTTTCGCTCCGTCACGCTTCCACTTCTCAGGCCCTTCATCGCCATCGCGGTGCTTTTCAGAACGATGGACGCCTTCCGCGTCTTCGACCTGATCTGGGTGCTGACGGGCGGAGCGTCGCGCACCGAGACGCTCTCCATCTACATCTACAAGACCCTCTTCAGGTACGGGGACCTCGGCTACGGCTCGACGATGACGGTAGCGCTCTTCGCCATCGTGTTCGTACTGAGCCTCGGGCTCATCCGGTTCATGCGGATATCAGGGGAAACGCGGTGAGACGATTCCGGGGAAAGACACTGTGGCTGTGGGTCGCGCGGGGGCTGCTCGTGGTCGCGTGCCTGTTCCCCCTCTACTGGATCCTGAACGTCGCGCTGTCGTCGCCCAACGCGCTGTACAAGAGGCCGCTCGACTACTTCCCCGACCCGGCCGTGTCCGAGAACTTCCGGGCGGTCTTCGAGGTCAACCAGTTTCCGCGGAACATCGCGAACAGCTTCGTCGTGGCGTCCCTCACGACGCTCCTTACCCTCGCGCTCGGCGCTCCGGCGGCCTACGCGCTGGCCCGCCTGAAGGTGAGACGCAAGAATCTGATAATGGCGGTCTTTCTGGGCTTAGCCATCTTCCCGGCCATCGGCATGATAGGACCGCTCTACCTCGGCATGGCGAGGCTCGGGCTCATCAACCGCTACCCGGCTCTCGTCCTCCCCTACACGCTGCTGTCGCTGCCGCTGGCCGTGTGGATCCTCACACACTTCTTCTCGACGCTCCCCACGAGCCTGGAGGACGCGGCCATGGTGGACGGGTGCACGCCGGCGAGGGCGTTCTTCCAGATCATACTGCCGCTCGCCGCGCCCGGCGTGTTCACGGCTGCGGTGCTGATCTTCATATTCGCGTGGAACGAGTTCCTCTTCGCGCTGATACTCACGTCAACTCCGGAGTCGCGAACGGTCCCGGTCGCACTGGCGCTCTTCGCGGGGCTGCACGAGCTGCCGTGGGCGACGATCGCGGCCGCCACGGTCGTGAGCGTACTCCCGGTTCTCGCGCTGGTCGCGCTCTTCCAGAGAAGGATCGTGGCGGGGTTGACGAGCGGTGTGGAGCGGTAGCCTATTCCATCCAGTCCGGCCGCTTTTCGGAAGGCAGTCTGACGACCTCGAAGAGAGTCGCGATGTACTCGCCGTCGGGACCCGCATGGTTGGGGTTGATGTAC
>JAUWLR010000162.1 GCA_030613615.1 Candidatus Eiseniibacteriota bacterium
GTGAAGCGGAAGCCTCGTCCGGTCTCGAGTCCCGTATCGCGTCTGAGGATGACGGCGTCGTGTGCGCTCTTACGTCCGAGGTCGATGCCGACGATGAGAGCCATAGGAGGTGCTCCTTTCTAGAGAGGTGGGGGAAGGACAGTGACTTCGGTCGAGTTCCTTCGACCTCCGCGGGTTCCGGGTTGGGGTTCAGCCAGTGTCGCGCTTGATACGGGGCGACCGATGATCCGGTCCCACCAATCCTCTAAATCGGAGCCACCCACAGAGGTGAAGGGGGGCAATGTTAGGCTCGTGGCAGCTGCACAAACAGCTCCACACTAGCGCGTATACGCCCTCCTTCGACCTCTGGAGATAGTAGGCCGAACACCGCAGTGGCCAAAGGACTCTCCCCACACACATCGAGTCCGGAAGGTCTGTGAACAGCATACGACTAGCGTATGCAGCCGACGAGCTTGGCTGTCACGTCGACTGCACCGGGCGCTGACGCGCCCGAGGCACCCGCCGCGCCAGCCTTAACGCTCGCGGCTGATACGCGGTCCGTTAGGCCGAGGGCAAGATGGGGCAGCCCGGGCTTCAACTCTCTGCAGTAGCTGGCGAAGGTGAAGCATCGGTCCCGACGCGCGAGACGTGAAGTGCAGCTTCCGGCCGAGCGCGATGACAGCCTGTGTAGTATCATGCGGGAGAGGAATGATTGGATCCCTCATCGTGATTGACGGGCCGGTGACATGAACCCCATCTATCTTGACTACAACGCCACTACGCCGATCGCTCGGGAGGTAGCCGAGGCGATGGAGCCCTACCTCTACAAGGAGTTCGGGAATCCGTCGAGCAGTCACCCCTACGGCGTCGTTGCGAAGCGAGCCGTTGAGTCTGCCCGTGCCCGGGTGGCGGCGCTCCTCGGCTGCCAAGCTGCAGAGGTGGTCTTCACGAGCGGTGGAACGGAGAGTAACAACTACGCCATCAAGGGTGCGGCCTTCGCTCGCCGGGAGCAAGGCAACCATGTCATCACATCGGCCGTGGAGCACCCGGCGGTCATGGAGGTCTGCAGATGGTTGGAGGCTCAGGGCTTCCGCCTGACGGTTCTGCAGGTGGATGAGCACGGTCTCGTCAATCCTGCCGACCTGGAACGAGTCATCACCCCGGACACTACACTCGTGACAGTGATGCACGCCAACAACGAGGTCGGTACCATCGAGCCGATCTCCGAGCTTGCCGAGATCGCCCACCGCTTTGGCGCATCGATGCACACGGACGCCGCCCAGTCTGTGGGCAAGATACCGGTGGACGTTGACGCGCTGGGGGTTGATCTGCTCTCCATCGCCGGGCACAAGGTCTACGCTCCCAAAGGCGTCGGTGCGCTGTACGTCCGTAGCGGTACCGAGCTTGCCAAGCAGCTGCACGGCGC
Organism: Candidatus Eiseniibacteriota bacterium; assembly: GCA_030613615.1. Lineage (GTDB taxonomy): Bacteria > Joyebacterota > Joyebacteria > Joyebacterales > Joyebacteraceae > JALGZG01. Next base: position 1,406 of record JAUWLR010000162.1, read on the forward strand.
GGATCATGAGAGCGATCGTCGGCCCGGCACCGAAAACGTCCTCGAGATCGTCGGTTTGGGCAAAGCCTGCGAGCTGGCGGACGGCGGCTTGGAGAAGAACGCGGCGCACTTCCTGGCAATGCGGGATCGGCTTCACCACGCCTTGCTGCGAGAGCTGGGTGAAGACGCGGTCAAGTTGAATGGCCACCCCGACAACCGTCTTCCCAATACTCTGAGCCTGAGCTTCCGCGGCATCGAGGCGAACACGCTTCTGTCGGAGATCGGCGAGGAGGTGGCTGCCTCGGCGGGGGCGGCCTGCCACGCGGATGACATAGATGTCTCGGTAGTGCTCGAGGCAATGAACGTGCCGATCGAATGGGCGATGGGCACGGTCCGGTTCTCTGTCGGCAGAGGCACGATTGGGGAGGAAATCGATCGGGCAGTCGGGATCGTCGTCGATGCAGTGCGGCGCCTTCGGCCGGAAGGAGCCGCAGCTGTGGCGCCCGTCGTGTCAGAAGAGGGCGAGTACAAGCTCACACATTACACGCACGGCCTTGGCTGCGCGTGCAAGCTGCGGCCTCAGCTACTGGAAGAGGTTCTGGCTGCCCTTCCACCCTCAGTTGATCCCGCAGTGATGGTCGGAAATGATACCTGCGACGACGCGGCTGTCTATCGCGTCAGCGAGGAACTCGCGATCGTCCAGACAGTGGATTTCTTCACGCCGATCGTGGATGACCCCTATATGTTCGGTGCCATCTCAGCTGCGAACTCGCTCTCTGATATCTACGCTATGGGCGCTCGCCCAATCTTCGCACTGAACATTGTTGGGTTCCCGGACAAGCGGCTTCCGATGCGTGTGCTTGAACAGATCCTCCGCGGGGCGCTCGACAAGGCGGCCGAGGCAGGGATCAGTGTCATCGGCGGGCACACGGTGGAAGACACCGAGCCCAAGTTTGGTCTGGCGGTCACCGGCGTCGTCAATCCTGGCGAAGTGCTCCGCAATGACACTGCGCGGCCGGGAGACGCACTCGTCCTCACGAAGCCGCTCGGCCTCGGAATCATCTCCACTGCGGTCAAGAGCGGATTGGCCGACGAGGCTGTCGCCCACGAGGCCGCGGAGCTGATGGCTACGCTGAACCGCGCGGCCTCTCAAGTGATGCTCGATGTCGGGGCTCACGCCTGTACCGACATCACCGGCTTTGGGCTCCTCGGTCACCTGCGGGAGATGGCAGCGGGGAGCCGCGTGGATGTGACGCTCTCTGCGGGCGCAGTGCCCACGCTGCCTGCGGCGTGGGACCTGGCTAGCGCGGGCGCTGTCCCCGGCGGCACGCTCAACAATCTCGCGCACGTGGCGGATCACGTGACCTTTGCGTCGGGCGTGTCACGTGTGGGGCAGCTCATCCTGGCGGACGCCCAGACGTCGGGCGGGCTCTTGATCAGCCTGCCGGAGGACCGGGCCGATGCCCTGCTGGCGGGGCTGGGACAGCGGGGAGTGACAGGCGTGGCGTGCATCGGCCGCGTGACGGGAGAGGGAGCTGGGCACATCAGGGTGGAGGCGTGAGCGGGCAAGGCCGGGTTCCTGGTGTAGCCGACGGGGCACCTCACACACTGAGGTCAGTGGATACCCTGGACCGACCAGCAGCGGACAGAATGAACCGGTGTCGACACGTATCCGAGCCGTGTGAGAGTCGGGCAGTCTTCCACCTATCTTGCCCCGGCCTAACTAGCGTATGCCGCCGCCGAGCTTGGCTGTCACGGCGTCTGCAAGGGGGGGCTCCGCTTCGCGTCGCCAGCACACCCCGCGCCACCCTTGACGCTCGCGGGTTATACGCGGTCCGTTAGCCAACGGACTGCGTAGATGGAGAGTTTGCGGAAAACGGGGATATCTCGAGGAGCGGCATCCGTGAAGACATGCCCCCTGTGCGCAGAACAGATACAGGACGCGGCCATCAAGTGTCGCTACTGTGGTAGCGTTCAGCCGCTTCCAGGTCAGAAAGCAAGCGTGATTGTGGAGCGGCCGCTCTTCGAGGAAGGCGGGGTTATGGTCACGAATCTCCGTGTGAATCTCGGAGGGCGCAGCATTCCGCTGACCAGCATCTCCTCTGCCCGTGTTAAGGCCAAACGAGTCAAGTACTGGGAGCTATTCGCCTCCATGGCTACCGTCGGTCTGCTTGGCTCGTGTGCGCTCGCGATTGACACACTGGAAGGTATCGGTATCCTGTCACTGATCTTTCTCACAGTAGGGATACTAGGGCTAGCAGGCGCGTTCGGGAGGAAGTACGAGCTTCGTTTGGCGGGAGCGCAAGGACGCATACCTGGCCTGGTCAGCGAGGATAAGGAGTTCCTGGAATCGGTTGCGTGCGCGATTGAAGGGGCGCTAGAGGAACACAAGCAGGTTGCCGGCTGACCGGCCCGCTGGCGAATGGTAGTTAGGTGGACCGCACGCACGACAGGAGGTGACAATTGCCGGATGCGGAAGAGAAGCGACTCCCCAAGTGGCCGTTGCGGCTAGTGCTGTCACTCGTCTTGGTGCTCGATACATTCTTAGTCGTGATGCTCTTTGTGGAGGGAGCCGCAGAGCAAATCCCGATGATCGTGAACTCTGTCGGCCTCATCGTGTTCTGCGTGCTGACCTGGCGTGGGATTCCCTGGAGTCGTTGGCTTCTCGTTGCGTTCCTGGTGTCGCGCGTCGTGCACATTGGGATTAACGTGGCCCACTTCGCCCCAGGCGATCACCGCATCGGTGGTTCCCTGTTGCTGGTAGCGCTCTATGTAGTGGCCGGGTCGGTGGTCGCATCACCGTTGGGACGCTCGAGGACGCATGCAGCTACATAATTAGCCTACGCAGGAGCAGCAAATGAAACGAGTGGTCGGAATCGGTGGGATTTTCATCAAGTCCAATACCCCGGAGGAACTCAAGGCTTGGTACCGAACCCACCTGGGAATGGATATCCAAGACTGGGGTGGAATGGTATTCCAGTGGAGTACGCCTGACAACCCTAACCCCAATGGAACGACAATCTGGAGCGTCTTCGACGAATCCTCGCCGTACTTCGACCCGAGCAAGGCGCAGTTCATGGTCAACTATCGAGTAGAGGACCTGCATGCAGTCCTGGATGCCCTCAGGGCGGAGGGCTGCAATGTAGATACAAGGACAGAAGAGTCGGAGTTTGGCAAATTCGGGTGGGTAATGGACCCTGACGGCAATCGGGTCGAGCTGTGGGAGCCACCACCCGTCCCGATGGACGGTTGAGCGACAGAGGGGAATCGGCTGTCTTCCATACCACGCTCGCGGCCGATACGCGGTCCGTCATCCGGCCGCCGCGACATTCGGGGGCACCAGGAGGTGAGCGACCAAGCTTGGAACGTATCATGGTCGTCGGGACAAGCTGTTCGGGGAAGACCACGCTTGCTCGACGCATCGCAGAGGTTCTTGAGG
>JAUWLR010000204.1 GCA_030613615.1 Candidatus Eiseniibacteriota bacterium
CGTGAGCTTGACGAAGTAGACACCGGCCGCCACCTGCGAGCCGTGCCGGTCGGTCCCGTCCCACGTGACGCTGCGCGGTCCGGCGACCGCCGGGCCGTCCAGGATCACGCTCACGAGATCCCCCGCCACACCGTAGACCGCGAGCGTCGCCCCCGGCACGGCGGCGGCAAGCTCAAACGCTATCTCGGTACTTCCGCCTGACGGGTTCGGTGAGGCCGGGAACAACCGGACGCCTGTGCCAACCTCTTCGTCGTGTGCGACACCCGTCGCCGGGTCGTACTTGAGGGTGACGAAATCGTAGCCGGTGGCGTAATCGTAGCTCTCGCCCGCGACGTAGACGCACCCGGACGCGCCCACGGCGATATCATGCGGGATGTCCTGGACCTCCGAAGGCCCGTCGTATGTCGCCATCCACTCCAGACCTCCCGACTGTCCGTACCTCACGGTAGTCAGAGATCCGCTCTGCACGTATCCGGTTGCGTACGCCTTGCCGTCGCCGTCCACCGCGATGGCCGACGGCTGGTCGTTCCCGCCACCCGGACCATCGTATCTCTCCAACCATGACTGGATCCCGTCGGGAGTGTAGCTGATGGTGACCCAGTCGAAACCGGAGGCCGTGTCGTAGCTCTCGCCGAGCACACGAGCGTGCCCGGAGGCTGTGACAGCTATGTCAAAGCCGTAGTCGTTGTGGTTCGAGGGGCCATCGTACAGCACCGCCCACTTCTCGTTGCCATCCGAGTCGTACTTGATCGTGACGATGTCCGCGTCCCCGCTGTGGCTCGTGCCCGTCACGTAGACGTTCGCGCTGTCATCGAGGGCCATCGCGCATGCCTGGTCGAGCGAGTTCCCGGGGCCGTTGTACCGCGCGACCCAGTCCTCGGTGCCGTCCGGAGTGTACCGGATGGTGGTGATGTCCCGGCTGGTTCCGTCCCCCACGCTCTCGCCTGTCACGTACACGTACCCCTCTCCGTCAACGGCGACGTCGCACGCCATATCGGTCGAGCCGACGGGACCGTCGTAGGCCACCGCCCACCGTTCGCTGCCGTCGGCGCCGTACTTGATCGTCACGTAGTCGCTGTACCCGATGGCGGGACTGCACTTGCCTGTGACATACACGTTCCCAGAGTCGTCGAGGGCGATGGCAACCCCTTCGTCCCAGTGGCCGGCGGGCCCGTCATACCTCGCCGCCCACACCTCACCGCCCTCGGCATCGTACTTGACAGTCGCGACGTCCAGGAAGGTCCCGTCTCCCTCGCTTTTCCCGGTCACGTAGGTGTTGCCCGAGTCGTCCGCAACGATGTCAGCGGGGCAGTCGGTGCTGCCGGCCGGGCCGTCGTACGTGGCGACCCAGTCGAAGCCACCATTCAGCTCGTACCTGACCGTCGCGTAGTTGATGTTGGGGCCGGCGGCGTAGCTGGAGCCGGTGACGAAGACACCTGCCTCACTGACGGCGATGGCGAATGCCTGGTCCCAGTCGCTCGCGGGGCCGTCGTATCGCTCGACCCACTCCTCGCCCGCTCCCACGGCGGACTGGGAGCTCAGGAGAGCCACGGCAACGGCGATCGGCAGTAGTATGGAAGCTCTCATCCGGACCTTCTTCTCAGGAGGTCGCTGCAGCACTCGCGGCGAGCACCGGGGAAGTGGTGATCTCGCGCGGCGGGATTGTCCTTATGTGCAAATCATACCACAATCGACCGCCTACTTCAATGGGCGGTCGCTCTCTGACGGACGGGGTCGGCAGCGACAGCAGCCACCGAGATGGGGATGGAAGGACCTACCGTGGAGGCGGACGAAGCGGCCATGGCGTCTCGACATCCGCGAGTTCGAGCATCCTGACGGAGGCCTCGTTGGCGGTGGCGGCTATCTCCGCCTCGTCACCGTTGACTAGCTTCCCGCGCTCGACCGCGATCTCGCCGTTGACAATGGTGTAGTCGACCCTGTGGTCGAGCCCGGCGTAGACGACGGCAGCAAGAGGATCCGAGAACGCCCCGGCGTAGCCCAGGCGGGACATATCGATCGCGATGATATCCGCGGCCTTCCCCACCTCGATCGAACCGATCTCGTCCCTGCCGAGGATGTCGGCCCCTCCGCGCGTTGCCAGCCGGACCACGCGCTCGGCCGACACGGCGTCCGGGCCGTGTGTCAGGAGCTGCACGAGAAGACAACTTCTCAGCTCGCCGAGCATGTCTGACGTGTCGTTGCTGGCGCTGCCGTCCACGCCGAGTCCCACACGGACCCCTCTTTCGAGCATCTCCGGCAGCCTCGCCACTCCGGAAGACAGGCGCATGTTCGACGTGGGACAATGAGCGATACCGGTTCCCGTCTCGGCCAGGAGGGCCAGCTCCTCCGACTCGAAGTGTATCCCATGAGCGAACCACACGTCTCTGCCCAGCCACCCCAGTTCCTTCATGACGGCGAGAGGACGCTTCCCGTACATCTCCAGGCAGTAAGTAGTCTCGTCCGCGGTCTCCGCCAGGTGCGTGTGCAGGAGCACTCCCTTGTCCCTGGCGAGCTCGGCGGTCTCCACCATGAGCCTGTCGGTGACCGAGAACGGCGAACACGGCGCAAGAGCGATGCGCGTCATCGCGAACGGCTCGGGGTCGTGGTGGTGTTCCACAAGCCTCGCGGAGTCCTTGAGTATGTGCTTCTCAGCCTGAACGACCGAGTCCGGCGGCAGCCCGCCCTGCGACCGTCCGCGCGACATGCTGCCACGTGTCGGATGGAAGCGGATGCCGAGTTCGCGCGCGGCCTCCACCTCGACGTCGATGAGCTCCTCGTGGACGCCGCTCGGGAAGATGTACATCTGGTCGCTCGCCATGGTGCAGCCGGTCAGGAGCAGCTCCGCGCAGGCCAGCCTCGTGCTCGCTCTGACGGCGTCCACAGACAGACCCGCCCATATCTCGTAGAGTGCCGTGAGCCAGTCAAAGAGCTTCCGGTTCTGCGCCGGAGGGACGTTCCGCTGGAGCGTCTGGTAGAAGTGATGGTGCAGGTTGACGAGCCCAGGAAGCACGAGCATCGACGAGCAATCGACGACGTGCGCTGCGTGGGGCGGGTCGATCGACGCCTCGACGCGCGAGATGCTGTTGCCCTCGACGAGGATGTCCACACCGGCAAGGCGGCCGCCGGCGTCGTTCATCGTCGCAAGGTGATAGATGTCTTTAAGAAGCAGCACCAGTCAAGCCTCCTGTGCGTGACGAAGCGTCACTTCCCTCCCAACGCCTCGATTCCGGCGAGCACTTTCTCCGGTGTGAACGGAAGCTCCCGCAGCCTGACGCCGGTCGCGGCAAAGATGGCGTTCGCGATCGCTGGCGCCACAACGTCGACGGGGATCTCTGAGACGCTCTTGGCGCCGAACGGACCGGTCGGCGCGTCGGTCGTGACAAGGATCGCTTTGATGGCCGGGGTGGCGACGGCCGTGAGGATCTTGTAGTCGAGGAGGTTCGCGTTCATCATTCTGCCGCGCTTGTCGAACACCATCTCCTCCGTCAGCGCGTAGCCGAGCCCCATCGACACGGCGCCATGGATCTGGCCCTCTGCGAGCGCGGGGT
>JAUWLR010000105.1 GCA_030613615.1 Candidatus Eiseniibacteriota bacterium
GTGTCAAAGGCCTCTGTGATGAGGTACCTGGGCGCGCACGCCAGCAAGTTCGTGTCGTACGCGGTGGCCTCGGTATCGGGCTGCATTCTGGCCGTGTGCAGCTGCACCATCCTGCCGCTCTTCGCCGGCATCTACTCCAGAGGCGCCGGGTTGGGCCCCGCAACAACGTTCCTCTACGCGGGTCCCGCCATCAACGTCATCGCGATATTCCTGACGGCGCGCGTACTGGGTGCGCAGCTCGGAGTCGCCAGGGCCGTGGGAGCGATCGCCTTCAGCATCGTCATCGGGCTCATCATGCACTTCATCTTCAATCACGAGGAGACGGTCCGGGCGAAGGAGCAGCTCGCCGAGCCCAGGCCCGAGGTCGAGCGGCCTCTGCGCCAGAGCCTGGCGGTCTTCGCCTCGACCGTGGCGATCCTGGCCTTCGCGAACTGGCACGCGGCCGGGGACACCGGCATCTCTCACGCGATCTACGTGGCGAGGTGGCCCTTGACCGGTGCGTCCGCCATCGTGCTGGGCGTGGTACTCGTCAGGTGGTTCGGCCTGCGCGCCTGGACCGTCGTGAGCGCAGGAGCCGTCGTGACGGCCCTCGCGTTGCTCTTCCCCGGGAAGCCCTTGATCCCGTTCCTGGCGGGCATGGCAGGATTGACCGTCGTGGCGGCCACGGGAACCCGGGAGACGCGCGACTGGCTCGACGGCTCGTGGGACCTTGCCAGAGACATCCTCCCGCTTCTCTTCGTAGGGATCCTGGTCGTCGGCGCGATGCTGGGCAGGCCCGGCCACGAGGGGCTGATACCGTCTGCATGGGTCGCCGGCCTCGTGGGCGATAACTCGATATTGTCGAATTTGGTTGCGGCCGTGGCTTCAGGTCTGATGTACTTCTGCACGATGACGGAGATACCCATAGTCCAGGGACTGATGGGCGCAGGAATGGCGAAGGGGCCGGCTCTGGCATTCCTTCTGGCCGGCCCGGCAGTCTCGCTTCCGAACATCCTGATACTGCGCAGCGTCATAGGAACGAAGAAGACGCTCGTCTACCTGACGCTGGTCCTGATCATGTCAACGGTGACCGGGGCGGTGTTCGGGCTGCTCGCCGGCTGATGGAGTCACTGGGATGACCACTGAGAGAGATTTCGACTGGTTCTCGCTCGCGCGGCAGCCGCAGGACCCGCCGTCCAGGGACGGAGCGACGCTGGCCGGAGAGGACCTGGAACGCTGGAGGCAGCAGTTCTCTCCCCTCCTGCGCTTCCTCAGGCACAAGAAGGTCGTCGTAGCCCTGTCGGGCGGCGGCATGGCAATGTCCTCTCACGTGAGCGTACTGAGAGTGCTCGAGCTCCTGGGCGTGCCCGTCGCGGCAATCTACGGCACGTCCGCGGGCGCCGTGATCGGAGGGCTCCACGCCGCAGGACTGACAGTAGCGGAGCTCGAGCAGGTGATGCTCGACATAACCCATCCGGATGAGCTGTTCGGATTCGCGGCGAGACATCCGGCGATGCGACTGGTCGCGGGAGAGGTGTTTCGTGCGTTCGCGGGACGCTCCTTCGACCACGCGGGCGTCTACGACTCGACCAGGCTGGGGGAGTATCTGAGCAATCTCCTGCAGAGATACGCCGGCGGCATCCCCAAGTTCTCAGACCTCGCAATACCGTTCTCGTGCGTGGCCTTCGACATAGGCACCGGCAAACCCCAGCCTCAACGTCGCGAGAAGACGACCAAGTGCGTCTTCTGCCGCCAGACGTCGCCCAACCTTAGTCTCGCCGATGCCATCGGCGCATCAATGGCGATTCCCGGCACACTGCCGCCGAAGAAGATCGGCAGCAGATTCTACATCGACGGTGCGACCGTCGAGCATCTACCGATCGCGACGGCGTTCCACGACTGGCAGTCCGCGCGCAGATTCAGGCGACGCCGCACCGTGGTGATCGCGGTCGACCTGGGCTATGGCGGCAACGCTCCCCGCGAGGAGTCACTCTCCCACCCGATGAGCCTCGTTCTCTACTCGAACAGCATCCAGAGCCGCGCCATCACGGACTACAACCTGCTTCACTGCCACAGGCCCCGGCGAGGCTTCTCGGTAATCCTATTGAGGCCGAGGACCATCGGCGTCGGGCTCTGCGACGTTGAGAAGATCCCGACCGTCATGAAGACGGCCTACGAAGAAACGCTCCGGCAGCTCTCCGGCAGCGGCTTCCTGGATCTGACAGCAGAGCACACCAAGAGGGCGACGGCCTTCCTCGGACTCGGGGACCCCGGATCTCGCGACGATCCGCCACAGGCGTAGTCGAATCCAGCACACCTCCCGGTCACTTCCCGGCTCTCTTTCGAGCATCGGTTGACAGCGCCGAACCTGGCGCTGCGCGCCATGCCCGGCGCACACACAAGCAGACCGGCCCCTCTCGGGGCCGGCCGTCCTGCGCGCTGCGGCGCGCATGTCGCCAGGCCGAAGCCTGGCTGCGGGGTACTCCGCGTCAGCCGCTCTGGACTACCCTGCTACCCTGGTCTTCTCTCGCTGGGAGCCGAGCACCTCCCGATGCGGCGCCTCCGCGCCGGCCCATCTTGGAGGAACCGGGTCTGTCTTGTCGTGGCAGGTCTCGCAATACTCGTACCCCGCCCAGAGTGCTCCCTCGAGCGTGTCCGGCTCGAAAACGACGGCGTGGCCGTTTCGGAGCGTCTCGTCCAATCCACACCCCTGGCAGTCCGCGTGCCAGGTGTCGTGCACCAGATTGGTGGCGCTGTCGCCCACATACCGCGTTCGCCCGAGTTCCCCCACTTTGCGTACCATCGATGCCTCCTGAAGCCTCCCCCGCAGTGGATGTCGTGCTCCGGACGCGCGGTGCGGGTGTCTGATACCCCTACACCCGCCCTCCGGCGGTTGCTCCAGGCGATCCGGCGGAGGGACTGCACATCCTCACAGTAACCATATGTAGGGCAAGGGCTGTGCCGACTCCGCCCCGGACTGTCTGGGCACCGTAACTGGCCACCTGGTTATCTGTTGCGCGCTTGCCCGTCCGCGTGTCTCCCGCTTGGCGGCCGCACGGACCCCCGAATCCGTAGTCCGCAGACTACGTCGTGTCCCCACGGCAGTCGCAACTCCGCAGGGCACGGTCAATTACCGCCGTCGTCCACGGACGACACCGGGCCGCCGAAGACGTCATTCCCCGGCCCTTTCCTCGGACGGGTCCGGCCAACCGGAATGGCCATGTCGATTTCACGCCCCCGGGAGCCTGCGGCGGACAGCACGAATGCCGGCACCTCGACACTTGCGCAGCGCACTGATATTAGCTAGACTATGAAATACAGAAACCAGATGAGTGTCCGCGTCGTTCTGTGGTCGCTCGAGTCCGCGACCTCACTGAGCGAGGTCGCGTAGTATCACTAACGGAGGAATGGCATGAAGACCAGATATGTGCTCGTGACGCTCGCGATCGTGGCCGGCCTCGGCATACTGCTCGCGGGCTGCGGCCAGAGCGACCAGCAGGCGGAGGCCAGCAGCTGTTCCGCCTCAGCGGAGGGGATCTCCGTCACCTGCGAGGGCAAGGGCGACGAGATGGAGTGCGTGGTAACGTGCTCGGGAGCGGAGGGCAGCTCGGAGTACGTCGTGACCTGCGAGGGGCATGACGGATCCTCCGAGTGCACGGTGACATGCGAAGGCGCCGAGGGCGATATGGAATGCACCGTGACGTGCGAAGGCGCCGAGGGCTCGACGGAGTTCACGATCACCTGCGACGGCAAGACGGTGACCTGTGAGCATGCCGACGGCCAGAAGTGCACCTGCGCTCCGGTCACGACCTCGGGATGTCCGAGCATGACCAAGATGGCAGATGCGGGTGGGGCGTGCCCGGGGATGACGGAAACGGTGGATTCTGGCGGCTCGTGCGCGAAGAGCGCGGCTGGCTCGCGTCCCTCGAGCCGCATCGTCGAAGGTAACTAGCGGCTCGACGCACCAGGCAGAGGCAACAGGGCACCGGTGGAAGCGGGATGCAGACGGCATGCCGAACCTCCGGTGCCCTTTCTTTGTTGACACTCAGTACGGCGTCGTGCTAGAGCGGTCTCATCCGCCCCAGACGTAGACAGCAGTGGTGGCAAGCGACCACAGAGCACCAGGCGGCCGCCCGGTTCGTTGTTGCCGAGACCAGAGCCTCCAACCAGGAGTTCGCCGTGGACCGCTGTGACCGTCACCGCGCTTTTGCCGTAGTATTCCTCGCCCTTTTCGGGCTTCTCTTCTTCGTCTCGCCCGCCGGGGCGCACCTGACGACGATCTTCAAGTAGAGGCGATTCGGACGCACCTGCCGCGAATACCACACGAGAGGCCGCCCGGCGCGCCAGCGCGCCGGGTGTTCTGGTTCTCGCCCGCGGTGAGTGCCCCCGCGGCGTGCGCCCAGTGTTTTCGGTCTTGACGTCAGTAGTGAACGGTGCTAGTGTGAGTGCAAATCAGTCAGGCCTCACCCGGGGACGTTCGCGATCGAGCGTTCCACCCGGGTCGAGAGGTAGCGCGCCGGACGCGGCGCGCGGAAGGAGGAAGAGCGATGCGCGCATTTGTGACGATCTTAGCGTTGGCGGCGCTCGTGGTTTTCACTCTGCCAGTCAGCGCAGATGAGGTCTTCGAGCTTCCGAGCTGGGACCGTGGATTCGATCCGACCTGGCCGCCCGACGGCGTGACCTGGCACACGCTGCACCCACCGGAGGCCTACTGCACCAACGTCGTGCAGACCGGCCACGATGACGTGGACGGCGATGGCAACATGAGCTTCTGCGACAACATCCAGATCGACGGTGCTTGGAAGCACATCGAGTGGTGCGGCCCGACGTTCACCTTAGTGTACATCGGGGGCGGGCGTCAGGACAAGTACGTCGAGCCAATCGAATCGAACGGCCGCCAGTTCACGTACCACGAGGTGTACCCGACGTACTGCAACATAATCACGACGACCACGCCCATCGAGTACGTATGCCAGTACGTGTGGATAGAAGACCCGCCGGAGGACGTGGGCGAGTGGCACGTCGAAGCGATCAACACGAACATCAGGACAAACGGTGGAAGCCCTGTTGACAACAGCACATGGGGCAAAATCAAGAGCTTCTTCTCGAACCTCTTCTAGAAGCGGGGATCACCGCCGGAACACACAGGCTTGACTGAGAGCGAACCCGCCCGGACTGCATGCACCGGGCGGGTTCCTCTGTGTCTTGCCTTTCATGTCACTGCATGACCGCCGAACCAGGGCGCTCCGCGTCGCGGTCGCTGACACGGCAGCTGCATCCTTCGGCGCCTCGCGTCATCCCGGCGGCCGCCTCACTCCCCACGCACGAGCTCCCCACCTGCGAATCGCCATTCGTCCAGCCCACCGTAGAAGCGCTCGACGTAGACGAATGCCTCGCGGGCGGCTGCGGTCGAGCTGGCGCGGCTCCGTATGCAGCGCTCTCCGTAGCAGTATGTGACCACCGGTGTCGTCGTCCTGTCGACGTCGGGCCAGTATTGGTCGAGCCTGACGTCGAGGGAGTCGGCGAAGTAATCGGAACGCAGTGTGACGGATCCGCGGATGTGGCTGCGCTTGTGATCCGATGGGTGGCGCACGTCGAAGAAGGCGAAGTCCTCGGGCGGAGCGTTCGGCCGGAGCCACCGTCGTGACTTGCCGAGGCGATGCATGAGCTCCTCCGCTGTCACTATCCGGACGATCGGGAGATAGGGATCTCCCACCCAGTCAGCCCAACCTCCCGAGTAGAGCCGCACACCAGCGATGCCGGCACGGCGCAGAAGGAAATAGGCGAGCGCGCCATCTCCCCACGCGTCCTCTTGCCACTGGCCGGAGCCGGCGCCGCTTCCCCTCCCCCAGCCGTAAACCACGAACTCGTCTGCGAGGTCCACGGGATTAGCCGGTCTGGGGCCGAGCTTCGCGAAGGACGACCAGGTTTCTGAAGACTCCAGGAACCTCCCGTCTGGAGCAAAGAAGGTCGTGAGGTCAAGCGGCAGCGCGTGCGGCATGTGCCCGACGCGCACGAGCGTTCCCCAATCGTCGCGCTCGACGTCGCCGCGCCACGCATCAAGCCCACGCGCGTCGATGAGCTCGACACCGGGCTCTCCGAACGACCGCCTGACGTACTCGCGCGTAGCGAGGAGCTCAGAGTCAGGCTCCTGCGTCCAGGTCGCCCGCGAACGCCTCACCTCCTCTGACACCAGTTCGTGCCCGTCCACACGCCAGCCTGCGACGCCCCCGTCGAGCACGACCACGCGGCTAGCCCCGGCCACCTCCAGCAGCCAGAAGAGCCTAGCCGCCTCTCTCGAGTACGACACCTCACCGCAGCACACCAGCCACTCCCGGCCGGACAGCCCCAGCCCACCGAGGACATCCGGGAGGTGCGCAAGCTCAGGGAGAGACTCGACTTCGGGAGCGAGTTCAGGAGGGAACGATACCGCGCCGGGCACGTGCCCGGCGAGATACGACGCGGCGGGTCGGGCGTCGATGACGACGACGTCTCTCGTGTCGAGGCGGCGGGCGAGCCAGTCGGCCGTCACGGTGACGTCCGGATAGTCGGGCTCGGGCACGGGCTCCCGCTTCGGCCACACCTGGGCGAAGGCCGAACCGGGCAGAAGGGCGAGCGCAAGCACAAACGCGATCACGAGAAGCAGGGCATGCGCCCGCTGTCCTCGGGTTCGCGTTACAGCGTGCCTACTGGGGCTTGGAGGAACCGTGCTCCGCCTGGTCATGCTTCTCCCTCCCCTTCCGAACCGCTATCGCGACGCACCAGGCGAAGCCACCGAAGAGGACGATGCCCACCGCTATGCTCGTGATCCATGCTGAAAGCGACATCACATCTCCTCCCTTTCCCGCTTCGTCCCGGGAATGGCGGTCAGTATCGCGGCGACGATGATGATGAGCGCGACCACGGACCAGCCGCCGGCGATGAGCGCCCAGGTCGGGTAGCCCTCGTACGGTGTCTTGAACTCCTCGACCACGTTCGCGACAAGAGCCCAGCCCAGCACCAGCGGCGTGATCCACTTGATGAAGAGATCCCACCACCAGCCGATCTGGAAGTCGGACACCTCGTTGATGTACTCCCTGAGCTTCTTCGTGCCGTAGAACCAGCCGATGGCGATGCACTCGAGAAAACCAACGACGACAAGCCCGTAGTTGTTCATCCAGTGATCGACGATGTCCAGCCAGTAGAGGCCGGCGCCGGTCGTGAAGATCAGGCCGACCAGCAAACCGAAGAGGCAGAAGCCGCCCGCCGCGCCGTTCTGCGATATGTGCCACTTGTCCCTGAGTCCGGCTACCACTCCCTCGACGATGGAGAACGCCGAGTCGATCCCGAGCGTCAGAAGCGTCAGAAAGAAGGCCGCCGCGATAAACGGCGCCCCTGGCATGAGACTGATGGCCGTCGGATAGACGACGAACGCGAGACCGGGTCCGCCCTCCACCACCTCATCGATAGGCACCCCCTGCGCCTGCGCGAGATAGCCCAGGACGCTGAAGACCGCGAAGCCGGCGAAGTACGAGAAGCCCGCGTTGGCGAAGCTGGTGATGAAGGCGTTGTTGCTGACATCCGAGCGCTTCGGCATGTAGCTCGCGTATGCGGTCAGTATCCCAAAGCCGAGGCTCAGAGAGAAGAAGACCTGCGCATACGCCTGCAGCCAGGTCTTCCCACTGAGAAGCGCCGCGAAGTGGGGGGTAAGATAGTACCTGAGCCCCTCCGCCGCGCCGGGGAGCGTCAGTCCTCTGATGAGGATGAACAGAACGAGGAGCGCCGGAAGAGGCACGGTGATCATCACCACCTTGCCTACTCGGAGCACTCCCTTCTTGATGATCCAGTAGATACATCCCCATGTGACCACGAGACCGAGCAGGACCGGCCGCGAGATGACGCCCATCTCACCGGGTCCGGAGGTCCTCCTGAGGACGTGGGCGAAGAATTCCGCCGCGTTCTCAGAGCCGCCCGCCCAGGGCTGGGCGAACGAGAAGACGAGGTAGTCCCACGCCCATCCCATGATGACCGCGTAGTAGAACGAGATGACGGCACCCACTCCGAGCGCCCACCAGCCGATCATGGCGAAGGGCTTCTTCACCTGCCCCAGCGAGCCCGGCGACGATTTCTGGAAGTGCTGACCCAGCGCGTACTCCAGGATCATGAGCGGGATGCCGGCGGTGATGAGCGCGACGATGTAGGGAATGAGAAACGCGCCGCCGCCGTTCTCGTAGGCCACCATCGGGAAACGCCAGAGGTTCCCCAGCCCGATGGCGCTGCCGATTGCGGCCATGATGAACGCCGGCCTGCTCGCCCATCTGTCACGATGAGGCATGGACTCCCTCCTTCTTGAGAACCGCCTGCTTCTGGATGCACAAGGTCGATCCAGGAAGGTCGGCCCGATTGAAACATCTCCGTGCGCACGGGTCAAGCCTCCGGCGAGGGCGCGGGTTCGGACTGGCGCGGCGGGGCCCGTGTGCGGTTGTTGTGTCTCGTGCCCGCCCCCCGCGCGCTGTTCTGGCGCGGCGAAGGGCGCGCGGTGTGGCTGAGCACGGGGGGCGGGCAGGAGACACAAACAGGCTGGAGAAAGGAAGAGGCCCGGGTGACAGCCCGGGCCCCTCTCTTATGCACTCAGGTCACGCCCGACATGCGGGCGCGAGCTCCTTCCTTCGATTACTTCAACAGAACCATCTTGGTCGAGTCATCGAAGCCTTCCGCCTCCATCCGGCAGAAGTAGACGCCGCTTCCCACCTCGACTCCGTTGTTGTCGCGGCCGTCCCACACAACACTGTGATACCCGGGGCCGACCTCGCCGTCAACAAGCGTGCGAACCAGCCGGCCCGCTACGTTGTAGACC
>JAUWLR010000179.1 GCA_030613615.1 Candidatus Eiseniibacteriota bacterium
AAGGTGTTCATCCCGGTCGGGGACGGGTGCATCACGAGCGCCGTCTACAAGGGCTTCGCCGAGTTCGCGCGGCTCGGGTTCATCGAACGCGTTCCCGAGCTCATCGGCGTTCAGGCCGAAGGTTGCGACCCCATCAAGGTCGCCTTCGATTCGAACAGCGACCTGGTGCCCTGCGAGGCCTGCACCATCGCCGACAGCATCGCGGCGGGGCACCCGCGGAACTGGCGCAAGGCGACGCGCGGTATCCGCGCGAGCGGCGGCTCGATGATGACCGTCACCGACGACGAGATCCTCGGGGCCATCGCTGCCCTGGGCCGGGCGACCGGTATCTTCGCTGAGCCGGCCGGCGCGACGGCGTTCGCCGGACTGACGAAGGCCGTCGGCGAGGGAACGGTCGCCAGCGACGAGACCGTCGTGGTGCTCATGACCGGAAGCGGGCTCAAGGACACCGATAGCGCGATGCGCGCGGCGGGGCAGGCGGTCCCGGTCGGGAAGTCGCTCGAGGACGTGAAGTCGGCGTTGAGGGACGGTGGCTCCGCGTAGCTGCTTGGGAGGGCACGTACTCATGCTCGTCAGTCTTACCGTGAACGGGGAGCAGCGGGAGGCGGACGTTCCATCCGCCGCCATGCTGGTCGAGCTGCTCAGGGAGCACCTCGGCCTGGTGGGAACGAAGGTCGGATGCGGGCACGGCGAGTGCGGTGCGTGCACGGTTCTTCTGGACGGCGAGCCCGTCAACTCGTGTTTGGTCTTCGCCGCCCAGTGCGAGGGGCACGAGGTGACGACCATCGAGGGGCTGCGCAGAAACGGCGCGCTCGATCGCATCCAGAACGCGTTCATCGATGCGGGCGCCGTCCAGTGCGGGTTCTGCACACCTGGAATGATAATGTCCGCGGCAGCACTTCTGTCGTCCAACCCGCAACCGTCGCGCGACGAGATAGAAGAAGCCATCTCCGGCAACCTCTGCCGGTGCACCGGCTACGTGAAGATCGTGGACGCCGTGCAGCTGGCGTCCGCCTGCACAGCATCGGACCGGGTAGGATCAGACTGAGAGGAGAGGAACCAGGGATGGAGTACCGTGAGGACCAGGGACTGATCATGGTCCGCCTTCACCAGGACGAAGACCTCTTCGAGTCCCTCGAGGGTGTCTGCAGGGCGTGCGATGTGAGAACGGGTGTGGTTCTGTCGGGGATCGGGATGCTCAAGCAGGCCGAGCTCAGTTTCTACGTGAAGCAGGGACGCTACGCCACCGCGCTCTTCCCGGAGCCGCTTGAGCTTGTGTCGCTCGCCGGGAACATGCTTCTGCAGGATGGCGAGTACAAGTTCCATCTGCATGCGGTTCTTGCGAAGGAGACCAAGGAGGCGTTGGCGGGTCACCTTTCGGCGGGCAAGGTCAACGTGACGAACGAGATCGTCATCCTGAAGACCGACATCCCCGCGCTGAGGAAGCTGGACGACGCGACCGGTCTCATGGCCCTGACATTCGAACAGGAGAACGCATGAGTCCAACTCCGAACGAACTCAGAGACATCGCGAAGATCATACGGCGCGACGTCCTGACGATGACGCTCGAGTCCGGCTCGGGTCACATAGGAGGCTCGCTCTCCGCAGTGGATCTTCTGACCGTGCTCTACTGGGACAGGATGCGCGTGAATCCCGAGAGGCCGCGGTGGGAGGACAGGGACAGGTTCGTGCTCTCGAAGGCACACGCCTCTCCGGCCCTCTACGCGGCGCTGGCGCGGCGCGGGTACTTCGACGTCCGGGAGCTCATGACCTTCAGGAAGCTCAAGTCCATGCTCCAGGGCTTCCCGGACATGCAGAGGACGCCGGGCATCGACGCGTCGGTGGGGTCGCCGGGGCAGGGCCTGTCGATCGCGAACGGTCTCGCCATGGCAGCGAAGAGGGATGGGAAGACCTTCCGGGTGTACTGTCTCATGGGCGATGGTGAGGCGCACGAGGGGCAGATCTGGGAGGCGGCGATGACCGCGGCGCACCACGGGCTGGACAGGGTGTGCGCGATCATGGACCGGAACATGATGATGGGCGACGGCAGCACCGAGGACATAGTGGCGCTGTCGCCTCTTGCGGACAAGTGGCGGACGTTCAATTGGCACGTGATAGAGGTAGACGGCCACAACATCGAGCAGATCCAGGCCGCGTTCTCCAAGGCGGACTCCGTGAAGGAGCGCCCGACTCTCGTGCTTGCGAGGACCGTCAAGGGAAAGGGCGTGCCGTTCATGGAGAACAAGGCCGAGTGGCACGACCGCAAACTGACCGAGGAACTCTACGAAGAAGCCATGAAGGCTCTTGCGTAGCGACGAACGCCGACGTCCCACCGGGAGATCTCTGATATGGCCGAGATGGGTTTGGTGGACATACATCACAGCGTCGTCGAGACCGAGGCGACGAACAGAGGCTACGAACGCGGACTGATCGATCTGGCCGAGCGCGGCGTCGACCTCATCGTGATGGACGCGGACCTCGCGAGCTCGAGCGGCACAGGCGAGTTCCGGAAGCGCTTCCCGGACAGGTTCCTGGACATCGGGCTCTGCGAGCAGGACATGATGGGAACGGCAGCCGGCCTCGCTCTGGCGGGCAAGTGCATCTTCATCACCACGCACGGGATGCTGGCGGCGGGGAAGGCCTGGGACATCATCAGATCGACCATCTGCTACGGCTCGCTGAACGTCAATATCTGTGGAGCCGACGCCGGGCTTTCGGCCGGCGCCGCCGGCGGGTCGAGGCAGTCACTGGAGGACGTCGCCGTCATGCGGACGCTGCCGGGCATGACCGTCATCGTCCCGACCGACGCCGTCGAGGCGAAGAAGGCCACGTTGGCGGCGGCGAGGATCCCGGGCCCGGTTTACGTCCGGTTCGCGGCGGCGAGGGTCCCGATCGTCACTACCGACATCACGCCGTTCACGGTCGGACAGGCGGGTGTCTACCGACAGGGAGACGACGCGACGATCCTCGCGTGCGGAGTGATGGTCTACGAGGCGCTGAAGGCAGCGAGGAAGCTCGAGGACGACGGGCTCGGGGTACGCGTGGTCAACTGCCACACGATCAAGCCTCTCGACCGGGCGATAGTCAACAGGGCGGCCGTCGAGACCGGCGCACTGGTGACCGCGGAAGAGGGATCGACGATAGGAGGTCTGGGAGGCGCCGTGGCGGAGGCGCTGGCTCAGACCGTGCGGCCGACGCCCATCAGGATCGTGGGCATTGAGGACCGCTTCGGGGAGTCCGGAAGGCACGAGCAGCTGCTGAAGCACTTCGGCCTGACGGCGCGCGACATCGCGTCCGCGGTGCACGAAGTGCTCTCGAGGAAGCAAGGAACGCGGGACGCGAGGGAGTCCGTGGCGAGAGGTTGATGCGCGTGTAGCGTGCCCCGCGCCGCCACAAGGGACCAGGGGACGCCGAGAAGAGGAGAGGGAATATGTTCGCGGAGCGTATGAACAGACTCGGGACCGAGACCGCCTTCGAGGTTCTCGCGAAGGCCAGGAAGCTCGAGGCTCAGGGACGCAGCATCGTGCATCTGGAGATCGGCGAGCCCGATTTCGACACGCCGGACAACATCAGGCAGGCCGCCGTCGACGCCATCTGGGCCGGCGACACGCATTACGGACCGTCCGCGGGCATGATGCCCGCGCGCGAGGCCATCTGTCGGTACTTCGAGAAGGATCGTGGCCTCAAGTACACGCCGGATCAGATCATCCTGACGCCCGGCGGGAAGCCCATCATCTTCCTTCCCATCATCGCGCTGGTAGACCACGGTGACGAGGTCATCTACCCGAACCCGGGCTACCCCATCTACGAGTCGGCGATCAACTTCGCCGGAGGGAAGGCCATTCCGCTCGAGTACACGGAGGAGCGCGACTTTCGCTTCGACATCGCCGAACTCGAGGCGAAGATCAGTCCGAAGACCAAGATGGTCATCATCAACTCGCCGCAGAACCCGACGGGCGGCGTGCTCGAGGAGAGCGACCTCAAGCGCATAGCCGAGCTCGCGGTGGAGAACGACTGCATCGTGCTCTCGGACGAGGTCTACAGCAAGATCATCTACGAAGGTGAGCACCGCACGATCGCGACGTATCCCGGCATGAAGGACCGCACCATTCTCCTGGATGCGCACTCGAAGACCTACGCCATGACCGGATGGAGGCTCGGCTACGCTGCTATGTCGACCGAGATCGCCGAGAGGTTCGCGAAGCTCAACACGAACATCTACTCTCACGCGACCTCGTTCGTGCAGACGGCAGGGATCGAGGCGCTCGAGGGTCCGCAGGACAAGGTCATAGAGATGGTCGCCATCTTCAAGAAGAGGCGCGACGCCA
>JAUWLR010000011.1 GCA_030613615.1 Candidatus Eiseniibacteriota bacterium
GTCGACGCGACGAACGTCTCCGGCCCGCAGACCGGTTCGCAGGGCTCGCTGCTCCCGGACTACACCTGCCCGGGCGCCGTTGATGGCACCTACTACCTGCACGTGGCCGAGGACCCGCACACCGGCACGCCGCAGGCATTCATCGCCTGGGTCACGGATCTGAACGACGGAGACGAGGTGACGGCCAGCTTCTACGGCTACGACATCACGCCGGGCGGCAGCCCGTCGTGGCGTATCTGGGGTCACTACTCGGACTCCATCGACATCACCACTTACCTCGGTTCGGCCGGCGGCAACGATGCCTATACGGCCGGTGAGGGCTGGGACTACGTCGAGTGGACGTGGACCTTCGCCGGTGGTGACGGCAACGCTCTGGTGATCGAGGCGCGTGTCTACAGCACGCCGAGCACGAGCGACCCGGATCACACGGACTACTGGCTGGACTACGTCTGGGTGACTTCCCCGGTCCACTCCACCCAGGTATTCCCGGGTGAGAGCACGCCCGTCGAGGACTCGACGTGGACCACCATCAAGGCGCTGTTCAGGTAGCCTGCCTGAGCTCCCGGTTGGGAGCAGAGCGCGCATTAGCGACGCCGAGGGGCTCCGCGACCAGGCGGAGCCCCTCCCGCGTACGATCGCTGCCGTTTCGCCGGGGCACGACCAGCGCCCGGAGCGCCGCTTCCGTTGACACAGCCCATCCTTCGTGCTAACTTATCTCTCTAGGAACGGACCGCCGGGGGAGGGGTACCAGGCTCTCTCGGCGCATTGTCAGACACTCGCACGGAGGTCACGTTGAGCAAAAGGACGCGCGTTACGAAGAAGGGGCTCAAGCACGATGCCCTTCTGGAAACGACTGCGAAGGGAACCAAGTTCGTCGAGGACCACTTGAACAAAGTTCTCATAGCAGTGGCGACCCTCGCTGTCATCGCCGTGGTCGTCGTGATGGTGGTACGCGGACAGAAGGCGACAGAGCTTGCGGCCAGCGCGGATCTCATGACCGCCTCGCAGAGCGCAGGTTCAGGACTCCTCGCGCAGGCCTCGCAGGAATACCAGGCTGTCATCGATGCCTATCCGAGCACTCGGAGCGCCGGCGCGGCGACGTGCTACCTGGGCACCATTCTTTTCCAGCAGCAGCAGTACGATCCCGCCCTGGAGAACTTCCAGACATATCTTGACAGCTACGGCAAGAAGGGCACTCTCGGAAAGATCGCGCTTGAGGGCAAGGCTTCCGTGCTGGAGCAGAGGCGCGACTTCCCGGCAGCGGCAGAGATCTACAAGGAGCTCGCCGCACAGTCGCCCGACCTCGAGTCCACGGTGGCGCGTTATCTCGCAGACGCCCTGCGGTGCTACCGCTCCGCGAACGACTGGCAGGCAGTGAGGGAGACCGCCACCGAGATCGTCGACCAACATCCCGACACACCGTGGGCCGGTGACGCGCGGACCAATCTCGCCGAGGCCAACGTCTATCTGAACTCGTAGCGCCGCTCTGCCCCCTGTCGCGCGGCACACTGCCTCGCTAACGAATCCACAGCACTGTGTCATCGGCGGGCTTCTCAAAGGGAAGTCCGCCGTTCTTCATCTCACGCCTCAATCCTCAGTCACGAGGGCAGGAGTCCCGAGCGCAAGAACCCCGGCCATCAGGCAGCGCCCGGCACGTGGCTGCGGCGCCGACGGGAGCCCCGGGACCCGGTCCTTCTGCCTCCCTCCCTTACGTCGCATAATACATATTCTGTAAACTACTCACTTGGGGACCGAGATCACCACGCTCAGGAGCACGAAGAAGCCGGCCCGATGGCGGCGCCGGCCCTTCCCCGCGTATCCCTCCCGGTATCCCTCCGCGTATCTCCCCGGGTGCTTCCTCGCGTGCTGTCCCAGATGTTTCCCCACGTGCTTCTGCCCTGGATGCTACTCCGGATCGTCGTCCGGCAGCGGGACCTCCGTGAATCTGGGAATGGTCGCTCGCGCGCGCTCGTTTGGATCATCGTCGAGCGGATCGGCGCCGACGTCAGCCACCGAGACGCTGAAGGCGTGGTTCATGAGAAGCTCGGCGGGGATATCCTCTTTGCTCTCGAAGAGCCGGGACTCCCCGGGCTGGAATGTCAGCTCGCCGTTCTCGTAGACTTCCTTGCCGCGCCAGGTGAGCCTGACCATGAAGTGTACCCTCCTGGGCAGGGCCGCGACGACAGGCCCGCGGTAACGGGACCGAAGCGGCCCGCGCCTAGCCCACGACCAGATTCAGGATCCTGTCCGGGACGTGAATGACCTTGCGGACGGTCTTGCCCCCGACGTGCTTCTGGATACGCTCGTCGGCCATGGCCAGCGACATGACGGCCTCCTCGGAAGCGCCTCGCTCAGCCTCGACCTCTCCGCGGAGCTTGCCGTTGACCTGGACGGCAATGGTCACAACGTCCTCGGCGGCAGCCAACTCGTCGAACGTCGGCCAGGCCTGCTCGAATATCGAGCCGCTGCCACCCATGCGCTCCCACAACTCCTCCGACAAGTGAGGCACCATGGGAGCCAGCAGCAGGACCACACTCTCCACCGCCTCGGACATGGCCGCTCGCTCCACCCCCGTCGGGTCCCTCCCATCGAGCTCGTCGATGAACGCACGCGTCGCGTTGACAAGTTCCATCGTCGCCGCTACGGCCGTGTTGAAGTGGAATGCCTCGAAGTCGGTCGTCACCTTCCTGACGGTCTGGTGCGCCTTCCTGTGCAAGTTATTCACGTTGTCAGAAAGTCCGTCGCAGGCCAGTTCCCTGCAGACGGCGTCCGCGGCCGACGGGTCGAAGGGCCACTCTGACACGAGGTTCCAGACGCGGTTCAGGAAGCGGTGCGCTCCCTCGACCGCAGTGTCGTTCCACTCGGCGTCCCGGTCCGGCGGTCCGCTGAAGAGCGTGTAGAGCCGCTCGGTGTCTGCGCCGTAGCGCGCGATCAGTCGGTCGGGCGGGACGACGTTTCCCACCGACTTCGACATCTTCGCGCCGTCCTTCGTGATCATCCCCTGACAGAAGAGCCGCTCGATCGGCTCGTCGAACGACAGGAACCCCAGGTCCTTCAGCACCTTCGTCATGAATCTGACAAAGATGAGGTGCCCGCAGGCGTGCTCGATGCCGCCGATGTACCTGTCGACCGGGAGCCACCTGTCGACGTCCGCCTTGACGAACGGGACCGATTCCTCACCGGGCGAGATGTAGCGCAGGAGGTACCAGCTGGAATCAACGAACGTGTCGAGCGTGTCGGTCTCCCTCCTCCCCTTGCCACCGCACTTCGGGCAGGTCGTGTTGAGAAAGGACTCCGACGTGGTCAGCGGTGATTCGCCCTTGCCCGAGAACGTGACGTCGGTGGGCAGAAGGACAGGGAGCTCATCGTACGGAACGGGCTGGATGCCGCACTGGTCGCAGTAGATGACCGGAATGGGCGTGCCCCAGTAGCGCTGCCTCGAGCCCAGCCAGTCCCTCAAGCGGAAGCTGACGGTCCGGCGCCCGATGCCGCTCTCCTGCATCCAGTCGGCTATCTTCTCCACCGCGTCGCGGTTGGTAAGCCCGTCAAACTGCGCGGAGCTCGTCTGGACGCCGTCCTCCACGTAGGCCTCCGTCATCGTCTCCCCGTCGAGACCACCGCCTGGCCTGTCGATGACGACACGGATGGGCAGGCCGTAGTTCCTGGCAAACTCGAAGTCCCTCTGGTCGTGTGCAGGGACCGCCATGACCGCCCCCGTCCCGTACTCCATGAGCACGTAGTTGGCGCCCCACAGCTGTACCTTCTCGCCGTTCACGGGGTTGATCACGTGCCGCCCGGTCCAGACACCCTCCTTCGGGACGTCGGCATCACCGCGCACTATCGAGCCCTCGGCCTTGACACGCTCGGCGAAGGCCATCACCTCAGCCTCGTGCTCGGTGCCGGCAACGAGCCCCCTGAGTGCCGGGTGCTCCGCCGCCATCACCATGTAGGTAACGCCGAATATCGTGTCCACTCGCGTCGTGAAGCACGGCAGCCGCTCCTCGGTCTCGGCGACCGCGAAGTCGATCTCGACACCCTCGCTGCGCCCGATCCAGTGGCGCTGCATCAGCTTGACGCGCTCCGGCCAGCCGGGCAGCTCGTCCAGGCCGTCAAGCAGCCTGTCGGCGTAGTCCGTGATCTTGAAGAACCACTGCTCGAGGTCGCGGATGGTCACCACCGACGTGCACCGCTCGCACTTGCCCTCGACCACCTGCTCGTTCGCCAGGACCGTGGCGCACGACGGGCACCAGTTGACCGGCGCGCCCTTCCGATAGGCCAGGCCGTGCTCGAAGAGCTTGAGGAAGAGCCACTGTGTCCACTTGTAGAAAGCCGGCTGGTGCGACGCGAATTCCCGGTCCCAGTCGTAGCCTATCCCCCACCTGCGGAACTGGTCCTTCATCTTGATGATGTTGCCGTCCGTCCAGACCGGTGGGTGGATGCCCTTCTCAATGGCCGCGTTCTCCGCCGGCAACCCGAAGGCGTCCCAGCCCATAGGAGTCAGGACGGACCTCCCCGTCATCATTCTGTAGCGCGCAACAGAGTCGCCGATGATGTAGTTGCGGCCGTGGCCCACGTGAAGGTCGCCGGACGGGTACGGGTACATCACGAGACAGTAGTACCTGTTCTCGGAATCCGTCGGGCATCGGAAGAGCTTCTGCTCTTCCCACCGTTCTTGCCACTTCGGCTCGATCTCAGCGAATGGGTAGCGTGTCATCCGACCGACCCTCTCCTCCGATCATTGCTCGCGGTGCTCTGAAAGAAGAAGGCCGGCACCGGTGAGCGGTGCCGGCCGGCAGAACAAGCTCCGCTGTCCTGCTAGAATGCGTAGGTGAACGACAACGACGGGATGAGCAGATCGTCGATGTGCTTCCCGTTCATGTCCTCTGTCTCCCGGATTATGCGTTCGGCGCCCGTGTGGTACTCGATGGCGAACGCGGCGCGCCAGAAATCCTGGCGGTAACTCACGCCCGCGGCGACCACGTCCTTGGATGATTGCGGGAAGACGAAATTGTAGTAGCTGTCGTCCCCGACCGGCGACGGCGAGTTCCTGTAACCCATGTTGAGCGACACCGAGCGTCCCAGTCTGTAGTCGAAACCGACGCCCACCTCAACGGTGTCTTCCCAGTTGAACTCGGTCGTCTCGAACTCCGCGCGTTCCTCTTCTGTCCAGCCGCCGCCCCACACACCCCACACGATGTTCCGGTCGATCCTGTCGATGCTGGACCACCCGGTCCACTGCACGTCACCGGTCATCGTCAGGCCATCGAACAGGAAGTCACGGTACGCGAAGCCCCCGCCGACCAACATCGGGTACTTGATCTCGAAGTCGGACCTGTACTCCGCTTCTCCCTCGTCGCTCGACACGCTGCGGTAAACACCGTCGTAGCTGATGGTCATCGGCGACCGGAACACCACTCCGGCGCTGACCTGCCTGCTGGCGCGGTAGAGCACGCCGACGGTGGCGCCGTAGCCCCATCCGGCGACGTCGTCGGTCAGCTGCACTGGATGGAGGTAGAGATAGTAATCATCGTCGGCCGCGGGCATCTCGACGGTGTCGACGCGCGTCTCCATGTAGACGTCGCTGACCGTGAAGTGACTGTAGCCGATGTTCGCCGTCAGACCGACGCTCAGGCCCGGCACAACTTCCTTGGCGAAGACCGGGGAGAACACGTAGGTCTTGATCCTGCTCTCGTAGTCCTGCATGTCACCGTCGAGGTACTTCCCCGTGAAATCGTGGGTGGGCTCGTGGTTCACGAAGTCAGCACCGTTGAGCACGTCGTCGGCGTTCCACTTGGAGCCGTACTCTGTCAGTGTATAGGCGGCCACTCCCACCTTGTCGAATACCGAACGCAGAGGCCCCGCGTCCGAGAAGAAGAACACGCCGGGCGCGATCCGGTTCGTGGTCTCGCTGGTTGCCCCGAGGCTCACCAAGGCGTAGCGCTCCTCTGTGTCCCCATAGTACCTCACGTACCCGTCACGGGAGGCGAGCGACACGACGTCCTGCCCCGTGGCAGTCAGCTCCATGCCCTTGATCTGAGTGATGCCGGCAGGGTTCCAGTAGACGGCGCTGTAGTCGTCGGCGAGACCGATGAAGGCGCCACCCATGGCGCTCGCACGCGGGCCCACCGTTGGCGAGTAGAAACCGTTGGCAAGTGCCAGCACCGGTCCCAGGATCAGCACCGCAACGCACGTGATCAGCATGCTTCCGCGGGAACGCATCTCACATCCTCCTCTCAAGCGACGAAATGCTCGGGGGCACGGTCCGGCCACGCACACCGATATACGTATACGTATTCCGGAGACAGTCGCGCGGATGCGCGCCAGCACGGAACCGCTTATATCTGATTAGCACAGGCAGGGAAGCCCCGTCAAGCCATTTCTGGCAGGTGCTCAGGGCCCCTCAGCCGCCTCCCCGGAGCGCCCGAAGTCGCACTCGCCCCGCACGGGGCAGGCGGCGCAGCCGGGGTCGCGCGGGCGGCAGAGGTCCCGCCCCAGGCGGACGAGATTCACGTGCAGAGAGAGAGATTCGCCGGACGGGACGACAATCCTCAGGGCCTCGAAAGCAGCATCCCTGGTCCTGGGATGTCCCACCACTCCCAGCCTGCCGACCACCCGGTGCACGTGCGTGTCCACGGGCATGACGTCCCTGCCCAGGTCGAACAGAGCGACGCAGGCCGCGGTCTTGACGCCCACGCCGTCGAGCGCGAGGAGATACGTGAAGACCTCGTCGTCGGACATCCGTCTCAGAAAACCGAGGTCCAGCTTGCCCGTGGTGGCATGGATGTCGCGCAGGATCTGCTTGATCCTCCGCGCTTTCGTCCGGGCGAGCCCGCCGCGCCGGATCGCGGACTCGATCGAGCGCACGTTCGCACTCTCCACGTCGACCCAACCGGGAAACCGCTCGCGGAGGTCCTGGAAGGCCCTCCGTGAATTCACGTCGGTTGTGTTTTGAGAGAGGATGGTACTGACCAGTCCGGCGACGAGGTCCCGCCGGGTTCGGCGTTGCGGTCTGCCGTACGTGTTCTCGAGGGCCTTCCCGATCCGAGCCAGCCGCGTTCCCCCACCCTCTCCCCCACGCCGCACCGACATCCTAGCTCGTACCGGTGGTGAGCTCGTAGACGAGGAGCCCCACCGTGGGACGCGGGGGCATGCCGCGCCTGATATCGACGTCCGCCCTGTAGAAGCGACCGACCCCGCGCGCATACTCTCTGGACGTCCTGCTGAGAGCCAGCTCGACCAGTTCGCCTCGGTTCGACCACAGTCGGTCGTAGGAACCGCCGGCGTAGCCGCGGCGACCGCCTCCGCTTCCCGTCCTTGCCAGCCAGAGCGCAATCCAGAAGCCGTAGAGCCGCGAGACCAGCTGCGCCTCGTCCATGCCACCGTCGGCCAGCTCGTCAAGAAGTGCCAGTGCTCTTCCGGTTTCTCGCTCGCCGATCGCCAGCGCCAGATCGCGCAGCCCGGACGTTCTGGCGCCCACGACAGTCTCGACCTCCGAGAGTCCTATCAACGAACCCTCGGGTGCGAAGCAGTCCAGCTTGTCCAGTTCGTTGGCAATCCTGTTGAGCCTGCCGTCCGTCCAGTCGACAAGAGCCGACACGGCCTCGTCCGCGATCTCCCTGCCCCGCTTCTCGGACATGCGCTTCACGATGGCAATGAGCTGCTTGCCGGAGGCCCGAGCGCAGTCCACGGGCTCTGCCGCATCCAGAAGCTCGCGCTCGAATCTGTTCTTTCCCGTCAACCGCTCGAAGCTCACGAGGGCCACGCAGGCGCTCGTCACCGGCTTCCTGACATACGCCAGGAGCTGCGTCCGCTGGGTCGGGGCGAGCCCCAGGAATTCGTAGACGACCGTCACGCGCGTCTCGGACAGCATGGGAACGGTAGCCGCGTGTGCGGCTATGGCCTCGGCCGTCGTCTCGCGGCCGGACAGGCTGACGAAGTCGAAGGCCTCACTTCCCGGAGGAAGCAGGTGCTTCTTCAGGAGGTCGACGCCCAGACCAGCCAGGAAGGGCTCTTCTCCGTGGAAAACGAGCACGGGCGGCAGCGAACCGCCTGTCAGCGCTTTCTGGAACTCCGCAAACGTCATGTTTCGTTCCCGTTCAGGAAAGGGCGCCCCGGATCCGGGCCCGTCTGCTCGGGCCACCTACCATCCCTGCACCGTCTTGGAGAGGACGTCCTGGGCGAGCTTCACGAAGGCGTACGCTCGCGCCTCCTCCTCGGTGGCCTCGTAGCCGCCCGCCCCAGTATCGGAGTAGACCGCCCAGCCCTCGACCTCTTCTTCCCAGACGACCTCGTTCTTCGTCAGGTCCTCGTACGACAGCTTCGCCACGACCCGCACCTTGTACTCCTTCGGGTTCCCCGCCGCGTCGTACGACATCACAGGACGCTCGTACAGGACGATCGCCCCTCTCAGAATGGAATCCGCCTCTTTCTCTCCGACGACTCTCAGGGTGTTGTCCTCGGTGAACTGGGCTATTATCGCGTCAGTCACGCCCTGCTCGGCACCGTACTCCAGCGTCTCGTTCAGAAGAACAGGCACGGCGATCGAGGAGATGTGCGTCTTGACGGCCGACGAGAAACCGTAGTGCGAGCACCCGGCGCCGCCGATGACCGCCAGCCCCGCGCCGAGCAGAAGCCCAGCGGCGAGCAGCGCAGTGACCGGGAGCGCGCTTGCAGCTTCTCCAGGGACTCCTCGCGCGCGCGCGCAGGGAACAGTACGCACCATCATGACTCCCTCCAGGACAGGCGTTTGCGCAGGGTGTTCCTGCTTATCCCCAGGAGCTTGGCGGCCTTCACCTGATTGCCGCCGGTCAGCTCGAGCGCCTCGTGCGCCAGGACCGTCTCCACCTCGGCCACGATCCCGTCGCCGATGCCCTCCTCCCCGGCTTCCGAACGCCTCCTCAGCTGAGCCCGGACGCAACGCGCTATCTCCCCCTGAGCGGCCGCGGCATTGAGGTCGGCGAGTTCTTCGTCGCCGGACATCTCGAAGTCCTCCGGCGCCAGAACCCCGGTCCTGTTCAGTGCGACCGCGTGGTGAATGGCCTGCTCCAGCTCGCGCACGTTGCCCGGCCAGGCGTAGTTCTCGAGCATCTCGAACGCGGCGGGCGTCACGCCGCTGATGTCCTTCTGCATCTTCGTTCTCGTCCGCTCAAGGAAGTGCTCGGCCAGCACCGGGATGTCGGCCCTCCGTTCTCTGAGGGGCGGGATGTAAACGGAGATGACCTTCAGTCGATAGAAGAGGTCAACCCTGAACAGATCCTCCTTCATGCGGTTGACCAGGCTCCGTCCCGTCGCGGCTATGACCCTGACGTCGATCTTCGACTGGGCCCTGGTGCCGGGACGCTCGTAGAACCCGCCCTCCATGACAGTGAGTATTCTGCCCTGCACCGCAAGACTGGTCTCGCTTATTTCGTCGAGGAAGATCGTGCCGTCCCGCGCCAGCTCGAACCGCCCCGTCGTCTCCTGGCCCCCCACGACACGACCGCCGAAGAGCTCGGTCTCCAGCAGGTCGCCCGGCAGCGCTGCGCAGTTCACGGCGACGAAGGGACGCTCACGCCGGTTGCTGTTGTAGTGGATGGCCCTGGCTATGAGTTCCTTGCCGGTCCCCGACTCCCCATGGACCAGGACGGGAGCATCGGTGGCCGCGACCTGCCCGATCAGCTTGTGTATCTCGACCATCTCCGGCGTCCTGCCGATGATGGCCCCGAGATCGGCGACGTCTCCCGGCCCCGGTGAACCCACGGTGCGTATCATGCCGCCGTCGGCAGAGAGAGCGCGTCTCACGGCGTCCTCCAGCCCGGACGGAAGCGTTTCGCGGGGCAGGTAGTCGTAGGCCCCCTCGCGCATCGATTCTATGGCGCCCTGGCTGCTGGTCCGTCGTGCCACTACGACCACGGGCACTCGCCCCCCCACTCTCTTGACCTCACGCAGCACGTCGACCGCGTCGGTCCCCTCGAGACCGTGTTCCGCGACCACGAGGTCCGGTGCGCCGTCGCTCAGGGCCTTCAGCATCTCGCGCGGCGAGGTCCAGACGGCGATGTCGTACGCCAGAGTGGACAGCACGTTCACGAGTTCGTCGGCTGACGACTCGTCGGTATCGAGAATCCAGACCTTCTTCACAGTCTGCCTCCCGGCCGGCAGCGCGCACGCGCGGCCGACGTGTCTCTAGAACGGCAGTGCCTACGAACGGAACCAGTCGACCGTGAGTGCCAACCCCTCGTCGAGCGAGACCCCCGAGACGAGACCCAGCGTACCCTCCGCCTTCGAGATGTCCGCGAACGAGTGCATGACGTCCCCGGCCCGCGGGTCCGTGTGGTGAGCGATGAGCGAAGTGCCGGTGATTTCCTGTAGCTTGGCCAGGAGTTCGTTGACGGTGGACGTGCGACCGCACGCGGTGTTGAAGACCTCGCCGGCGACGCCGGTGGCGGACAGCGTGAGCACGTTCGCATCGACGACGTTCGCCACGTAGGTGAAGTCCCTCGACTGCTCGCCGTCACCGTAGATGACCGGCGGCGTTCCCTCCAGCAGGGCCTTCACGAAGAGGGGCACGACGGCGGCGTATTGTGAGGCCGGGTCCTGCCTGGGTCCGAACACGTTGAAGTAGCGGAGAGACACGCACTCCAGACCATACAGGGAGGAGAACACCCGGCAGTAGTTCTCTCCAGCGAGCTTGCTCGCGGCGTACGGCGATTCGGGTGACGGAGCCATGCGTTCACGCTTCGGCAGCTCGGGGCTGTCCCCGTAAACCGACGAGGACGAGGCATAGACGAGGCGCCGCACTCCGCTGTCCCTGCTCGCGACCAGCAGGTTGAGCGTTCCCGTCACGTTCACCTCGTTGCTGGAAGCGGGGTCAGCGACCGAGCGCGGCACCGAGGCAAGCGCGGCCTCGTGGAAGACGACCTCGACTCCCTTGACGGCCCGCTCAACGATGGGCACGTCGCGGATATCTCCCTCCAGGATGTCGACGCCATCCTCGACCGAGGATAGATTCTCGCGCCTCCCCGTGGAGAAGTTGTCCAGGACCCTCACTTCGTGGCCGAGACCAACAAGCTTCTCGACGATGTGCGATCCTATGAACCCCGCCCCACCCGTAACCAGCATGACTGACATCGAACGCTCCAATCGGCAGAGGCCGCTAGAGTTTCAGAATGTGATCTCCGTCGAAGCCCTTCAGTGCATTGCGCGTGTCGACTATGGGCGTGCCCGCATCGACCACGGCCTGGTAGTCGACGGCCGAATGCGCCGTCGTGATGACGATACAGTCAACGTCGCCGAGCAGCTCCGGCGTCAGCTCCTGGCTGCTCAACGAGAAGCCACCCTGGTGCAGAGTCGAAACGAAGGAGTCGGAGTACGACAGCACGGCCCCCTTCTCCCGCAGGAGCTTCATTATGTCGAGCGCCGGCGCTTCCCGGACATCGTCGATGTCCTCCTTGTACGCCACCCCCAGGAGGAGAACCTTCGAGCCCTTGACCGGCTTCCCGTCCTCGTTGAGGCTGTCGACGATCTTGGAGACGACGTGGTACGGCATACTGCCATTGATGACGCCGGCCAGTTCGATGAACCTGGCCTCGAACCCGCTCTCCTTGGCCTTCCAGGACAGGTAGAACGGGTCGATGGGAATGCAGTGACCGCCGAGCCCCGGCCCCGGATAGAACGGCATGAACCCGAACGGCTTGGTCGCGGCCGCGGCGATGACCTCCCAGACGTCGATGCCCATGCGGTCACACATGAGCGCGACCTCATTCACGAGGCCGATGTTGACGCTGCGGAACGTGTTCTCGAGCAGTTTGACCATTTCGGCGACCTTCGTCGATGACACCGGCACGACCGGGCCGAGGGTCTGCGCGTACAGAAGAGCCGCGTGCTCCGTGCACGCGGGCGTCACACCACCGACGACCTTGGGGATGTTCCGCGTGTTCCACTCCTCGTTCCCGGGGTCGACGCGCTCGGGCGAGAATGCGAGGTAGAAGTCCTCCCCGACCTTGAACCCCGTCGTCTCCAGGCTCGAGAGAATCACCTCGTCGGTGGTGCCGGGATACGTGGTGCTGTCGAGGATCACGAGCATCTGCGGATGCAGGTACCTGGCGATCTCGGCCACGGCGGCTCTGACATAGGAGATGTCCGGATCCCTGGTCTTGCGGAGCGGCGTGGGAACGCAGATGTCGACGGCGTCCACTGTCTGCAGCACGGAGAAGTCCGTGGTCGCCTCGAACGTCCCGGCGTCGAGCGCATCCCTGATCCGCTCAGCCGGCACATCCTGGATGTACGACTCGCCCTCGCCCAGAAGCCGGACCTTCTCGGCGTCAGTGTCGATTCCCACTACGTGGAAACCAGAACGGGCAAACTCCATAGACAGCGGCAGCCCGACGTAGCCCAGTCCGATCACTGCCAGGCGCGCCTCCCTGGACTGGAGTTTCTCCTTGAGCAATACGTCCTCCTTGACCCGCCGGAGGCGGGTGCGTGATTGGAATCCCCGCTTGGGCGCGCTAGGTCAGCGCCAGAGCGACGACCCCCGCTGTGGCCAGCGGAAGCAGAAGATTATCACCCGGCCCCAGCGGCAGCGACTCGACCAGACTGGCCACCGCGCCCACGAGAAGAGCCCAGGGCACCGAGACAAAGAATATAGCAACAAGCACGCCAACAGCGAAGAGGGAAAGTGACCCCAGGACCGTCTTACCGGGATTGTAGGGCAGCCTGGCGCTTCCGAAGGTCTGTCCGACGAGACTCGCGGTGCTGTCGCCTATTGCCAGGACCAGCACGCCCACGGTGGCTGCGGCAGGCTCGAAGAACGCGACCACGATGAAGATGCCCACCCCGAACAGAAGCGGCCCCGCTACTACCGTCCTGGGCTCCGAGGGGCGCATGGCGCGCCAGGTCACCGCGGAGAAGATGGGCACGGCCACACCCAGGAGTCTCATCACCTCAGACAGGAGGTACATCACGGTCACCGAGCCAACGAGCCAGAGGGTCGGCGTCTTCCACCAGGCGGCCAGGACGGGGATGACGATCGAGCACGAGTGGATAGCCTTGCGGAACGCCTCGTGCATTATGGCAGCCTGCCGCAGCGTGACGCCCGTCGTGTACCCCTCCGGGAAGAACTCGAGGATCTCGCGAAGATCCCTGGTGTAAACGACGAAGTCCGCCTTGCGTAGTATGCGCCACTCCGGGTTCACACCGATGCTCCGCCACGCGGACGCCACGATCTCCGTGTTGCTGGCGTCGTCCACAACGACGGTGGCATCCGACCAGGTGAGGCCGCGCTCCTGGAGCATCCGCCTGAGACCCTCTCTCTTCCCGTGTGCTGAATGGCGGTCTCCGAGAAGGCGTCCGGTAAGGATCCCGTCGGACTCCTCGAGCAGGACGCCGTAGGCACCGTCCGCACCGACGTCGGAAGCGATCCTCTCGACGACCTGCTGCGGAACCCCGGCGCTGACCAGGACGACGTAGTAGCCGGCCTCCCTGAGCTCCGCGCAGAGTTCCCGTGCGCCGTGCACGAGACGGAGCGAACCGCCGACGCTCAGGATCTGCTTGAGCGGCACGCCGCGCTGAAAGGAGTACGCCCGCTCGACGACCCCGCTCACGGTTGTCAGTCCGAGCTTGAGCAGGAACCCGAGCCACATGCTCCGGATCCAGATCCACACACTGGTCGTGCTGGCAACCTTGGAGAGGAAGAGACCCTGCAGGAAGACGCCGTCCACGTCGAACGCAACGACTCCGCGCCTGCCCGGTTCCGGCTGCTCAGTGATTCCCACGCCCCCTCCTGAGAAGGACCAAGAGCCCTTTCGTCAGCGCCCCCACGGCGATGCCGCACATCAGAACCGGCACGTACACGAAGCGGTGCCCGAATCGCGGCGCGATGAGGTCGAAGTACCTCAAGGCCCCGTAGAACAGCATCGCCGCGAGCGCGAGATTCGCCCCGCCCACGGCCAGTCTGTAGAACCTCTGTTCGTGCGAACGCGAGTCGCGGTCATGCACCGCTCTCTCCATGTCATTCCCGTGGACCCGGCGCGACGGTCGGCTGTCGACCAGGCGCACCTAGCGCACGATGGCGAGCTTGCCGATGACCTGGTCGGCGGGCTCGACGTCGTAGAGGTCGTAGACCGTTATCTGGTAGACGTATACTCCACTCGTCAGGCTGGCACCGGCCCTGTCGAAACTCTCCCAGCTGACGGTGTTCGTGCCGGGCAGCACGCCCTCGTTCTCTGACCCAGGGCTGTAAAGCAGTGTGATCTCCGCGATGTTCTGCCCGAGCAGATCGAAGAGTTTGATATCGACGCTGCCCCTTGTCACGCGCGACAGCCGGTAGGCGAACTTGAGCTCACTGATGTCGCTTGCCGGATTCGGCCACGTGAAGTAGTCAGCGATGAAGAGCCGCGGGGCGTCGATGCGCAGCGGGATCCCCTCGACGACGTTGTCGGTGAGACTCGACTCCTCGTCTCCGGTCACGACGAGACGAACGCTGAGCAGGTGATCCCCGAAATCGCTGTCGTCGAGATCCCATTCGAACTCGTACGTCAACACCTCTCCCCCGCCCATGGCGCCCGCGAACGAGGCCGTGGACACGAGGTCGCCTTCGTCCGGCGGTCCATCCCAGACCTCAAGCAAGACGTCGGCGTTCCCGTCCGGGCCGAAGGCGTGGAAGTCCACTCGGACCGGAGCCGGCTCCCCGATGACGAAATAGTCGGCATGGTACTTCGTGCCGTTCGGCCTCGTCCGGTAGAACACGACATCGTCGGCGAAGACCGCGAGGTTGAACTGGCCGTCGGGATCGGCCAGCCGCGCGACGGCGCCCGTAACCATGCGCGCGGCGAGAGCGAACTGCGAGGGGTAGACCGTTGACAGCACGTCGTCGATCGTATGGTAATTGGTGTTCCTTTCGCGGGGATCCTCATGCTCGATCGCGACGATGGCGTCGTAGTCGCGCGACCAGAACGCAGCGTGGTCGCTGTAGGGATGCGCCTCGTCGATCCTCTGAGCCTCGAAATCGGGAAAGAGGTCCACGTAGAGCGACTCGGCCGTATCGACGATCCAGTCGGCGAGCCAGACGCTGCCGGGGTTGGTGACTATGTGGCAGGTGTCGGTGTGCCCGACGTTCCTCTTGTATGCGATCATGTCGACGTTGAGCACGCCGTAGATGGTGTCCGGAGGAGCGATGAAGGAGTCCGCCGCCGCGCGGTAGCCCGCCACAGAGTCCGCGTACGCGGTGCTGCCGTGCAGCCCGAGTTCCTCGCCGCTGAAGAGCACGAAGCGGATGTCGAAGGGAAAGCTCAGCCCGGAGAGAGCCCTGGCAGCCTCGAGCACGGTCGCGACTCCCGTCGCGTTGTCGTCGGCACCCGGGGCGGGATTGTCACACCACCACATAGTGGAATCCGGGAACGAATCGACCGCAATGGCGTCGTAGTGAGCGCAGACTACGTAGTAACCCCGAAGCCGCCCGGTCCCGGGCAGCACTCCGATGATGTTGTCTGCGGGATACTCGACGATCGGCCCGCCCGGGCCTTCCGCGCACGTCCAGCCGCGAATGGTGAAGCGCTGCGTGTCCACGAACGCCCGCGTCGGCAGGTACTCGTTCAGGCGGTCCATTATGTACGGTTTGGCCTCCGTCAGGCACTCCTCTCGGAACACGTACCGCGACCGGGAGGACCCGTCGGGGTATTCCACCAGCGCCCGCACATGCGCCATCAGAGAGTCGGGCGAGATGGACGAGATGACGTCCTCAACGACGCCCCTGACCGCGCGCTCGTCCGCCAGTGAACGCGAGCGGACGTGGGCCGGCGGCGTGTTGTCGAACCACGAGGCCACGCTGATGAACGGGGGAAGCGGGTACGACAAGTGTGAGAGCGCGCGGAGTTCGTCCACGCGCTCGAACGCACACGTGATGAGAGCGGTGCCGTCGACCTCCGACCAGAGCACGTCGCCCAGGTGCGCCAGATCATCGACGGACGTTCTCGGATAGCTGATGTAGAGCGGGTCCGGTCGGCGCGGCTCGGCCAGCTTTCTCGCCGCGCGACCCCGGGCTCTCAGCTCGCCTCCGAGCCCCTCGTCGCCCTCCACTATCATCTCGGTGAGTCCCACGTGCCTTACAACCGCCCCGAGTTCCTCGACGGCCGCCAGAGAAGCTCCGTCGGCCAGCCGCACGGCGTAGAGCGATCCGGCGCCGGCCGTCGTGGCCACGACAACTACGAGACAGACCGCCGCCGCGGCTAAAGAAGGTGCCCTCATGGTGTGCCTCATGATGTGCCTCCTGGTACGCGCGCCGACACCGCCGGCGCGGTCGCCTTGTGGGGCGGGCCGGCGATCTTGTGCCGCCGGCCCGAGCCGTTCTGGTACGCCCGAGAGGATTCGAACCTCCGACCCCTGGAACCGGAATCCAGTGCTCTATCCAGCTGAGCTACGGGCGCTCTATGCAATCTCGATCAGCTCGTAGTTTCGGGTCCCGAGACCCAGCTCCTCCGCGTGCCTGAGCTGGACCGTCGGGTCGACGTCCGGGTGCAGATCTCTGAACTTGTCGCTTCCGGCACGGTAGCCGTCGGACAGTTCCCCGTCCGCCGCCGGCGCCTCATTCACAAGGTCGTAGGCGGCCTGGTCGATCGCCACGGGATCCAGCGAGGCCACCACTCCGATGTCGGGGACAATAGACACCTTCTCCGTCCCGAAGCAGTCGCAGACCGGATGAACGTCCGTAATGAAGTTGACGTAGCCGGCCCTGCCGGGCTTCGTAGCTACCACCGCATATGCGTATTCTACCATCTTCATCTGGCACGTGTCAGTCGATTCGTTCCATCGAATGCCGACCGATTTCGTCGGGCACACCGCTATGCACTCGGCGCAGCCAATGCACTTCCCGTCGTCTATCACGGCCGTTTCCCCCACCGTGATCGCATCCTCCGGACACCAAGTCAGGCAGACCCCGCAGGCGTTGCACGATGGCTTCACGTAGGGCCTTGTGGTCGAATGCATGTCCAGCTTGCCGGCCCTCGAGGCGCAGCCCATCCCCAGGTTCTTGAGCGTCCCTCCGAAACCCGTGACCTCGTGGCCCTTGAAGTGCGCCACCGAGAGGAGGACGTCCGCCTTGACGAACTCAGGCCCCACGGCTGCGTTCGTGACGAAGCGGCCGTCCACCGGGACGACGGCCTCCGTCGTCCCTCTTAAGCCCCCGGCAATGACCACCGGAGCCCCCAGCGCCTGGAACGTGAACCCGTGCTCCGCCGCGGTGCGCAGGTGTGAGACGGTGTCCGCACGCGAGCCCCGGTAGAGCGTGTTGGTATCGGTGAGAAACGGGCTCGCGCCCTGCTTCTGCAGCCACACGATCACCCTGCGCATGAACCTGGGCCGGACGTGCCCGGTGACCCGGCTCTCGCCGAAGTGCATCTTCACCGCGACGAGCTCGCCGGGTCCGACCACGCCGCCCAGCCCGCTCTCGTCCAGGAGCGTCTCGAGCCGCGCGGCTATGTCGTCCGCTCCGCCCTCGCCCATCTTGAGGAAATGGACCTTGCTCTTCTTGATCGATGCCTCCCGTCAGATGCGCGGTTACACCGTCGGACCATCCGCTCCGGCCGGGCCACCTGCCCCCGTCGGACCACCCGCCCCCGAGAGAGCCCGCCGTGCGACCACCGCGTATGCGGCGCCGGACGTGACGACGGCGACCACGCACAGCACGAGCGCCGCCGGCTCCAGGACGCGGATGTCCGCCGCGAACACGAGCACCGTGACGCCCAGCACGACGACCGCGACCTTCCCCGCCATCAGGGCCTGCGGCACGGACCGGGACCTCCTCGTTATCGCCAGCCCTCCCAGCACGATGGCGACGTCACGGGCGACGACCAGTAGAAACACCCAGAGCGGGAACTCACCGGCGACGACCAGGTACACCAGGACCGCCGCCACTGCTATCTTGTCGGCCGCCGGGTCGAGGATCTTCCCCAGTTCCGTGACCCGGCCCAGCTTTCGGGCCAGGTATCCGTCCAGTCCATCGCTCACGAACATCACGAGCAGAGCTGCGACGGCCGCGAGCCTGTGACCGCCTGCCAGGAACACCAGTGCCACGGGCACGAGCGCGATGCGGGCGAGCGTCACCAGGTTAGGCGGAGCCGCGATGTCCCGCAAGTTCAGTCGGGTAGTGTCGACCATGCCTCAGCGTTCCCTCACGCGGCCGGCCCAGTGCATTTTCTTTCTCAGTATCTCGTAGTACGAGTGTTTGGAAACGTCCACCAGCACCGCGCGCGTCGCGGCGGTGCGCACAACGGCGACGTCTCCTTCGCGCAGTCCGAAGGCACGGTCTCCGTCGGTCGAGATCACGGTCTTATCGTCGCACGCGAGCATCTCCACCTCCACCACGGCGGAAGGGGGGATCACGCACGACCTCACGCTCAGCGAGTGCGGGCATATGGGCGTCAGGATTATGGCCTCTACCCGGGGCGTCACGACGGGCCCACCCGCCGACACGGAGTACGCCGTCGAGCCGGAGGGCGTCGCCAGGATCAGGCCGTCCGCCGCGTAGCGTGTCACCACTTCCCCGTCCACCCGTGCCTCGAATGACATGATCCGCGAGTCGGCGCCCTTGGACATCACGACGTCGTTGAGAGCAAGGACGGACCCCTCCCGCCCTCTGACGCTCACTTCGAGCATCATCCGGTCGCTGGAGGGGAGATCGCCGGGGTCGAGGTCACTGAGGACGTCCTCGAGCTCCTCCTCCGCTATCTGGGTCAGAAAACCCAGGCTCCCGAGGTTGACGCCGATGACCGGCGTCTCCCGCCCGGCCGTCGCGACCAGGCGCACCGCGCGCAGCAGGGTGCCGTCCCCGCCGAAGGCGAACACCAGCTCCGCCCTCTCGACGAGCTCGCTCGAGGGAGCGCACGGCACGGAACCGGCGGCGTGCTCCTTAAGCACATCGTCGGCCAGCACGTCCAGCCCGTGTTGGTCACACCAGCCTCGCACGGCGTCGACGGCCTTTCTCACGCCGTCCTTTGTGGGATTGGCCACGATGCCAACGGTCTTCATCGCCTCACGCCCCCCTTCGTCCAGCCTCCTGCGTGGTCACGAGTGCGCGCGCAGACGCCACCACGTCCTCGAGCGCGAGCCCGCAGTCCCGCATCAGCTGCGCCCTGGACCCGTGCGTCACGAATTCGTCGGGAAGGGCCATGACCCGCACCGTCACGCGCGAGCCACCCTCCGACTGCAGAAGCTCGAGCACGGCCGCTCCGAACCCACCCGAGGCCACGTTCTCCTCGAGCGTGACGACGCGCCCTGTCCTCAGCGCCTCCTCTACGATCAGCTCTCGGTCAAGCGGCTTCACGAACCGCGCGTTGATGACGGACGCGTCGATCCCCTCTCCCGCCAGTTCCTCCGCCGCCCTGACCGCCACATCGACCATCGAACCGATCGCGATGAAGCTGAGGTCCCCGCCCGTCCTCAGGATCTCGCCCCGACCTATGGGCAGCAACTGCGGCTCGTAGTCCATCTTCACGCCCAGACCCGCCCCGCGGGGGTACCTGACCGCGATCGGACCGTCGTCGTACTCCAGAGCCGTACGGACCATGGCCGCCAGCTCGTTCTCGTCCTTGGGGGACATTATCACAAGATCGGGAACGGCGCGAAGGAACGTCAGGTCGAAGACGCCGTGATGGGTCGGGCCGTCGTCACCGACGATCCCGCCCCGGTCTATCATGAACCTCACGGGAAGACGCTGCAGGCAGACGTCGTGGATGATCTGGTCGTACGCCCGCTGCAGGAAGCTCGAGTAGATGGCCACCACGGGCTTCATGCCCGTTGAGGCGAGCCCGGCGGCGAACGTCACGGCGTGCTGCTCGGCGATCCCGACGTCGAAGAACCTCTCCGGGAACCGTCCCGCGAAATCCGACAGGCCGGTCCCGGCCGGCATCGCCGCGGTGATCGCGACGACTCGCTCGTCGTTCTCGGCCAGAGCGGTGAGCGTCCTGCCGAAGACCTCCGTGTACGATACGGTGGTCGGCTTACCCGTCAGCGTCCCCGTCTCCTTCTCGAACGAACCGATGCCGTGGAAGCGGGACGCGTCATCCTCGGCCGGCTGGTAGCCTCTTCCCTTCTGGGTGATCACGTGAACGAGCAGCGGGCCGTCCGTGTGCTTGAGCCGCTCGAAAGCCTCGATGAGAAGCTCCGTGTTGTGCCCGTCGAGAGGACCGAAGTACTTGAACCCCAGCTCCTCGAACAGCACGCCGGGGACCAGGAGGCCGCGTATGCCCTCGAGCGCCCTGCTTGCCAGTTCCCGTGCCCTCGCCCCGACGGCCGGGATCTTGCCCATGATCTCCCAGACCTCGGATTCGAGACGCTGATAGGTCGGTGCGGAGCGAAGCCGCGTGAGATACTGCGACAGTGCCCCGACGTTCCTCGCGATGGACATGCGGTTGTCGTTGACGATGACCATCAGGTTCCGTTTGAGATGCCCGGCCTGGTTCAGTGCTTCGAACGCCAGCCCCGCCGTCAGGGAACCGTCACCGATGATCGCGATGACGTAGTTGCCGCCGTCCAGGAAGTCACGGGCGCACGCCATGCCGAGCGCCGCCGAGATGGACGTGCTGGCGTGCCCCACGTTGAAGGCGTCGTGGGCGCTCTCCTCGCGGCGCGGGAAGCCGGCGATGCCACCGTACTGCCTGAGAGTCTCGAAGGCATCCCTGCGACCGGTGATGAGCTTGTGAGCGTAGCTCTGGTGCCCGACGTCCCAGATCAGTTTGTCGTCTGGCGAATCGAACACGTAGTGCAAGGCCAGAGTGAGCTCGACGACACCGAGACTCGGGGCCAGATGACCGCCGTTTCTCGAGACGACGCGGATGATCTCGTCTCGAAGCTCGCCCGCGAGAGTCGCAAGTTCGGCGGCGCCGAGTTTCTTGACGTCAGCGGGTGAGTCTATGCTGTCGAGTATCCGTCCCATCGCTCTTTCCCGTCGGCCCCTCTCGAGCGGGGCGCTAAACGCCCGCGCGGCGACCGTCAGTTCCGGCGCTCCACGACGAAGCGCGCGATCTCACGAAGCGCCCAGGCCCGGTCGCCGAAGACGTCCAGGGCCGCGAGCGCCTCGTCTGTCAGTTCCTTAGCCCGCGCCGCGGCGCCCGAAACGCCCACCGCCGCCGGGTATGTCAGTTTCCCGCGGCCTTCGTCCTTCCCGACCGCTTTGCCCATCTCCTCCTCGGTGCCGGTCACGTCCAGGAGGTCGTCAGCGATCTGGAACGCCAGACCCATTCTTTCGCCGAAAGTGGAGAGCGCGGCGACGACGTTCGAAGGAGCGCCAGCGGCCAGAGCACCCACCAGGACGGCGGCTCTCAACGGTCGCGCCGTCTTGTTCAGATGAATGAACTCTACCGCCTCGACAGTGACTGCCGTTCCCTCACCCTCCATGTCAGCGACCTGGCCGCCCACCATGCCGGCAAGACCGTTGGCGGCCGCGAGCTCGGCCACGACCGCGAGCCTTCTCTCGGGCGTGAGCCGCTCCTCGCGCGCGACGATCTCGAACGCGAGCGGCAGAAGAGCGTCTCCCGCCAGTATCGCCGTCGCCTCGTCGAACGCCTTGTGACAGGTCGGCCGCCCGCGTCGCGTGTCGTCGTCGTCCATCGCCGGAAGGTCGTCGTGGATGAGCGAGTACGTGTGTATGAGCTCCGTCGCGCAGGCGGGCGCCAGAACAGCGTCGCCCTCACCGCCCGCGAGCTCATAGGACGCCAGAGCCAGAATAGGGCGCAGCCTCTTCCCTCCCGAGAAGACACTGTACCGCATCGCCTCATTCAGCCTTGGAGTCGGCGCGGAGGCGCTCGGCAGGAATCGCTCGAGCGCGGCGTCGATCACCTTACGGCGCTCGCTCAGATAGGCCTTGAGGCTCCGTTCCCCACTACTCGTCTTCATCCCCTCCCCCGAACGCATCGAGCTCGAACGTCCCCTGTGCCGTCTTCGTCAACGTCCTCACCCGCTCCTGGGCCTTCTCGAGCGTCTTCACCAGAGTACCCGCCAGCGTCATCCCCTCCTCGAAGGCCTTGATGGAATCCTCGAGCGGCAGCTCGTTCTGCTCCAGCTTCTCAACCAGTGCTTCCAGCTTCCCCATGTCTTCCTCGAAGGTGGCCCGCTTGCTCAACTTGTCCTCCCGGGCTTTCCAGCCACACTCTGCACTTCGCAGTCAAAAGAACCATCGGCGACCGTCACTCTGACTCCAGAACCGTCTGAGACGTCGCCCACTGACCGAACGGGGGTCAGGGAAGGGATGAGGGAAACAGCGGCGAATCCCCGCGCCATGATGTGAGAGGGGTCTGCCAGCCTCAGCTCCGACGCCAGACGCTCGACGCGCGTATCGGCCGTGTTCAGCCGCACGGTGACCGCGGCGAACAGGCGCCGCGTCTGCTCGTCGGTCCGCTGGGTCAGTCTGTCGACCAGCTCTCCAGGCAGCCGGAACGCGTACGCCTTGACGCAGGCCCGTGTCCTGCCGCTCAGCTCGGTAAGAACAGCCTCGACCGCCATGCCGAGTCTGGATCTCAGCGACTCGACAGTCCGCGCGAGGTCGTGCCTGTCCGGCACCACGAGTTCGCCGGCGTTCGAAGGGGTCGCCGCCCGTCTGTCGGACACCAGGTCCGCGATCGTCGTGTCGATCTCGTGCCCGACGGCCGACACTATCGGAGTGCGCGCCGCGAACACGGCCCGCGCCACCGACTCGTCATTGAACGCCATGAGGTCCTCGAGCGACCCCCCGCCGCGCCCGACGATGGCCACATCGGCCTCGCCCCACTCGTCGATGAGCTGGATCGCGCGCACTATCTCCGGGACGGCCTCCCGGCCCTGCACGGCCGCGGGAACGACAACCACACGCGTTCCAGGGAAGCGCTCGCCGATCACCCGAATGATATCCCGGACCGCCGCTCCGGTCGCTGACGTCACGACGGCGACCGTGTCGGGGAACCGAGGGATCGGCTTCTTGTGCGCCGGGTCGAAGAGGCCCTCCGCCGCCAGCCGGCGCTTGAGTTCCTCGAATGCGGCGGCGAGCGCGCCGATGCCGGCCGGCTTCATCGCCTCCACGTAGAGCTGGTAGCGGCCGGACGGCTCGTAGACTTTGACGCGCCCCCAGGCGGCCACCTTCATCCCGCTCTCCGGGGCAAAGACCAGGCCGCGGTTGGCCGTCTTGAACATCACGCAGGGGAGCTGGCTCTTCTCATCCTTGAGGGAAAAGTACATGTGGCCCGACGTGTGGTGGACGAAGTTCGATA
Organism: Candidatus Eiseniibacteriota bacterium; assembly: GCA_030613615.1. Classification (GTDB taxonomy): domain Bacteria; phylum Joyebacterota; class Joyebacteria; order Joyebacterales; family Joyebacteraceae; genus JALGZG01. The sequence goes on from JAUWLR010000011.1 coordinate 23,208, forward strand.
TCTCGCCCTCAACCCAGAAGACGGGCAACGACGTCTCGAGCACCGCCTTGATACGGGCGGTCACCTCACTGACGCTGTAGACCTGCTCGTCCTGTCTCTCACGCATGTCTGTCATCCCAGCGGGGTATGAGGGGCCGGCGGTCACTACTTCCGAGCGGCCGCATTCTCGGCCGCGACCACCACGCTTCTCAGGAGAAGCGCCGTGGTCAGAGTGCCCACGCCGCCGGGCACGGGCGTTACGGCGGACGCCAGACCGGTCATCTCGTCGAAGACCACATCACCGACCAGGCGATAGCCCTTCTCGCTTTCCGGATCGTCGATCTGGTTGACGCCAACATCGACAACGACGGCGCCCTCCGAGATCATGTCGCCTCGTATCGCTCCTGGACGCCCCATGGCCGCCACGACGATGTCGCCCCGTCGCGTGTGCAGCGCCAGATCAGTCGTCCCCGTATGGCAGACGGTGACAGTGGCGTTCCCTCGCTCGGACTTGCGCAGGAGCAGATTCGCCAGGGGCTTCCCCACGACGGTGCTGCGTCCGACGATGACGACGTGCTTGCCGGGCACGGCGATCTCGTGGCCGTGCAACATCTCGAGCACGGCCAGCGCAGTGCAGGGAGCGAACGTCTCGCGCCCGGTCATCAGAAGACCCAGGGAGTAGGTGGTCGCGCAGTCGACGTCCTTCTCCGCGGCTATCTCCTCCACTACCTGCTGGGTGATCCCGTCTGGAAGGGGCTGCTGCACGATGATCCCGTGCACGGCTGCATCCAGGCTCAGTTCCCGAATCGCCGACGCGACCGTCTCGGGACCGTCGGACGAGTCCAGTTCGACGAGACGTGTCACGATGCCCAGCTTCGCCGCTGCGCGCTCGATGCTGGCGGAGTAGTACGTGGATGCGGGGTCGTCCCCGACCAGAACGACGGCCAGAGTCGGATCGAACAGAAGAGCCGCGGCGCGACGCGCAACGTCGTCCCTGATCCCGACCGCGACCGGCTTGCCTTTGAGAAGGACTGTGTCCACGGGCGACCTCCGCTGGGACAGTGCCGCCTCCGCTCCAGGAGGGCGGCGCGCTACTCCTCGTGATGCGCGACCACGCGCTCGATGCTGATGGCCGCGCCCGTCTCCTCGTCGATGTCGACAAGAACAGCATTGAGAATCGCCGGACCTTGCCCGACTTCGTAGCGTCGAGGCACGCCCATAAGAAAGCGCTCCAGAGCGACCTCCGTCATCATTCCGATCACGGAATCCGCGGGACCGGTCATGCCGACATCGGTGATGTAGGCCGTGCGGCCGGTCAGCAGTCGCTCGTCCGCCGTCTGTACATGCGTGTGCGTGCCCAGGACACACGAGGCGACTCCTGCCAAGTAGAAGCCCAGAGCTGTCTTCTCTGATGTCGCCTCGGCGTGGAAATCCACTACGACGATGGGAGTTTCCTTCTTGACGGATTTCACAAGCTCCAGCCCCATGCGGAATGGGCAATCCAGAGACTTCATGAAAGCTCGCCCCTGTAAGTTGACCACGCCCACCTTCGCTCCAGAGGGAGACACGTAGACCCCGACTCCCCGACCAGCGACGCCCGTGGGGTAGTTGGCAGGACGAAGAATGCGTTCGCACTCATCAAGAAAGGGAATCCCCTCGGGTCGGTCCCAGCTGTGGTCCCCGCCCGTCAGCACATGGACCCCGGCATCAAGGAGCTCCATCGCAGTTCGCTCCGTGATGCCCAATCCGCCCGCCGCGTTCTCGCAGTTGGCGATCGTGAAGTCCACACCGTGCGCCTCGACCAGCCCGGGCAGAAGCGCGACCAGTGCGCGCCTGCCCGTGCGCCCGACTATGTCGCCGATGAAGAGGATCCTCAAACAACAGCTCCCGTCAGTTGTCAAGCAGTCCGGACCTGAGACCCTACTTCGCGTAGTCTATCGCGCGAGTCTCCCGGACTACAACGACCTTGATCTGACCCGGGTACTTGAGCTCGGCTTCTATCTTTCTCGCCACGGCCGAAGCGAGCGCCTCGGCGTGCGCATCGTCGATCTTGCGGTGCTGGACCATGATCCTGATCTCGCGCCCCGCCTGAATCGCATACGACCTCTCGACGCCCTGGAAGCTGCTCGCTATGGACTCGAGCTTCTCGAGGCGTTTGATGTACGTCTCGAGGGTCTCTCGCCTCGCGCCGGGCCTTGCGCCGGACACCGCGTCCGACGCCTGCACCAGCACGGCGATCATCGAGGTCGGCTCGACGTCCTCGTGGTGCGACTCGATGGCATTGATCACAATCTCGTCTTCGCCGTAGCGCCGGGCCAGCTCAGCTCCCAGAGCGGCGTGAGTGCCTTCCATGGTCTGGTCGACGGCCTTGCCGATGTCGTGCAGGAGACCGGCTCTCTTGGCGACCGCCACGTCGAACTCCAGCTCGCCGGCCATCAACCCGCAGAGGTACGCGACCTCCTTGGAGTGCTGGAGCATGTTCTGCCCGTAGCTGGTGCGGTAGCGGAGCCTGCCAAGAAGCTTGACCATCTCCGGCTTCAGGTCGTGGATGCCGACGTCGAGGCACGCCTCCTCGCCCAGCTCGATTATGTGCTCGTCCAGTTCCTTGGACACCTTGCTGACAACTTCCTCGATTCGCCCGGGGTGAATCCTGCCGTCGGTTATCAGGCGCTCCAGGGCGAGCCTCGCGACCTCACGTCTCACGGGATCGAAGCCCGAGAGAATGACGGCCTCCGGAGTGTCATCGACGATAACGTCGATACCGGTCGCGGTCTCGAAGGCCCGGATGTTCCTGCCCTCGCGGCCGATGATGCGGCCCTTCATCTCATCACCCGGGAGGTTGACGACCGACACGGTCGACTCCACCACGTGGTCCGCGGCGCACCTCTGGATGGCGAGCGTCAGGATGTCGCGCGCCTCCTTGTCGCCCTGCCTGCGCGCCTCGTCCTTGATGTCCTTGACCATGCGCGCGGCCTCTAACCTCGCGTCGCTCTCCATGTTCTTGATCAGAAGTTTCTTCGCGTCGTCGCGATTCATGCCCGCGATCCGCTCGAGCCTCTCGTTCTGGTCGTCGATGAGCCTGGAGAGCTTCTCGCTGCGCTCGTCGACCTGAGCCTCGGTCTTCTTCACCTCTCCGGTCAGCGTGTTCAGCTCCTGCTCCTTCTTGCTCAGGAACTCGACCTTCCGGTTGAGGTTCTCCTCGCGCTTCTCCACGGACCTCTGGAGCTTGTCGATCTCGGACCTCGTCGACTGCGTGTCCTCTTCAAACTTGGCCTTGGCTTTGTACCACTCGTCCTTGGCCTCGAGCACGGCGGCCTTCTTCTGGGTCTCGCCTTCCCGCTGAGCCTCCCTGACGATCTTCTCGGCCAGTTCCTCGGCGCTGACGATCTTGCTGCGATCGACCAACCTCCTCGAGAACCACCCCGCGAGGAAGATGCCGACACCGATAAGGAACATTATGACTACAGATACCAGGTTGTTGTCCATGTACGCCTCACCCTCCCATCTATGTTAATTGCGGTCCCTTGAGCCTCTCGTCCGCCTGGAGCCGGAGGAACCTGCGTCCTTCTCCTCCGTTGGGGCGGACGTGAGAGCGCCGTCCCACTCCTTCAGACGCTCCCGGACCTCCCTCTCATAGCCGCGGTCGCCGGGGCGGTAGTAGCATCGCTGCTCCGGCATGTAGTTCTGGGCGCGGCCCTCGGCCTCGGAGGCGGGCAGGTGATAGCCCTCTCCGTGCCCCAGCCGCTCCGCTCCCTTGTAACTTGCGTCCCTGAGGTGATCGGGAACTTCAAACGCCACCCCGTTCACGATGTCCTCAGAGGCCCTCGCGATCGCGTCCGCGCAGCTCCTGCTCTTCGGCGCGGTCGCGAGGTAGACCGTCGCCTCGGCGAGTGCGTATCTCGCTTCCGGCATCCCGAGCATCTCGACGGCCCGCGCCGCCGCCACCGCCCCCCCCAGCGCGCCGGGGTCGGCTAACCCTACGTCCTCCGACGCCGCGATCACCAGCCTGCGGGCGATGAACCTCGGGTCCTCCCCACCCTCCATCATTCTCGCCATCCAGTGCAGCGCGGCGTCCGGTTGTGACCCCCTGATGCTCTTGATGAGCGCCGAGGCCACGTCGTAGTGCGAGTCGCCGTCCCTGTCGTATCGGACCACACGCTGACGCAGGCACTCCTTGACAGCATCCAGTCCGATCCTGATGACGCCGTTCCTGTCCGGCGGCGTCGACAGCGCCGCCAACTCGAGAGCCGCCAGGGCCCTCCTCGCGTCTCCCAGCGAGTTATCCACAATGTGGTCGAGCGCCGCGTCCGCGAGCTCCACGCTGTAGTCTCCCAACCCCCGGTCCCCGTCGGCGAGAGCGCGCTCGAGGATGGCCCTTATCTCGGACTCCTCGAGCGGCAGAAGCTCAAACACCTGCACGCGGGAGAGAAGCGCCTGGTTCAGATAGAAGAAGGGATTCTCGACCGTCGCGCCTATCATCGCCACAACGTCATTCTCGAGCGGCGCCAGAAGCACGTCCTGTTGCGCCTTGTTGAAGCGGTGCACCTCGTCGACAAAAAGGATCGTCCGCACAGGCAGCCTGGCCCTGGCTCTCGCCACCGCGGTCCGAAGATCCGAGACCCCGGCCTCCACGGCGTTCAGCATCACGAGCTCCGACCGCGTGGCCCCGGCGACGACGTACCCAAGTGACGTCTTCCCGCACCCTGGCGGGCCGTAGAGGATCATAGAGAAGAGCCGGTCGCTCTCGATCGCCCGCCTCAGGAGCCGCCCCTTGGACAGGATGTGCCCCTGACCGACGTAGTCGGCGAGGCTCAGAGGACGTCGCCTCCGCGCCAGCGAGATATGCTCGACTTTTCCATGGGGGAAGAGCTCACCGCTCTCGCCCGCTTCGATCCCCACGGAACACCCCTTCCCGGTGCCCCCGCGCCGACTAACCGGATCAGATCCGGTGGATCAAGACGCTCCTTATCCTTGGATCCCGCCGTCGCGACCCACGGACAACGAGCCGCAAGGGCGGAACGCGCAAGAGCGCAAGCGTCCTCACGTGTATCTGTCGGAACCTAGGGCTGGGGAATGACCACGCGCGATCCGTCAGGATCGCCGAGTGGAGAACATCACCACGCGACCCTAAGGGATCGCCGAACGGGAAGTTCGGGGCAAAGCAGTACTGGCAGGCGGTTCGAATCAGTCACCCAACTCGCCGTCGAGCGTCTGTGACAGCTCCTCGGTCCGTTCCTGGACCTGCGCGAGCAATTTGTTCCTGTCATCCCGCTCGCGAAACAACTCACCGGCAATATTGAGCGCGGCCAGAATGGCCACCTTGAGCGACGATCCCAGGGATGTCTCCCTGGTCACCTCGTTCATCTTACTGTCCACGTAGTGAGCTATCTCCTGAATGTAGTCAGGATCGGCATCACCGCGGATCCGATACTCCGAACCGTATATCTCAACCTTGACGCTGTTCATCTCGGTGCTATCGTGTCCCAGAAGTCATACCTCCGACGAACCAACAAGGCTGCTTACCAGACTGTCCCTTTACTGCCGTTCGTTCCCAGCTCTATGCACAACACACCAGAGAGGCCGTCATCCGACGCGATTCGCCATCGATTTCAGCCTGGCACCCATGCGCTTCTTCGTCTTGGAATCCACTTTCTGGCCGGACCCTATGCCGTCTACCAGGGTCCCCAGACCGTCTATCTCCTTTCCCAAGGCCTGAAGCCGTTCGTTGAGCTCGGCGTTCTCAGCCTTGAGCCGCTTGAGTTCGTCCGTGGCTCTCGCCACCGAAGACTCCAACTCATCCAAACCGGGCAGCTGCATGATCCACTCTCTTACGGGCTTCCTCCGACCCCCGACCCGCGCCCCCTTAGCGGCGCCACGAACGGCACGGCTACCGAAGCGCCGCGTCGAACTCCTTGGTCAGATGGTTGACGATGCGCGAATGCGCCTCATCGACCTCCTCGTCGGTCAGAGTTCTCTCCCGCGACATGTACGTCAGTCCAAACGCCAGGCTCTTCTTGCCGGGTGGAAGCTGCTTGCCCACGTAGATGTCGAACACCTGCACATCCACCAGGAGCGGCTCCCCCAGCCCCTCGACCGCCGCCAGGACGTCTCCGGCCGCAGAACGCTCACCGACAACGAGCGCGACGTCCCGCCGCGCCTTGGGGTATCGTGGCAGTTCCTTGAACTCGACGGCCGTCGGAATGAACCCGCACAGTCTGTCGAGGTCGATCTCGAAAACGAACACGGGGTCCGGAAGCTCCCACGCCGCAAGGACTTTCTTCGAGAGCATCCCGAAGAACCCGAGCCCCTCACCGCGCACGGAAAATCCCGCGCTCGCTCCAGCATCCAGCAACTGGCCATCGTAGCAGGCCGCTTCCGGGGTGTCAATATCGAGCGCTTCGGCCAGGGCCCAGAGAACGCCCTTCCCATCGAAGAAATCGATAGGCCTGGGCGTTTCGTCCCACGAGTGCCGGACTGCCAGCCCGGTCAGCGCCCCCGCGAGCGCCCAGCGCTCACCAAGTCCATCGCCGTCCTTCCAGAAGACCTTGCCCAGTTCAACGATCCTCAGGTCCTTCTCGCCCACGTTCCTGTTCCTGCGCGCGACGTCCAGAAGAGACGGCATGATCGCCGTCCTCATGAACGGCATCTCCTTGTTGATCGGGTTCGAGAGCTCGATGGGCTCTTCTTGAACCCCGGAGCCGCCGAGCCGATCAATGGCGTTCTCGCTCATGAACGACGTGGTCATTACCTCGTAGAAACCCAGCCGCACCATCGCGTCGAGGACGCGCTTCCTCGCCCCCGCGCCTGCGTCCGGGGGCACCTCGATGGAATGGAACGGCACCTCCGGCGTCACACCCTCGTAGCCGCGCGACCTCAGCACCTCTTCGATCAGGTCGGCCTCCACTGTGACGTCCGCCCTGTGCGACGGCACGTCGATCGTCAGCTTGCCGTCCGGGCCGTCCGAGACGCCGAATCCGAAAGACGTCAGTGCGGCGACGGTCTCGTCGCGCCCGACCTCCTCGCCCAACATCGAAGTGACGCTGCGCACATCGAGCGTGATGGTTGGAGCGGCGCCACCGTCCGTGCCGGCATCGACGAACCCGGGCGCGACCTTCCCCCCGGCCAACTCCGCCATGAGGGAACTCGCGCGCGCCGCGATCATCTCCATGGCATGCGCGTCCACGCCGTGCTCGAAACGCTGGGACGCCTCGGTCCTGACGCCAAGCTTCCAGGCTCCGCGCCGGACCACCACGGGGTCGAACCAGGCGCACTCAAGCAGGATGTTGCGTGTCGCTTCGGAGACCTCGGAGTCCGCGCCGCCCATCACACCCGCGAGCGCCACGGGGTTCTTCCCGTCGCAGATGAGCAGGTGTTCAGACGTCAGCGTGCGCTCGACGCCGTCCAGGGTGACCATGACCTCTCCGGCCCTTGCCCTTCGGACGACGATCCTGTGCTCCGCGAGTCTGTCGTAGTCGAACGCATGGATCGGATGCCCGAACTCGAGCATCACGAAGTTGGTGATGTCCACGATGTTGTTGATACTCCGCGCGCCCACGCTTCTCAGTGCGGTCGCGAGCCACGCGGGCGACGGCCCGATCGTCACGTCGAAGATGACCCGCGCTATGTACCGCGGGCAACCGTGGGGATCTTCGATCTCCACGGAGGCCATCTCGGCGGCTGTTCCGCCCGCCTCTTTCAGGTCGATCCGAGGCAGCCGGAGATTGGACCCGTTCAGGGCCGCGACCTCGCGGGCGACGCCTATCACGCCAAGGCAGTCGGGTCGGTTCGGCTGGACATCGAGGTCGATGATCTCGTCGTCGAGCCCGAGGAGCGACCTGACGTCGCCTCCAGGCTCGATTACGTCGAGTTCGAGGATGCCCTCCGAAGACTCCTCGAGGCCCAGTTCCTGGGCCGACACGAGCATCCCGTGAGACCTGCGCCCACGTATCGTCTGCTCGGTGATCCGGTGTCCACCCGCGATAACGGAGCCGGGAGGCGCGAGCACGGATGTCATGCCGGCGTGCACGTTCGGCGCGCCGCACACGACGGTCGAGGACCCGCCGCCCCAATCCACCACGCAGACCGACAGCTTGTCGGCCTCGGGATGGGGATCCGCGGTCACGACCTTCGCGGCAACCACTCCCGCAACGCCCTTCCACGGCGCGTCAACGAGCTCGGCCTCGGTCAGTGAGTCCGTCAGACGGAGCGCGAGTTCCTTCGCACTCATGTCGAAATCGACGTAGCGCTTGAGCCAGTTGAGACTGACTATCATCTCGCGTGCCCTGCCTCTCCCGTGAGACCTCTAGATCTGCCTCAGGAAGCGTAGGTCGTTCTCAAGGAACAGACGGATGTCGTCCGTCCCGGTCATCATCATACAGATCCTGTCCACGCCGAGCCCGAACGCGTAGCCCGTGTACTCGCCCGGGTCGTAGCCGACCGCCTCGAACACGCGCGGGTCGACCATGCCGGCGCCCAGAAGCTCGACCCATCCCGTTCCGCTGCACACGCTGCAGCCCGACCCGTGGCAGACCTGACACTCCAGGTCGACCTCGGTCGACGGCTCCGTGAACGGGAAGAACCCGGCCCTGAACCTCAGCCCCACGTTCCCGCCGTAGAGTTCTCTCATGAACCTGATCAGAACGCCCTTGAGCTCGCCGAAACGGACGCCGCGGTCGATGTACAGGCCCTCGAGTTGGAAGAACTCGGAGCCGTGCGACGCGTCCGGCGTCTCGTTCCGATAGGCCCGCCCCGGAGCGATGATCCTGATCGGGGGCTTCCGCGACTGCATCACTCGGATCTGGATCGGCGACGTGTGCGTGCGGAGCAGTTTGTCGTCGTCGATGTAGAACGTGTCCCACCCGTCTCTGGCGGGATGGTCGGCCGGTATGTTCAGAGCATCGAAGTTGTGGAAGTCATCCTCGACGTGCGGCCCGAGCGCAACCTCGAACCCCAGGCCTCTGAAGATGGACTCGAGTCGCTCGTATGTGCGAGTGAGTGGGTGCTTGCCACCCACCCAGGGCATCCTCCCCGGCAGCGTCAGGTCCAGTTCCCCGGACTCATCACCTGCCGACTCCAGATGCTCCTTCGACTGCTCGAGCAGGGCCCCGAGCTCCTTCTTGAGCTCATTGACGGCCCTGCCCACGGAGCGCCGCTCATCGGACTCCAGGTCCTTGAGTCCCCTCGACACCCGATTGAGCTCGCTCTTGCGACCCAGGTACTTCACGCGCGCGTTCTCGAGTTCCATGAGCGTAGCCGCGCTCTGAAGCGCTGCCCTGGCTTCTCTTCCAAGTTCCTTCAGACGGTCCAGCAAGGAACCTCACCTCCGCCTGCGTGTGCCTTCGCTACTCAGACACGCCCCTGGCAATCGTCACGAGCTTCGCGAAACCGTCCGCGTCGTGGACTGCCATGTCGGCCAGCATCTTGCGGTCGACCTCTACATTGGCTTCCCTCAAGCCGTGCATGAACCGACTGTAGGACAGCCCGTGGATGCGGGCGCCCGCATTGATACGGATGATCCACAGCCGGCGCATGTCGCCCTTGCGCCTCTTGCGGTCACGATAGGCGTACTGGCCGGCCCTGTGAACGCTCTCAGTGGCCGTGCGTATCAGCTTGCTTCTGGCGCCGCGGTAGCCCTTTGCGGCCTTGAGTATCTTCTTTCTTCTCCGTCTCGATGACGGAGCTCCTCGTACCCTGGACATTACTTACCTCTTCTCTTGCCTTGTCCTTGCCGTCTACTTCGGGAGGAGTCGCTCGACGCGCCTCTGGTCGCTCGGATGAACGTACCCGGTCCGCCTCAGGCTCCTCTTCTGACGTGCGCTCTTGCGGATGAAGAAGTGGCCGCCGTAAGCTTTGGACCGCTTGAACTTGCCCGAGCTAGTTCGCTTGAACCTCTTCGCCGCTCCTCGGTGAGTCTTGATCTTCGGCATCTGGTTTGCTCCCACGCTCCTTGCTTTTGGTTACCGGCTTGGCCGCCAGCACCATTACCATACTTCTCCCCTCCGCCCTGATGGCGACCTCGACGTTCGCCGCATCGGACAGGTCCTCGATCGCCCGTTCCATGAGACGCCTGCCGAGCTCCTTGTGCGCCAGCTCGCGTCCCCTGAAGATGACCGTCATCTTGACCTTGTCGCCCGCCGCGAGGAACTCGCGTGCGTGCCGCACCTTGAAGTCGTAGTCGTGCGGCTCGATCTTCGGTCGCATCTTCACTTCCTTCACCACGGTCACGTGCTGACGTTTCTTCGCTTCCTTCGCCCGCTTGCTGAGCTGATACATGTACTTACCGTAGTCCATGATCTTGCACACCGGCGGCCTGGCCTTAGGAGAGACCTCAACAAGGTCGAGCCCTCTCTCTTCCGCCATAGCAAGCGCCTCAGACGTCGGAATAACTCCCAGCTGCTCGCCTTCATCGTTGATGACGCGAACCTGCGGGATCCGAATCCGCCTGTTGATGCGCGGGCTCTGTATCGCCACCTTACCCCCTTCCCGCTTGTCGGACTGCCCGACAGCTGAAAAAGAAAAACGGGATGCTCGAACTCAGGCATCCCGTAACTCGGACCAAGAGGGAAACGAGTCCCCTCAGGTCTCTCTCACAACCTCTTCGGGTCTCGCAAGGAGCCCTCAAGGTGAGAAGCGAGATGCTTCTACTTCTGTTCGCAATGTAGCGCTGCCGCTTACCGTCTGCAGTGGTGGGCGATACTGGACTCGAACCAGTGACTTCTTGCATGTCAAGCAAGCACTCTAACCAAGCTGAGCTAATCGCCCGAATCTCAGACATCCCCTCCCACCGTGGGGAACAGGGGCTCCCCACCAGAACAGTAAACATATCTGCCGAAGGGCGCGGTGTCAAGACCCTTCGCTGAGAGCTCAGGGCCGGAATCGTTACCGAGCGGGCCTCCGAAAGCCGACAACGCGAATCTCGGTCATCTCCTCCATGGCGAATCTCGGTCCCTCACGGCCGAGACCGCTGCCCTTCTGGCCGCCGTAGGGCATGAGATCCACCCGGAACGTGGGCACGTCGTTGATCATCACGCCGCCGCACTCTATCTCGTGCGCGGCCCGGAGGGCATCCTCCAGACGGTCGGTGTACACCCCGGCCTGCAGGCCGTAGGCAGAGTCGTTGACGGTAGCTATCGCCTCATCCAGCGTGCCGAACGGCCTGACGGACATCACGGGCGCGAACGCCTCATCGCGCCAGACCTTCGCGTCGAGCGGAACGTCCGTGAGGACGGTCGGCTCGAACAGAGAGCCCTCCCGAGAGCCTCCGGTCAGGACCACGGCGCCCGCGTCCATCGCCTCGCCAACCCACAGCTCCGCCCGCTCGGCCTCGCCCTCGTCGATCATCGGGCCGACGTCGGTCCCGGTGGACAGCTGATCCCCGACCACGAGCGACCCGGCGGTCGCACATGCACGATCCACAAACCTGTCGTACACGCTGCTCTCGACCACGACGCGCTGAACCGAGATGCAGACCTGCCCGGCGAGCGCGTAGGCCGCCTTCGAGCAGCGTTCGGCGGCCGCGTCGACGTCGCATCTCTCAGTGACGATCACGGCGGAATTCGAGCCCAGTTCCATAGCTGTCTTCTTGAGACCGGCGGCGCGGACGATCGCACTGCCGACGGAGGGGCTTCCAGTGAACGTCACCATCCGAGGTCTTGGATCGGTGACCAACCTGGCGCCCACCTCATTGCCCGACCCCGTGACCACGGACATCGCCTCGGGTGGCAGCCCCGCATCGTACAGGATCTCGCCTAGGGCGATACCGGTCAAGGGCGTCGCGGTCGCCGGCTTCAGGATCACGGAGTTGCCGGCGGCAATGGCGGGCGCCACCTTGTGCGCCGCCAGATTCAGTGGGAAGTTGAACGGGGTTATCGCGACCACTACCCCTAAGGGAACGCGCAGGAAAAACCCGAACCGGTCCGTGCCAGTGGGAGCTCCATCGAACGGCACGACCTCTCCCGCGAAGCGGCGGGCCTCCTCGGAAGCGACCCGGAACGTCTGAACCGCGCGGGCGACCTCTCCCTCGGCCTCACGGACGGTCTTGCCCGACTCCGCGGCAATCGTCCGGGCGAGCTGCCCCGTGCGCGACTCGATGGCCTCAGAGGCCCTCGCGAGAACGGCGGCGCGCTCGACGCGCGGCAGCCGGCGCATAACGAACGCGCCCTCCACCGCAACAGAGAGCGCCCGTTCGACTTCCTCAGGTGTGGCTTCAGGCACCGTGCCGACGACCGAGCCGTCGAACGGGTTCACGACCTCTACGTCCGCACCGTCGCCGGCCGGCCTGCCGCCGATGAGCATCTTCATGCCCGCCAGCCTCCAGTCGACCCTAACACTGCCGCCCACCGTTCAGCGCCACGACCTCGACGTCTCCCTCGACGACGCGCGCTGCCACCCTGCGCGCATCGGGGTTGGCCACCAGGAACCGCGCGAGCGGCTTGAGGAGCAGACCCTCGACCGTCCTGCCGAGGTTGCGCGCCCCGTATTCCCGGCTTGCCCCCCTCTCTACTATCTTCGCTACGGCTTCGTCGGCCACCTCGAGTGAGATGGAACGGTTCGCCAGCCGCTCGTGGATGTCCTTGAGGTGGATCTTGACGATCTCCCTGAGAGCCTGGTCCGTCAGAGAATCGAAGAGGAGCACCTCGTCGATGCCGTCCATGAACTCCGGAGGGAAGAACTCCTCGATGGCGTCCTTCGCCTGCTGGAGATAGCGCTCGCTCTTGTTGTTGTCGTTGACGGCCCCGAACCCCACGGCGCCGTCGTCGTCCCGGCTCGGGACGATGTTCTCGGAGTTGGAGGTCATGATGATGGTCGAGTTCGACAGGGGTAGTCTGGTGCCGTGGCCGTCGACGACGTGCCCGTCACGGAACATCTGCGTCAGCATGACCGCGACGTCGATGTGCGTGCGCTCGATGTGCTCGAAGACGATCACCGAATGCGGATGCTGTGCTACGGCGGTCGTCAGCTCCCCCTCATAATCCACGTCTCCCAGCTTCATTCCGACCAGGCGAGGCAACCCGTCCTCCGAGCCGTAGCGTGCCATGTTGAAGACGAGAAGCCGTGACTCGCTGCCGTAGAGCTCCTCGGCGAGGGCGCGCGCCAGTTCCGTCTTCCCCACACCGCTGGGCCCGACGAACAGGAAGACACCGTCGGGGCGAGCCGGGACCGCGTTCAGGTTGAGCTTCGTGACGCGGATAACGTCCGCCAGCTTCTTGATGCACCCGTCCTGTCCCCTGATCCGTCTGCGGAGCCCTTCCTCCAACCCCGCCAACTGCGCGTGTCCCGAGCCCGACAACTTGTCAGACGGTATCCCGGTCCAGTCGGCCAGCGCGTCGGTCACCTGCTCGACACCCACGAGAGGAACTACGTCCGTGCCTGCGACCGACGTCGCCGACTTCGAGGCTGCGCGGTCCAGGAGATCGAGCGCCTTCCCGGGAAGGACACGCTCGCGTATGTACTCGTCAGACAGGTCGACGGCCGCCTCAACGGCACCGTCGTCCACGCGAACACCGTGGAACTCCTCCAACCCCCGCGCGGCATCTCTCAGGATCTCGACGGTCGTCTCTCTGCTCGGTTCACGCACGTCGACTCGCTGGAAGAGACTCTCGCACCAAGGCAGAGAGCGCACCACCTCCTGGTAGAGCGCGGGAGTGGTGCTGCCCAGGAGGTAGAGCCCCGGCTGGTGGCAGCCCATCTCCAGCAGGTAGGAGGCATTGAAGAGCCCGGACCTGGCCCCCACGCCGGTCACTCCCATGAAGCTCGTGATCCCGTTCAGGAACAGGATGACGTCCTCGCGGACCGTCGCCTCTCTGAGAGCGGCAAAGACGATCTTCTCGAAATCGCCGGTCTCGCTGACGCTCGCCAGAACTCTGTGGAAGGGAAGCTCGATGACGCGCCTGCCGACAAGCCGGCGCGGGACCCGGCCCTGCGATATCTCGCGGGCCAGCGTGAGAACGAGCGCCCGTTTGCCCACCCCGTTGGGCCCGACCAGGACCCCGGAGTGGCGCTCCCGCCGCTCCAGTATTTCCTTGATCTGTCTGAGCTCGGTCTCCCACAATTCGCCGTCGAGCGTGATCGTAAGCCGCGCGGCGATCTCCGTCAGGTCGATCCCCAGCTGACTGAGGACGGACATGCCCGGCGTCTGCACGGCCTCGTCCGTGTCCGACGTCGTGGAACCTCCCGACTCAGCGGTACGGGTCACGTCGGTGGCGTCGCCGGACTCCCGTGGGGCACTCGTCCCCTTCGAGTCGTCGGCTTCACGCGGCACGGGCTGTGACCTCGATGCTCTCCACGACCGCGAAACCGACAGCAGGCCAGCCGGCCCTCGCAGGTGCCGCCACGTCTATGAGGGTGACGCTCGGCTCCTCTTCACTCTCCTCGTCCTTACTCGGCCCCTCTCGCCTGGCCTTCTCCCACTCCCGTCGAAGCTTGACGTAGTGTTCCTCCACCATCTCGCGCGCCACGTCTGGCGCAAACACGACTATGGTGTCCGTCACGTGGATGACCATCGGCGCGACGACCGACCTCGCGACGCCGGCGTTGGCCTGCAGTCCTGCCATCCCGACGATGAGCAGCAGCACGCCCGTGAAGAGGCTGGCCATGACCAGGCCGAGCACGCCTCCCGCGAGCCTGTCCATCCATCTCAGGGATGCCAGCTTGAGAGCCTTGGAGATTATCCGGCCGACGACGCTGACGAGGATGAGCACGACGACGAAGACGAGCAGGAATCCGAGAATCGCCCGGGCATCCGCGCCTATCTGCAGGCGCGAGAACAGAGTGTTGACCACCTCCTGGTAGTTGGCAGCCGCGATCACGATGCCGAGCACGAGAGCCGCTATCCCGAAGATCCCTCGCACGAAGCCGTTGGCCAGCCCCTTACCCAGACCGACCGCAAGGATGATCACTATGATGATGTCTACCCAGTTCATGTTCCCTCCTGCACTTGCTTCCCTGCCTGCGCGGACCTTGTCCGCGTCACGCTAGCATCGCACGTCAGCCCTGTCAAGCGAGCTTCCGGAGTCTCCAAGGTAACGCATGGGTACATCGTGACCCACCCAGTCGGGTGAGGAAGTTGGCTTGCTTCGGGCGCAGGAGCCACAGGCGATTGAAGGAGATCCTGGCCTCTGAGGCCTTCAGACGGCCCAGACATCGCTCCAACAAGAGAAAGGGGGACACAAAGAGACGCCTCCGTTAGACTGCGTGTCGACTAGAACGCACAGACAGCGAGGTGCTCATGTGTCCCATTGGATACTATAACATGATCCGCTCCAAGAACCACATCTACGATCTCAGACTCGGCATGGTCCGATACGCCGCGAAGCACGGCATCCGTCAGACCGCCATCCACTTCCAGTGCTCCAGGAACACCGTCAGGAAGTGGGTCAGACGCTTCAAAGCGCACGGTCTCCGGGGACTCCGTGGTCATAGCAGAGCTCCACACTCCTGTCCTCACAAAACATCTCCTCAGGACGAGAAGATCATCCTCATACACGTCAGGCGCGTCCCCGGCTTCGGCGCAAGGAGACTCAGGAACGAGTTCGATCTGCCATACGGCGTCGGCTCCATCGCACGCGTCAAACGCGAGAACGGGCTCAGCAGAAAACGGCCGCGGAAGCACAAGAAGAGAAACGATCTCAGGGCCATCAAACAGGCCTACAAGCCCTTCACACGCTTCCAGATGGACATCAAGTATCTCAACGACATCCCAAACTACTATGTCCCCATGGAGCAGCTCGGCCTCCCGCGATACCAGTACACCATCAGGGAACTCGCCACCGGCGCTCAGTTCGTCTCGTACGCCGACTCCATCTCGGTCGTATACACCGAGTTGACCGTCAGACGACTCCTCGACCACATCAGAGAACTCGGTATCGATCTCTCAGAGGTCGATGTCCAGACCGACAACGGCAGTGAGTTCGGCGGCAACGCCCGTACTGAAAAGGACAGGGGCTTCGTACACGCCATCGAGAAGATCATGGGAGCCGCGCACACCTACATCCCGCCTGGATGCAGCAACGCGAACGCCGATGTCGAGTCCGTACACGCTACCATCGAAACTGACTTCTTCGATGTCGAACGGTTCTCATCTCGAGCCGACTTCTTCGCTAAGATCACTACCTACCAGCTCTACTACAACCTCGCTCACCCCATCAGCACCCGTGGTGACCGCTCTCCCTTCGAGATCCTCCGTAACAGGGACCCTACTCTTGACCCACGTCTCTTCATGCTGCTACCGTGTGATCTTGATCGCACCCTCAGACGCGCCCACCTGGGTCATGATGTACCCGGTCTAACCG
>JAUWLR010000226.1 GCA_030613615.1 Candidatus Eiseniibacteriota bacterium
GCGTCCTCCATGGCATTCGTCATCAGTCTCCTGGTCGTGCTGCTTGCCATAGCAATGCCCTTCATCCTGATAGGTATCGCGAGTCCCATAGCTGGTCTCATACTGGGCATTCCCATCGGCCTCGTGGTGCTGGTCCTGGCCATCTCGGCATACAGCACCTACGACCACTCTCTGTGGACGCTCATGTATCGGGATCTCACTGGACAGCCAGCAGCGACCCCGTCTGTGGTCGCCACGGAGCCACCGGCCGCACCGCAGATCGTCTCGGCGCCGCCGGGCGGGGGCGTCCCGCAGGACCATTGGCAAGGACCGGAGGGCGGCAGTGACCAGCAGACATGACGGCGGGGCGTGGCGGCCGCCGGCGCGCGACATGAGTGGCTCCGGTTCCGTTCTTACCGAGCAGCGGAATCCCGCTTCCGTGAACATCGATACGATGAGCGCGAGCGAGCTCGTCCAGCTCATCAACGCCGAGGACGCGACCGTCGCGGCGGCCGTCGCGCGTGAGAGCGAGCGCATCGCGGCCGCCGTCGAGCTCATCGTGGGCCGGTTGCGGCGAGGAGGGCGGCTCATCTATGTGGGCGCCGGGACGAGCGGCCGCTTGGGCGTGCTGGACGCCTCGGAATGCCCTCCGACGTTCGGCACCGATCCGGAGATGATCCAGGGTGTGATCGCCGGCGGCTACGGTGCCCTGGTCCGGGCCAGGGAGGGGGCCGAGGACGACCGGGATGCGGGTGGAACCGACCTGCGTGAGAAAGATGTCGGCCCGGACGATGTCGTCATGGGTATCGCGACGAGTGGGGGGACGCCCTACGTTCAGGGGGCTCTGGAGGAGGCCGTCCGGTCGGGCGCGGGCACCGTGTTCCTCTGCTGCACGCCCGTTGAGGAAGGCGCCGTACCCACCGACGTGGCCATCACCCCGCTCACGGGTTCCGAGGTGGTCACCGGATCGACGCGGATGAAGGCCGGAACGGCCACGAAGCTCGTTCTGAATACCATCACCACTGCGACGATGGTCCTGCTCGGAAAGACGTACGAGAATCTGATGGTCGATCTCCGGGCCACCTGCGAGAAGCTGAGAGACCGGGCCTGCAGGATCCTGGTCGAGACCACCGGTGTCGGATACGAGGAGGCGGCCGTCGTCATCACGCGAGCGGAAGGCTCCGTCAAGGCGGCGATCGTGATGCAGAAGGCCGGCGTCGACCTCGAGGAAGCGAACCGCCTTCTCGCTGAGGCCGGTGGATTCGTCAGAGCAGCGCTCGCACTGCGGCAGGAGGAGTAGAGGGGCGGGACTGGCACTCCGGCGGGAGGCGGGATGACTCTCGGAGAGAAGCTCCACGAGATTGCGTCGCTGGACGAGCGCCTGGTCATCGGGCTTTCGTCCGGGACCTCCTGTGACGGTATAGACGCGGCGCTGGTCAGCATACGCGGGCACGGGGACGACGTCCGCGTCGAGCTGCTCTCTTTCGTCTGTGTGCCGTTCGAACTGTCTCTGCGTGGGCGCATCGCCCGTTCGCCCTCGAGCGACGCGCCCGAGCTTACGAGACTCAACTTCGACGTCGGAGAGGCCTTCGCTGCCGCGGCACTCGAGCTCGCCGCCGGAAGCGGCCACAGCATCTCCGACTTCCACCTGATAGGTTCCCACGGTCAGACCGTCTATCACGACCCGCCCTCGGGAGGCCGCTCCGGAGCGACTCTGCAGATGGGGGAGGCGGACGTGATCGCTCGCCGGACCGGCGTTCCGACCGTCGCGGATTTCCGCACGGCGGATGTCGCCGCCGGTGGCTCCGGCGCTCCGCTCGTTCCACTCGTGGACTGGCTGCTCTTCCGCAGGTCAGCAGAGGCGCAGGTGTTCCTGAACGTTGGCGGGATAGCCAACCTGACCTACGTCACCGAGCGCTTCGAGGACGTGCTGGCATTCGACACGGGTCCGGGGAACGCTCTGGTGGACGAGATAGTCCGGACCTCGACCGGCCGGGCCGCCGCGATAGACGACGGCGGGCGGCTGGCAATGGGTGGCACGGGCGACTCCCGCGCGGTCGATGCGTTCCTGACACATCCGTACTTCGCGGCCGCTCCTCCGAAGTCGACCGGAAAGGAGATGTTCGGTCGTGAGGCGACCGACAGACTCGCCGAGCTCGTCCACCCTGGAAGTGATATCGGAGCGCTGGACAACGACGGGCTCTCCGACCTCCTCGCAACGGCCGTGTCGGTCACTGCCCGGTCGGTTCAGGGTGCGTTCGCATTTCTGCCGAAAGACGCCGCGCCCACCCGCGTTGTCGTGAGCGGCGGGGGCATGAGGAACCGCGCGCTCATGACGGAGCTCGCGAGACTGCTGGAGCCGTGTCCGGTTCTGGCGCTGGACGACCCCGACATGGACCCGGGGCTACGGATGGACCCCGACGCCAAGGAGGCCGTGGTCTTCGCCGTGCTTGCCGACCGCGCCGTGGCTGGCGAGCCTGGGAACGTCCCGGCGGCGACCGGCGCCTCGGGGCGCGTGGTCCTGGGCAAGATCAGCTCCGGGATGTAGACGGCGCGCGGAACACGTCGTCGCGGCGGTCGGTCATGCACTCGGTCCCGCCCTCCGGCGCGCGTGAGTTGATGCCGCTCGGACAGGCAACTCCACCACCCTACGGGAGACACATGGAACTCAGGCGGAAGATAGCTCGCCTCGTGATGAGCAGCATCAGCAACCGTCAGGGCGACGACCTCGCGGAGCAGTACCACCGCCTCCGGCGCGAGGTCGTCGAGCTCGGCGTCGGCGGCTACATCGTCTTTGGCGGGAACGTGGACTCGACGGCGCAGCTGACTCACGAACTCGCGGAC
>JAUWLR010000095.1 GCA_030613615.1 Candidatus Eiseniibacteriota bacterium
AGCAAGCGCGACAGCGGCGCCGAGCGCCGTCAATGCCCGGGTGCGCACGGTAGGTTACCCTTTCCGGTGATGGAGTGGCGAGATGGCCCGCAGACGCTCGACGGCGCCGGGCAGCACGTCCAGGACCCGGTCGACCTCGGCCTGCGTGGTAGAACGCCCCAGGCCGAACCGGACGGAACCCTGTGCGACGTTCGCCGGCACGCCCATCGCTGACAGCACGTGCGACGGCTCCGCGGAGTCCGTGGTGCAGGCCGAGCCCGTGGAGACGGCGATGCCCTCCATGTCCAGCGCGAGGACCACGCTCTCCCCCTCAACGTAGTGGAGGGAGACGTTCAGTGTGCCTGGAAGGCGCTCCGTCGGGTGTCCGTTGATGGACACGTGCGGTATGCTCTCCAGGATGCCCTTCTCGAGTCGCGCGGTCAGGCCATTGAGACGAACGCTTTCCTGCGGCATTCCCCCCACGGCGAGTTCCAGTGCCTTGGCGAGCCCCACGATGCCGGGGACGTTCTCCGTGCCGGCGCGGACGCTCCACTCGTGGCTCCCCCCGTGAGACCGCGGGTCGAAGGACACGCCCCTCCTCACGTAGAGGAAGCCGACTCCCTTCGGGCCGTAGATCTTGTGGGAGGACATTGAAAGGAGATCGACGCCGAGTTCGCCCACATCCATGGGCAGCTTCCCGATCGCCTGAACCGCGTCCGTGTGCACGATGATGCCGCGCTTTCTCGCGATCGCCGCGATCTCCCTCACGGGCTGCACAGTCCCGACCTCGTTGTTCGCGAGCATGACAGAAACGAGAATCGTGTCTCCGCGGCACGCGCCTTCCACATCCGCGGGGTCCACTCTTCCGGTCTCGTCGACTCCCACAAGAGTCACGTCGAGCCCGAACCTGTCTCTGAGATACGTCGCCGTCTGCAGGACGGCGTGGTGCTCGATGCGCGTCGTGACGATGTGACCGGGGCGCTCGAGATTGGCGAAGGCCACGCCCTTGAGGGCCATGTTGTCGGATTCCGTCCCCCCGCTCGTGAAGACTATTTCCCTGGGCGAGCACCCCATCGACGCCGCCACCGTCTCCCTTGCTCCCTCTACGGCGCGGCGCGTCACCTGGGACAGTTCGTACGGACTTGACGGGTTCCCGTACCTTTCACCGAAGTACGGCAGCATCGCCTCAACCACGCGAGGGTCCGTGGGCGTCGTCGCGTTGTGGTCCATGTAGACGACACTCACTGCACCCACCTCCTTCGCATGCAACTCGTAGTGCGGCCCGCCCGCCGTGCGGCCCGCCGGCAAACCGCCCCGGGGGCGGGGGGGGTGGTGGGGTTGGGGTCATTGTCCACGACACACACGGCACCCACCGCCTGCGCTGCCAACGCTTCGGGCGCCCGGCCCGACGTGCGGCGGGCCGCCCGTCTTCACATACTAAGTGGAGCCGGACGAACGCTCGGTCTCACAGAGCGCGCCGTCCCGAATCACGCCCCACGCTACTCGCCCTTGTCCCAGATGCCCCTGCGCTTGGCCAGCTGAGCGACCTCGATCAGCTGATTCTGCCGCTCGATCTCGCGATCGGCGTGGCTCTTCCAGTTGGAATCCAGTCGCGCCTGCTCGAGCTGCCTGATGGCCTGGCCGTACAGCGCCGCGCCGCCGTCGTAATCCGCGGCCTCACAGCGAGCGTCTGCCTTGTGCTCGAGGGCCTTCGCCCACGAGACGTACGCGCTGCCGTTGCCCTGCGAGACCTGCAGCAGCCGCTGCGCCGTCGCTATTGCCGAGTCCGACCTGCGAACGTCGTTGTAGGCATCCGCGAGCGCACCGAGGAAGTCCGGGTTGTTCGGCTGCGTCTCGACCAGCGCTTCGTACTGCCCGAGCGCCTTCGCGTACTCGCCCCTCGACCTGTACACACTCGCCAGGTTCGCCCGGCTCCCGAAGTCGCCCGGCTCCTTCTCGAGCACCGTCAGGAAGAGCGTCTCAGCGTCGTCGAGTCTGCCGACCTTCATGTAGAGGAAGCCCAGGGTCTTCAGCGTGTAGGAACTGGCCCCCCCGTAGGCGCGGACCTTCTCGTAGGCAGCGATCGACTGATCGTAAAGGCCGCTTCGGTAGTAAAGGTGCGCCAGCTGCTGCGCCGAGCGCGGGTCCGCCGGGGCAAGTTCGAATGCCCTCCTGTACGCGTTCAGGGCCGCCAGGTCCATTGTCATCTTTTCGTACGCGTACCCGAGATTGAGGAAGATGTCGGCATCGTCCGACTTCAACTGGACCGCGGCGACGTACTCGTTCACCGATTCCTGATAGTTGCCCATGACCGAGTGCGCGTACGCCAGTGACGTACGCGTGTACGGATCGTCACGGGCCAGGTCGCGCGCCGCCACGTACATCTCAAGAGACTTGTCGAACTCCTGCGTCTCTACGAGGTAGATCCTGCCGAGACCCAGGTAGGGCTCGACGTACTCCGGGTCGAGATTGATCGCCTTCTCGTAGTTCTCGATGGCTTTCCCGATCTCACGGACCCTGTAGAACTCGGCGGCGTTCTGTGACGCCTTCTCGGCCGGCGTCAGCACCACCGTCGGTGTTGCCTCCCCCGAGCCCCGGCTGGTCATCAGGGTCTGCCCCTCTTCCTCGGGCATCGTGCCGACGCAGCCCGACAGTGCCGCCACGGCGGCAGCGACCAGGAGCGACACCCAAACAAGTGGCGAACTAAGTCTCATAACGGGACCGCCTCTCTTCTTCCTCTCGCCGGGGAACCGATACTACTTCTCCCCACGAAACTCGTTTATCATCTCAATGTTGTCCCGGCAGATCTGCGCTATGGCTCCTTCGGGATCCAACTCGATCACCTTCTGCCACTCCCGGACGGCCTCATCGAAGATCTGCGCGTCCGCGAACGCGACCGCCAGGTTGAAGTGGGCCTCCGCGCTGTCCGGATCGATGGCGAGAGCCTTTCTGTACATCTCGCTCGCCTCGTAGTACTTCCTGCTCGCGTAGTTGTTCGTCCCGAGATTGACGTACACCATAGCGTTCTCCGGATCGAACGTCAGGGCCTTCCGGAGCTGCTCTCTGGCCATCTCGAACTCTCCCATGTCGGTGTAGAGAGATCCGAGGTTCGTCCTCGCCCCCACGTGCGTCGAGTCCAGTTCCACTACCGTCAGATAGGTCGCAAGAGCCTCGTTCTCCATCCCTACCTCGTAGTAGAGGTTGCCGAGCTCGATGAGAAGGTCGATGTCGTCGGGGCTCTTCTCGACGTCTCTCGCGAGCCTTTCGACAGCGGCTATGCGCTCGTCTACAGCATCTTCTCCGTCCTGCGCAAGGGCCACGGGCGCCGCCACAAGGACCGGGAGCACAAGCAGGATGATCGCGGCGATCCGCGGTGCAGTCAACATGCCATCTGTCCTTCCGTTTGGCCTAACTCACGGCCACCCTACTTCTCAGGAGCAACCTCAGCCGGCGCGCTCTCTACGGGCACGCTCTCTACGGTCAGCTTGACGATCTTGTCCGGCTTCGAGACGGAGCCGTTCGCCCCGTCACCCTTCTGGATCGAGTCGATGACGTCCATACCCTCGATGACCTTGCCGAATGCGGCGTACTTGCCGTCGAGGTGCGACGCGCTCGCGAGCATGATGAAGAACTGGCTTCCGCCGGAGTCGGGGTCGGAGGCCCGCGCCATCGAGAGCACGCCTCTCACGTGCTCGAGGCTGGCGTCGAACTCCGCGGGGATCGTGTAGCCCGGACCACCCGTGCCCTTCTTGTTCTCCACGTCACCGGTCTGCGCCATGAACCCGTCTATTACACGGTGAAACTCGACACCGTCGTAGCGACCGCTGTTCGCCAGGCTGACGAAGTTCACGATCGTGTTGGGAGCCTTGTCTTCCCAGAGCTCGATCTTAACCACGCCCTTGCTCGTCTCCATCGTGGCGATCTTGCGTCCCTCCGGGAGGTACGGCACTTCCTTGGTCTGCTTGCCGTTCTTGATGTAGGTCAGTGTCGCGGTCACCGGCTTCGCCTCCTCAGTCGCGGCCTTGGCCTCTATCGTCTTCATCTTGACCGGCGCCTTGTTGTCCGTTGCCGGCGCCGCCGTCCCCTCTCCTCCCGCCAGCGCAACCGAGGCCACCGCGGCCAGAGAGACTGCAAGCAGGACCGTAAGGAACACTCTGTTGTGACGCATCTGCTCCTCCTTCGGACTTCGCATGAGAATGACGATAGCACACAACTCCAGTTTCAATCTAACCGAGTAGGATTCCAGGTGTCAAGCGGGTTTTCCCGGGCCCCGGCACGCATTCTGCTAGTCTCTTTGACCATGTGCCCCCGATCGACTAGACTTGATATCTGAAATCAAGGGGCGCGCTGCCTGGCGTCGCCTCACCCGGAATCGAGGGCGACGCCGCACGGGCTGCGCCCTCTCTCCAGCTCCGGGACCAGCGGCGTCGTGTCCGACCGCATCTCCCGCCGTCGTCCGCCCCGGTGCGAACACAAGACGAGGACCAACAATGGTGGGGCTACAGGAGCTCGCGCGCAGGCTGCGCGAGGCGAAGAACACCGAAGAGTTCATTGAGCTGATACGCTCGGGAGACGTCGACTTCATCGATCTCCGGTTCGTCGACCTGCCCGGCCGTTGGCACCACGTCACCATTCCCACCACGCGTCTCTCCCCCGCTCTCTTCACGAGGGGCACGGGGTTTGACGGCTCGAGCATCCCGGGATTCACCTCCGTCGAGAGCGGTGACATGGTGCTCCTTCCGATCCGATCCACCGCAACCGGTGAGGACTACGGCGATAACCAGATCGTCGCGATGATAGCGACCGCCGCGGATGCCGATTCCAAGGAGCCGTTCGCGCTCGACCCGAGGGTGATAGCCGGACGCGCTGAGGACGCGCTTCGACGGTCCGGGCACGCAAACGAGAGCCTCTGGAGTCCCGAACTGGAATTCTACGTCTTCTCTGGCGTGTCGTTCAACGAGGCCCCGAACGGAGCGCATTACCGGGTGAGTTCAGCCGAGGCCGGCTGGCCACAGCCTGGTTCCGACGAACCGGACCTCGGGTACCACATCAGGCCCCGCTCCGGTTATCACGCGATCCCACCGTCCGACTCCCACTTCGAGATACGAAACGAGATCGCCGCACGGATGGAGGAAACGGGCATCCCCGTCAGGTACCACCACCACGAGAACGGCGGTCCCGGTCAGCTCGAGATCGAGGTCGAGGGTGAACCGCTGGTCCAGGCGGCCGACCACGTGATGTGGAGCAAGTACATCGTGCGCAACACAGCGCTCGACTGGGACCTCTCGGCCACGTTCATGCCAAAGCCGCTCCCCTGGGAACCCGGCAGCGGGCTCCACTTCCACATCAAGCTGATGCAGGACGGCAATCCCGTCTTCCACGCGGACAAAGGCTACGCCGGGCTCTCTGAGAAAGCGCTCTTCTTCATCGGAGGCATTCTCCAGCACGGCCGCGCTCTCGCTGCCGTGACCAGTCCGAGCACCAACTCCTACCGCAGGCTGCGGCCCGGCTACGAAGCGCCGACCAACCTGTTCTTCTCGGCAGCCAACAGGAGTGCGGCCATCCGAATCCCGAAGTACGCGAACGAGCCTCTGACCAAGACGATCGAGTACCGTCCTTCGGACGCGTCCGGGAACCCCTACCTGACCATGGCGGCCCTTCTCGCCGCCGGCCTGGACGGCATGGAGAATCGGATAGACCCGCAAGAGAGCGGCTTCGGTCCGATCGACAGGAACATCCACGACCTGGCCGTAGCGGAGCGGGACAAGATAGTGCCCCTTCCCGTCAACCTCGAAGAGGCGCTGATCCAGCTCGCGAGCGACAGCGCCTTCCTTTCGGACACGGACATCTTCCCGGAGGCGTTCGTGCCAGCCTGGATCGCCCTCAAGCGACGTGAGAGCGAGGAGATCGGGGCCCGGCCGCACCCGGCGGAGTACGGCCTCTACTTCGACTGCTGATGATGAAGAGAAAACCCTGCAACGACAAGCGGCGCGCAGGGTGAAGGCCCGGGGCGCCGCTCTCTTCTGTTGTGTCTGTAGTCCCAGGGGGCAGGCGGTACTGCGTCAGGGCCTCATGCGATTGAGCATCCTGGGAAACGGGATGGTCTCGCGGATGTGAGGAAGCCCACAGATCCACGTGACCACGCGCTCTATCCCGAGCCCGAACCCCCCGTGCGGCACCGCCCCGTACCTCCTGGTATCCAGGTACCACTGGTAGTCGTCGATGGGCACGCCATCCTCGCGCATGCGCTCCTCCAGCTGTGCGGCGTCCATCATCCTCTGGCCGCCACCGACGATCTCGCCGTAGCCCTCGGGCGCCAGCATGTCGACCGACAGTGTGACCCGGTCGTCATCGGGGTCGTTCTCCATGTAGAAGGGTTTCACCGCCCGCGGGTAGCGCGTGACCATCGCGGGCCTGTCGAACTGATTCGCGAGTACCGTCTCATCCTCCGCGCCGAAGTCACCGCCCCACTCGAAGCTGTGTCCGGCCTTGTTCAGGAGTTCCACAGCCTCCGAGTACGTGATCCGAGGGAACGGCGACTCCACCCGCTCGAGCGCCTTGATGTCTCTCTCAAGAATACGAAGCTCGGAAGCTCTCTCCGAGAGAACCGTCCCGACCATCTCTGCAACGAGCTCCTCCTGAATGTCCATGATGTCGTCGAGGTCCGCGAACGCGATCTCTGGCTCGATCTGCCAGAACTCGATCAGGTGTCTCCTTGTCTTGCTCTTCTCGGCCCGAAAGGCCGGGCTCAGGCAGTAGACCTTCCCGAAGGCCATGGCGGTTGCCTCGTTGTAGAGCTGGCCGCTCTGAGACAGGTACGCGCTCTCCTCGAAGTACTTGGTTTCGAACAGGGTCGTCGTACCCTCGCACGCCGTAGGCGTGAGGATCGGCGTGTCGAGCTGGAGGTACCCTCTCGAGTCGAGGTAGTTCTTCGCGGCCCGGATCACGGTCGCCCTGATCCTCAGGACGGCAAACTGGCGCGAGGAACGGATCCAGAGATGGCGGTGGTCCATCAGGAAGGGCACACCGTGCTCCTTCCGCGTGATGGGGAACTCCAGAGCGGCGGCGGAAACAACCTCGGCGGAGACTATAGACACCTCGAACCCTCCCGGCGCACGGGCGTCTGCCGCGACACGCCCGGTCACTCTGAGCGACGACTCCATGGGCAGCGCCGCCAACTCCTCGAAGATCTCATCGTCCACGTCCCCCCTGCCCACGACACACTGTATGAAGCCGGTCCCGTCCCGCACCTGCAGGAACAGGATCTTCCCGCTCGACCTTCTTCCGGCGAGCCACCCCTCGAGCGTAACTTCCTGCCCCTCGTAGTCCCCGATGTCACCGATGTAGTACCGCCGTCTCATCGCTTTCCCCGCGTTGAAGCTGTCCCCAAAGAGCACAAGAAAACGCCCGCGGACCCCGCTCCGGCACGACGCGCCCGAGATGGCCCCGCAGGCGCGGTCCTAGTCGTTGTCCCCCGACGCCAGCCGTTCGATGGCCTCGTCCGGTCCGTCGACCACAAGAACGTCGCCCTCTTCGATCACCTCTTCCGGGTCGGGCAGCATGGTTGCCGCACCGCCCTCGCTGTCTGCGTCGCTCTTGATGACCGCCACTACATTCAGTCCGTAGCGCTGCCTGAACTTGAGCGATGCGAGAGTCTTCCCAAGCAGCTCGGGCGCCGCTTCTATCTTCGCCAGGCTCACGCCCGGAGTCAGCTCGATCATCTCGACCAGGCTGGGGCTCATCAGCCGGGTCGTCAGCCTCCTCGCGACCATCTCCTCGACCAGCACGACCTCGTCCGCGTTGACCAGCCGCAGTATGCGCGCCTCCTCCACCGTTCCCGCACGCGAGATGACGCGTTCGATCCCGAACTCCTTGAGGAGGGCCGTCGTCAGTACCGCGGCCTGGAAGTTCTGACCTATGGCGACCAGAGCGGCGTCGACCTGGTCGATGCCCTGCTGCTTCAGCGCTTCCCGGTTGGTCGAGTCGAGCCGAACAGCCAGAGGCACTTCCTCCGCCACCGACTGGACCAGTTGCTGGTTCACATCGACCGCTATGACCTCCGCCCCCCGTCCGGCCAGCTCCCGTGCGACACTCCTGCCCAGAAGTCCCAGTCCGATCACTGCGTAGCGCTTCATTCGAACCTCCGACATCTGCTTCGATCGGCTTGCGACCTTGCTCCGATACACGCCCCGTTCCGCTGCCGCCTCCGTGGCTCCCGGTCGCTACCCGCGGCTTCCAGGCCGCTACCCGCGGCTTCCAGGCCGCTGCCCGTGGCTTCCCGGCCGCTGCCCGTGGCTCCCGGCCGCTACCCGTGGCTTCTCCGCCGCTACCCGATGATGACCCGCTCCTCCGCATAGTCGTAGAGCGGCTTGCTGCGACGCTGGGCCAGCGCCAGCGCCAGCGTGAGCGGACCCACGCGGCCCGCGAGCATGATGACGACGAGAGACAGCTTGCCCGCGGCCGAGAGCGACGACGTGATCCCCGTAGAGAGCCCAACGGTCCCGAAGGCCGAGATTACCTCAAAGAGCACCTCGCTCAAAGTCAAATCCTCGACCACAAGGAGCACGAGCGTGCCTCCCACGACAACGAGTATTCCCATCGAGACGACGACGAGCGCCTCCCTGACCAGCCAGTCCGGCACCCGGCGTCTGAAGAACTCCACCCTGTCCGTCCCGCGAAACATCGACCGGATCGACGCGAGCACCAGACCTACGGTGACGGTCTTCACCCCCCCGGCCGTCCCGCCGGGAGAGCCGCCGATGAACATGAGCGACGCCAGCAGGAAGAGCGTGGGCAGCGCCAGTGACGCCGTTCGCACAGTGTTGAATCCCGCCGTTCGGGCGGTGACCGAGCCGAAGTAGGACGCCAAGAGCTTCGCTCCGAACGACTTGTCTGCCAGCGTGCCGTTCCACTCGAAAGCGAGAAAGGAAAACGTCCCCAGAACGAGCAATGCCAGGGTCATCGCCACCACCAGCCGCACGTGCAGGGGCCAGCGCCTCCCTGCACCCGCCCCCCGCCCGGTCAGAGGGTACTTGCGGACGACGCTCATGAGCACGGGGAACCCGAGGCCTCCCACGATGATGAGCGTCGTCATCACCAGGTTGACCGGGACGTTCGACACGTAGCGCTGGAAGCTGGTCGCGTGCAGAGAGAACCCGGCGTTGCAGAACGCGGACACCGAGTGGAAGACGGATGCCCTCACGGCCTGGGCCGTCGTCCCGAAGTCACACCTGGTCGCCAGGTAGAGGAGCACCGCGCCCGCGACCTCCATGAGGAACGTGATGCCAATGACGTACCTGAGGGTTCGTCCTATCCGGCCGATGGTCTCGAACGTCATCATGCCTCGCAGCACAAGGCTCTCGCGAACGCCCGGTCCTCCCCTGAGGACGGTCGCGAAGAAGGTCACGAACGTGATGAGTCCCAGGCCCCCTATCTGGATGAGCGTCAGAATGATCGCGTGACCGAACCTGGTGAAATGGCTGCCCGTATCGACGACGATGAGGCCCGTGACGCACACGGCGGACGTGGCGGTGAACAGCGAGTCTATCGGGGCCATCCGTCCCCCGACTGTCGCTCGGGGCGTCGCCAGCAGCAGGGCACCGACCACGATAATGAGCAGAAACGACGCGATCACCGTTCGCGCCGGTGCGATCTTGGTCGACGCGACGCTCCTGTTGGCGCGCACGGCCTCACCCAGGATCAGAACCACCAGGTAGACCTGAAGCACGATTATGTAGCCCTTCGCCAGTGAGAAGACGCCCGGTGACGACATGAAGACCGGCAGGCCTCCGCGCCCCTGGAGAACAGACACGAGGAAGAGCTGGGCAATTATGAGCACCACGATGCCCACTGCCGGCCAGCGCGCCTTGAGATATAGGCCCTTCCTTCGCGACATGGCGAACCGCACGACAGCGTCCAGCATGAAGACCCCGACGATAGCGAGATCCACCATGCTCAAGAGGCCTCGTTCCCGCTCGCTCAGGTAGAACCCATACTGCGCGACGAGCGAGAAGGCGGCGACTCCCGCGACAACGAACATGACGCGGGACAACCACTTGAGAGTTCTGTCGCGGACGGTTTCAGGCACGTCTGATCCTCCCGGTAGCCACTCTAGGAACTTGCCGAGAATAGGGAGCGTGCTTGAGAAATGTCAATGGAAAAGCCCGGGAGCGCGATCATGAGGGCACTACGGGGTTCCCGCGCCCGGATAGGACAGGTCGAAGCGCGCCCGGTAGTAGCTCCGCGACCCGAAGTAGACGACGGCGAGCAGCACAAGCAGATACGGCGCGCGAATCGACGCGACGACGGCAAACGCGGCCACCATAATCTGGTTGGCCGCAATCCTGTGTGCTCTGTCGCGCGTCACATGCGCCC
>JAUWLR010000040.1 GCA_030613615.1 Candidatus Eiseniibacteriota bacterium
GCCTCTTGAGCATGCGAATGAAGATGGGGCCGAGGAGGAAGCTTATGAGCAGGGCTGTCACCGCCGCGTACGCCGATCGGAAGGTAATATACCGGAAGACATTGAAGGCAGAAACGAGGTCCCTTAGGGGGTATAGGAGATGGTAAAACATGACAGCCCTTCCGATGGGGAGCCTAGGCTCCGGCCGGCTTGGAGGCGGGCGCCTCCGCTGCCAGCAACTCAACCACTTCCTCCATACGCATTCCGCGCGACCCCTTCACCAATAGAACCGCGGACTCGTCGAGTTCCTTTCTCAGTGTGTCGACGAGCGCAGTTTTGCTTTCGAAGATCCTGACCCGCGAGGCCGGCATGCCCGCTTCGAGCGCGCCTTCCTTTAGCGCCGCGACCTCGGTCCCGAACAGCAGGAGCCAGTCGACTCCCAGTTCGGCGGCGCGTGCGCCCGCCTCGCGGTGTGCACGTTCACTGGCTGACCCCAGCTCGAGCATGTCCCCGATCGCGGCAGCGGACGTTCTCTCTCCCGCCGCCTCCACGAGAACCTCGAGCGCCGCCCCGAGCGACCCCGGGTTGCAGTTGTAGGCATCGTTCAGAACCACCCGCGAGCCTGCTCTCTCGAAGTTCATCCTCATGGGACTGGCCTCGAAGGACGAGAGCCCCCGCGCGGCGTCGGCATCCGGAACACCCATGATCCTGCCGACCGCGATGGCCGCCAGCGCGTTCATCACGTTGTGGCGGCCTGCGATCGGAAGCGTGACGTGCCCGTCGTCGGCCAGCTCGAAGGAGACGGCATCCACGCTCGTGTCGATCCCTAAGGCCCGTACCTCGGCGTCGGCCGAAAGCCCGAACGTCACGACGCTGCCCGGACCCCTGGGCCGGAGCGCCTTGACCCGCGGGTCGTCCCAGTTGAGGACCGAGGTGCCGTCGGGCGGAAGTGCGTCCAGAAGCTCGGCCTTCGCCTGTGCGATGGTATCGATGTCCCGCATCGTCTCGATGTGAGCTTCCGCCACGTTCGTGATAACACCGACGGAAGGCCTCGCCGCCGCCGCCAGACGGGCTATTTCACCGGGGTGGTTCATGCCCATCTCAACGATGGCCACCTCGTGTTCTTCCTCTATGTCGAAGAGCGTCAGGGGCACGCCGATATGGTTGTTGTAGTTCCCCCGAGTTCTGGCCGTCCGGAACTTCGTGGAGAGCACGGCCGCCGCCATGTCTTTGGTGGTCGTCTTGCCGTTGCTCCCGGTCACCGCCACCACCGGGATGTCAAACCTGCCCCGATACCAGGCCGCGAGACTGAGCAGCGCGTCGACGGTGTCGTCCACGACGAGAGTGGGCCCGGAGCGCGCCGCGTCATCCGACACCACGGCGGCGCAGGCGCCCTTCGCGAACGCGTCTTCCACGTACTCATGTCCGTCGAAGTTGTCACCGCGTATCGCGAAGAAGAGGTCACCGGGCCGCACCGTTCTCGAGTCGGTCGAAACGCCGACCACCTCGACCCCGGCCGTCCCCTTCGCGTGGGAGTTCAACGCCTGCGCCATGTCAGTCAGCCGCACCTTCTCCATCTCTTCCTCTGTCCGACTCCCCGACGACGGCCGCTCGGGCCTCCTCGCGGTCGTCGAAATGGGACCTGGTGGTACCCACTATCTGGTAGCCCTCGTGCCCCTTCCCCGCTATCAGAACGAGGTCCCCGGTCCTGGCCACGCCGATGGCGTGGCGGATGGCCTCGCGTCGATTCTCAATGACGGCAAGCTCCATGCCCCCGCGCCCTGACCCGATCCCCGCCACGATCTCAGCGATGATCGCGTCCGGGTCCTCCGTCCGCGGGTTGTCCGACGTCACGACGACGACATCGGAACCCCTCATGGCGATCTCACCCATGATCGCGCGCTTTCCCCTGTCGCGGTCGCCTCCGCACCCGAAGACGGTAATGAGCCTGCCGGACGTCAGCTTCGCGACGGCCGCTATCGTCTTTTCGAGCGCGTCGGGGGTGTGCGCGTAGTCGACAACGATGGTGAAGTCCTGGCCCGCATCGACCGTCTCGAGCCTGCCCTCTACGTTCCGCACCCGAGTGAGCCCCGCGCTGATCGCTTCGAGCGGGACGCCCTGCGATACTGCGATCGCGGTGGCCGCGAGCGCGTTCATCACGTTGAATTCTGAGATCAGTTTCAGATCCGTGCTGAGGTTGCCCGCGGGCGTCTCGAACTTGGCCCGCGTTCCGGTCGGTGTGCTGGAAGCCTCAAGTACGAAGACATCGGCGCCGGAGCGCCCGAACGTGACGAGTCTGAGATTCCCGGTGGACTTCACGTAGGAGGCGAGTTCTCTCCCGTACTCATCGTCCGTGTTGATGACCGCCGTCGCCCCCTGCTTCCCACCGGCGCCCGCCAGCTGCCCGAAGAGGAGTTTCTTGGCCGCCGCATACTCGGCGATGGTGCCGTGGAAGTCGAGGTGGTCTCTGGAGAGGTTCGTGAAGGTCGCAGTGTCGAACCTCGCACCCGCGCTTCGCTTGAGCGTCAGCGCGTGCGAGCTGACCTCTATCGTCACGGCTCCAACGCCCTCGTCCACCATGGAAGCCAGGAGCCTCGCAAGATCGAGCGACTCCGGGCTGGTCATGCCGCCCTCGACCACCCGGTCGGCCACTCTGTATCCGAGAGTTCCGACCACTCCGGTCGTGAGACCCGTCTCCCTCAGGATCGAGTCGAGGAGGTACGACGTCGTAGTCTTGCCGTTGGTGCCGGTGATGGCGTGCGTCTGGAGCTTCTCGGATGGACGGCCGTAGAACTCGTGTGCGACCGAGCCTAAGGCAGACCGCGTGTCGCTGACGGTGACCTCCCGGATACCGCGGGCGCCGGTCGGTTCCTCGACGAGCGCGGCAACGGCGCCGCGACGCGCCGCCTCGGCCACGTAGAGATGGCCGTCCGTCGTGAGACCACGAACCGCCACGAACAGCGAACCTTCCTCCACCCTGCGCGAGTCGTACTCGACGGAATCGATGGCGAGAGCGGCTTCCTCGCTGCTCAAGCGCAGGCCGAGCGGCGCGAGGAGTTCACCGAGTGCTCTCGCGGCTCCCGCACCACCGGAGACGCCGGACACACCGGAAACGCCGGCAGCCGGTCTTCCGTCAGCTCTGGACGTGTGTCTTTCCGTCGTCATCACTGCTGCGTCTCCCACCGCCCTACGGACAGCAACGCACCTCAACACGGTGTCCCGACCGGACGACGCGTCCGGATCGAGGGGACTGCTCTATCACCCTGCCGTTGCCGCGGAATGTGAGCGTGAGTCCGAGCGATGCGGCCGTCCGCCTCGCCAACCTGACGCTCATGCCCCGGAAGTCCGGGACCTCGACCTCTTCCGCGGGAACGGCCGGAACTACCACGATGCCTCCTCGCCCCGTTCGGATTCCACCGCCACGGGCGGATGCCAGGAACTCGCCCGCCGAGGCGCCGGAGCGCTCGTCGAAGGGGTCGTGCGAGGCGGGAGTCGCGTCCCACTGCTGCGCCTCACGGCCCAGGTCCAGCGCGGGCACCGCACGGGCCGACCGCGTCCTGTCCAGGCGCCCCGGCTCCCGCTCTGATTCCACGTAGTCGCCGCGGCCGCGCAGCAGATACTCGTAACCAGGTCCTCTGATGATCCGCTCCATAATCCTGGCAAAGACCGGCGCCGCGACCTCCCCTCCGAGCCCGCGGCCGTCCGGCTCGTCGATCACGACCAGACAGACCAGCTGGGGATCGTCGGCCGGGGCCATTCCAGCGAACGAGGCGATCCACGCCCCGGGATCATAGCGTCCAGAACCCACGGCCACCTTCTGGGCCGTACCCGTCTTGCCCGACACGGCAAGCTCTGCGACCCGCGCGTTTCTTCCCGTACCATATTCCGTGGCGCACGCCAGGAGTCTCTTGAGAGCCGCGGCCGCCTCCGGCTCGACGACCTGACGCACCACGCTCCACCGCGCTTCCTCGGTCACCCGCCCGTCGTCAGCGAGAATCGACTTGATGATCTTGGGCTCCATCAGATAGCCACCGTTCGCGATGGTGCTGTACGCCCCCACCAGCTGCAGGGCCGTCACGGCCACTTCCTGGCCGATCCCAATGGTCGGCACCGATCTCGCGGACCACTTACCCGGCTCGTGCAGCGTGCCGCGAACCTCGCCGGGCAGAGAGATGCCCGTCAGGCAGCCGAACCCGAAGTCCCTTGCGAACGAGTAGAGCGGTATGGCCCCTACTCCGTCGGCCACCTCGGCGAAACAGACGTTGCTCGACTTCGCGAATGCGTGCTCGAAATTCAGCCACCCGAGTTCCTTCACGTCGTGGATCGTGAACCTGCCGTAGTCCCTCGAGCCCCGGCACGCGTAGTAGACCGAGTTCAGGTCGGCGCTGCCGGTCGAAAGGGCGGCGGCGGCCGTGACAAGCTTGAACGTCGAGCCGGGCTCGAACTGATCGGTGATGGCCCTGTTCTTCCTGCTTCCGACCGAGTAGAGCTCGGGCCGGTCCGGATCGAACATCGGCCAGTTGGCCATCGCCAGGATCTCACCGGTCCACGGGTCCTGGACGATCGCGGTTCCCCGCGCGGCGTTGTGCTCGCGGATGCCACGCTCGAGTTCGACCTCGACGATGCTCTGCAGGCGAATGTCCAGGGTGAGCACAACCGACATGCCGTCCTTCGGCACGATCTTCGTGCACGCCGGAGTCGGCGTCCTGCGGTTGAACTTGTCCAGACAGTAGTAGACGGTCGCCTCGGCGCCGGTCAGGAGCTTGTCCATCTCCTTTTCCATGCCCGAGAGTCCGAGTCCGTCGATGTCGGTCATGCCGATGACGTGACATCCGGTCTCGCCGAGCAGATGCACCCTCTTGCTCTCGGGAAGGAACCCTATGCCGGGCAGGTCCAGCTGCCGGAGCGCGGCCGCCCTCGAGGGCGTGATCTGGCGCTGGATCCAGACGAAGCTCTTGTCTTTCCGAAGCCGCGTCAGGTAATCGTCGTAGCTGCCTCCGAGCGTCCGGGCCAGCTGACGCGCCACCGCGGACGGCGAGTCCATCTCCTTTGGATAGGCGCAGACCGACTGCACGGTGAGGTTGTCCGTGAGCGGCACCATGTTCCTGTCGTATATCGTCCCGCGGTCAGCGGCGAGGTTCACGCGCACGATGTGCTGATGCTCGGCGTACTCGACGAGTCCCGGGGCGTGAACCAGCTGGATCATCACGAGCCTCAGGATCACTATCGCCCAGACCGCTAGCCCTGAGACGAGCGCGACCCTCAGGCGCCCGGGCTGTATCCCTCTGGGTTTACCCGTCGTTGA
The DNA here is from genome assembly GCA_030613615.1 of Candidatus Eiseniibacteriota bacterium. GTDB lineage: Bacteria > Joyebacterota > Joyebacteria > Joyebacterales > Joyebacteraceae > JALGZG01. The sequence continues at coordinate 5,285 of JAUWLR010000040.1, forward strand.
CAGCAATCGTGCTTCCCTCCACGAGGTCGTCACCCCAGCGGTCCCACCGACTCCTGGTCCCGTCTCCGAGCCGCACGACCTCGTGCGCCTCCGGATATCGCATCCCGAGCCGGTCCGCCGCGTATGCCTCGATCCTCTCCCTGCTCGAGAGCCGAGCGCACTCCATGCTCAGGAACCCGATCTCAGCCTCCACGTTCTCGCGCTGCTCTCTCAGGTCCTGGATCTGCTCGGCCAGCTCCGTCGAGTAGACGTGCTGCGCAACACACAGGATCCCGGTCACCAGCGCCGCGCCCCAGAGGAGGAATCCCCTGGTGTGAAGCGACCCCGAGAGCCCGGTCGTTAGTCGCCTCGGGACCCTCGCCCACTTCAGTGCTGCACGCAGGCCTTCCGGGCGCCTGAGCATGCCTCGCAGGGCGTCGAAGCTCGTGTGCTCTCTTCGGGGGGCCCTGGTGCGTCTCTGCATCAGTTCTGCCTCTCGAGCTTCTCCGCGACGCGCAGCTTGGCCGATCGTGCCCTGGGATTCGCCGCCACTTCAGCATCCCCGGGTGTCACGACTCTCCGCGTCACAATCTTGAGCGTTGGCTTCTTTCCGCACGCGCACTCGGGGAGGTCTCTCGGGCACGTGCAGGGCCTCTCGCACCGCACGAAGTGCCGCTTGACCATCCTGTCCTCGAGCGAATGGTACGAGATGACGGCGACCCGCCCGCCTGGCCTCAGAACATCGACAGCCTGCGCGAGACCAGCGCTCAGGTTGTCCAGCTCTGCATTGACGGCGATCCGAAGCGCCTGGAAGACACGCGACAGAGTTTTGTTCTTCCGGGCCGGCTTCGTTGCGAGCACCGCGGCTGCGAGATCGGACGTGGTCTCGAGCTTCCCCTCTTCCCTCGCGGCGATGATCGAGCGGGCGATCGGATGCGCGCGCCTCTCCTCCCCGAACTCGAAGATGATCCGCGCGAGTTCCCTCTCGCTCACCCTCGACAGCAGAACGGCGGCACTCGTCGCCCCCTCAGCGTCCAGTCTCATGTCGATGGGACCCTCGCTCCGGTAGCTGAAACCCCGGGAAGGATCGTCCAGCTGTACGGATGAGAACCCGAGGTCGAAGAGAACGCCGTCGACTTCGCGCCATCCGTGCTCGTGTGCGATGGTGGCCAGATCTGAGAAGTTGCCCCGCACGAGTGTTACCCTTTCGCCGAAGACCGCGAGTTCGGTGGCGGTCCTCTCAATCGCTGCCGCGTCCAGGTCGAGCCCCAGCAAAGTACCTTCGGGCGCGTTGTTCAGGATGTAGCGAGCGTGCCCTCCCGCGCCGACGGTGCAGTCGACGTAGCCTCCGTTGGTCCGAGTCACTAAGAACTCGACCACCTCGGTCGCCATGACCGGCAGGTGCTCACTCATCTGTTTCTCGTAGTCTGTAGAGGTACGCGGTACGACGGTTACTGCCTACCGGGTCAGGCGCTGGGAAATGGTCAGCTCGCCTGCGGCGTGCGGGCGGGTTCCAGCGTTCCGGATCCGGGTATATTCGCATCAAGGAAGTCAGACAGGCCCGCAAACACCAGGATGTTCCTGATGTACGGGCTCAGACCTGCGACCTTCATGTTGCCGTTGTGGGAGCGAACGAGTTCGAACTCCCTTGCGAGTTGGGAAGCGTCCCGGTAGCTGACGTGCTCGACGGCCCGGAAGTCGAGGACTATTGCCTTCCTCCGGGTGCGCAGCAGCTCGATGAGGTGACTGTGGAGCTTCGAAAGGTCGATGGCGGCCACGCTGCCTGCCATCTCGACCACCGTGGTCTGCTCCGTCAGTGTCGATCGTATCGTCACAGGGGGGACACTCCTCGCCTACTCCAGGGACGCGGCCTGCTCACCAGGGCCGCCTGCTCTTCAGGGCCGCCGCCTGCTCTTCAAGGCCGCCGCCTGCTCACCAGGGCCGCCTGCTGCCCCGACGCCACCTACTCCTCGGCCGCCCCGGCCTTGTCTTTCGCGTGCTTCCAGACGGTCTCGGCCACGTCCTCATAGGATTCGTCGTAGCCTTCCGAGTAGTTCTCGTACTTCTCGGGGTTCCAGATCTCGATGTGCTCGAGCACTCCGTTGACGAGCGCTTCCCCACCGAGACCCGCGAACTCACGGTGCCACGGTGGGATGGTGATGCGGCCGTGTCCGTCGACGACGACCCTTTTGACGGTCGACATCATCCGCCTCACGTAGTAGCGCGCTTCCCTCGACGTCGTGCGCAGAGACTTGAGCTCGCGCTCTACGAACTCCCACTCATCTGCGGGGTAGAGGTTGAGGCACTCTTCGAAGCCACGCGTGAGTACGAACACGTCACCGCTCGCCTTCCGCATTTCGGAAGGAATCGAGACGCGTCCCTTTGTATCGAGCGTGTGAAGATACGAACCGTAGTACGAAGCCAAGAGTGCCTCTCCCCATCCGCGAGCTGGCCGAGTCAACCCACTTCATCCCACTTCGGCCCACTTCGCGAGAGAGTAGGTGCAAGGCCCGGTCCTGTCAAGCAGAAATGTGCGGAAAGAGGCTGATTTCGCGGGTTTCGGGCGGGGGCCGCCCGAGCGGGGCATTGCCCGCGAATCGGGGATTCTCGGAGGGTGGCCGGGCGGGCGCGGAGTGACGGGGGGAGTCGGGGCGATATTGGGGCCGTGGTGGGACGAAAACGCCCATGGCGGGGCAGAAACGGCCGTGGCAGGACAGGAAACGCCCGAGGGAGGAGGTTCCGCGGGATGCAGCTCACGAGAAAGGGAGGCGCCCATACGGGCCCCTCCCCTCTTCTCTGCATCACCGTTGTCTGATACCGCCGTTCTCTTGTCGTCGCCGGCCGGCCTGCCGCGCGGCGGCGATGCGCAACGTCACCTATTTCATGAGCACCATGCTGCGCGACTCGACTCCCTCACCGTGGGCAAGACGATAGAAGTAGACGCCCGATGCAGCGCGGTTACCGGAAGCGTCGCGTCCGTCCCACACAACGATGTGACGTCCGCGCGTCTCTCGTCCGCTCACCAGTGTCCTCACGAGCGAGCCGTCGACCCCGTAGATCGCGAGCGACACGTGCGCGTCAGCACCCTCTCCCTCGGGGACCGTGAAGCCGATCGTCGTCACAGGATTGAAGGGGTTCGGGCAGTTCTGTTCCAGCGCGAACACCGGCAGACCAAACGGTTCATCTTCTCCGTCGTCGACTCCCGTCGGAATCGTGAAGCCGTGCAGCTGCGTTCTCCAGGAATCGTGCAGGAACGAGCCCCACTCCACACCGTCGCCGCCGTCGTAGCTCCCGGCGCTGTCCCACACGTACACATTCGTGTCCAATCCTCCGACGATGATCTCGTTGTCACCGTCGCCGTCCAGGTCGCATACGGTCGCGGACGCGACGATGTCGGCATCCGTCTGGATGGGCCACCCGGCGAGAATCTCACCGTCGATATCGAACGCGTAGAGCTTCCCGCTGTCGCAGCCGATGATTATCTCCATCTCCGGATCGTCATCTACGTCGGCGACCGCGGGGCTCGCAATCGTGTCGTCACCGAGGTTCCTCGGCCAGCCCGGCAACGTGTTGCCGAGATAGTCAGCGACCAGCACCGAACCGGTCTGGCCGACAAGAATCACCTCGAGGCAGCCGTCACCGACGATGTCGGCCAGAACCGGCGAGGGCGAGAAATCACCGGCGCTGATCACGGTTATGGGCCACCCGTCCATCACGGTGCCGTCGCCCTCCAAGAGCCAGCAGCGTGAGGAGTTAGAGCGAACCGCGACCTCCAGCTCACCGTCGCCGTCAACGTCGCCGACGGCCGGCGAGCACATCGAGCGCGCCTCGACGTAGACCGGCCACCCCTCGACCCTGGAGCCGTCAGCCCGGAACGCGTAGACGCTGTCATTCGTCGCGGGCTGGATCAGATCGAGAACGCCGTCGCCGTCGATGTCGGCAACGGCCGTGGAACCGTAGGCCCACGAGCCGTGCAGGTCCGCGAACACGCCATCGGTCGCCGGGTTCGCGTCACCGTCGATGAACTCCGAACCATCGTAACTCCAGCAGTAGAGGAAGCCGTCGGCGCAAGCAATGATGACCTCGGAGCGCCCGTCGTCGTCCAGGTCCGCCAGTGCCGGGCTCGCCCAGCAGAACTTCCTCGTCGTTGTCGGCCATCCGGGAAGCAACGAACCGTCCTCGGCGTTCCACGCGAAGACCTGGTACACACCGGCATCCGTCCCGCCGACATCGGCCCACGCGGCGGCGACGATCTCGACTCCCGGGTCTCCGTCGACTTCGCCCACGGCCGGCGAGCTGTGATACCCGCCGGTACCGTCCGTCTCAAAGATACCGCCGGTCCGGGGGTCTCCGTCTCCGTCGACCACTTCGAAACCGTCCGCGTGCCAAGCGTAGACGTGCGCGGACGCGACGATGACCTCGAGGATACCGTCGCCGTCGAGGTCAGCGACGGCGGGACTCGAGTACATGCCCCCTCCCGTCGCGAGCGGCCACCCGTTCTGGCTGGGCGGGTTCGTGCTGATGGAAACGACATCCGTCGCATCACTCCGGTTGCCGGACGAATCGACGGCGGTGACGTAGTAGTGATACAGGGTGTTCTCGTCCAGTCCGTCATCGGCGCAGAACGTGGCGCTGGTCAGCACGCCGTCGCTCACGCGCTCGTAGGGGCCGGCCAGACTCCCGGAGCGGTGGACCGTGTAGCCTCGGAGGTCCTGGTCGGCGACGGGCGTCCAGTAGAGCGTGATCGTTGTCATCTTCACTCGAGCCCAGACGCTGTCCGGAGCCGCGGGACGGACGAGGTCCAGATGGGACGGCCAGACCCTCCCGTAGCTGTCGGTTAGCTCCAGCAGAAGGAGTTCCTCCGGGTCAGCACCGACAACGAGCTGGAAGCCCGTGGAACCGGTTCGTGTCTCCCCGGCGGGCACGTCTCCCCACACGTCCGTGCCGTCCACGACAGTCATGCCGCCGGAGCCGGACAGCGTCCCGGAGACGGCATCCGCGTCGCCGGTCCCGTCGTTCATGATCTCAAGCGTCAGACCTATCGTTTCCCCCGGTTCCGGCGTGCCGTCGCCGTCCCCCGCCGAGTCGTCGATCTCGAGAAAGAGCCTGCCGAGATCGGGTCGATGTATGCGAACAGTGATCTCGTCGGTCCAGATCATCCTGGCACCGTCGACCAACTCCACCCTGAAAGCAACGTCGTGCTCGGCCGGACACGCCTCAGATGCGGTGAACCTGAACGCCGCACCGACAGACGTGACGCCGCCCGGCGGGAGAGAACCGATCATCTCTGTGCTGTCGTTGATCGTGACGTTAAGGTCGGAGGTGGTGAGGAGCGCCGTCACGGAAGACGCCTCCACAACTCCGCTGTTTCGTATCTCCACGCCGAGCTCCACCGACTCGCCGGCCTCGGCCCTGCCATTGTCGTTGCCGCGGCTCTCGCCGAAGCCGTCGTCGTCCACTCCGACCGCGTCCACGTAGAGATGCGGTCCCGGCGCAGCAGTGACGCTCATGCTCGACTCGCTCGGAATGTAGTTCCGGGCGGTCACGGCGATGTTGAGCGCCCCCTGCGTGTCGGGTGTGATGCTCAAGTCGGCCACGCCGTCCACGCCCGTGAGCGCCCGCTCGTACACGTCGCCATCCTTCATGACGCAGACGAGCGCGCCCTCGACGGGAGTTCCGTCCGTAACCGTGACGGACAGCACAGTCTGACCAACAGTGACAGACGAGCCGTGCGATACGCTCAGAGAGCGGGCGCGGGACGTCCACAGCGGGAGCCCGGGGTCACCGAGAAGGACCAGGGTGAGCTGCGTCCACCTCTGAGTATTCTCCCCGCCGGAGATCTCCGGGGCGGCGAATGCAGCCTTCGCGAGCGCGCAGGTCTCTCCCGCGTTGCAGATGTCGTAGGTGTACAGCAGATCAACCCACTCCCAGAGGTATGACTTGGAAGTGCTGGGGTACTCGAACCGCGTTGGGCCGAACGCTCCCACTGCCCCACCGTTCGGGTTGTTGAGAGCCCTCTCCGCGATACAGTCGAAGTCGATGGCGGCGGTCGTGCAATCCAGCAGCCACAGGAACGACGACTTCGTCAGGCTGTTGGACAGCGAGGACACGTCGCTCATCGTGATGTAGTTGTTGTTGCTGACACGCATGATGTCCTTGTTCCCGTGGCCGACGTGGAACGCGATGTTGTAGCCGGCCTCCAGGGAATCGATGGACACGGTGGAGTTCAGAGGAGACGACTCAGGGAAGTCATAGTAGTTGTCGTAGAGCTTTGAGAGATGCATGTCCTCGGGGAACAGGTCCAGGATGGGCTCCATTATGTGCGTGGCCCCGTCCAGGCTGAAACCGCCGCTCTCCCAGTCGTACGGGAAGAGCACCTCGGCCAGGAAGAGATTCCTGTCAGTGAAGTGAACCTGGGGCTCCTCGACGTAGGCCCGGCACTTGGAGATGAACGTGTCAAGCTCGACGATGTCCCAGACGGGAGCGCGGCCAACGAACACGTCGGGGTAGAGGTCTACGCTGTCCCCCGGTGTACCCACCCCACCCCAGCCCTCACCGAACAGCTCGTCACCGTCGTCGTTCCAGTTGCCCTCGAGCGACGAGAAGTAGATGTCGGCCGGGATCATCTCCCCGCCCTGATAGAGGGACTTGACGAGCCTCTCTGGGACGATGCCCGTGTCGCCGCCGAGCAGCACGTGGGTGGTTCCCCAGGACGAGTAGGCGTCCTTGATGAAGAGCCGCATGCGCTCGGGCAGGTCGACGCCGCCGGGGTAGTTCTGGTCGATCCAGGACAACGTGCGCACCACCGCCGGAACGCCGAGTCTCGTCTTCCAGTCGGCGAAGTCCTGGAACCGGGACTCGAACGCCTCGCTGGTGATGACGACGTACTCCACACCGCTACCTTCGAGAGACGGAGTGTAGCGGGGAAGGAACCCCTCGGCATCCGAGTCCGTCGCCGTGTGAGCGGAGCGCCCGCCGAGCACGTCCTCCGGATTCACGACGATGCTCCGCACCAGCTTGCGGTACATCTCGTCGGAACGGGTCGAGAGCCTCCCTCGGGGCTCGGACCTGTCCGCTCCCCGCACGAGCGCGAGCTCGACCGAGACGTCGGTCGCCAGGAAGAGCCGCCCGCTCTTCGGCGCGTACTGCAGCGGGTGGACCGCGACGCTCGCGATCCGGTGTCCGCCGAGGTAACCGTCACCGAGATACTCAACTCGCGCGGCAGGGAACAACTCGTCGCTGGAGTAGACACGCGCGGCCGGCTCGACCCACTCGGGAGTCACGCCGGTGGGAGTCCCCGGCTGCGCAGGAGCGATCCTGTGTGTTCCGGGAAGTTCCACGACACCGCCGCACGAGAAGACGACGTCCTCGACGCGCATGTCGGCCGGGATCACGAAGCGGAGAATCCTCACCGGGAGATCGGGTTCCCCGACCTCGGACAGCGTCACGCAGTCGTCGATGAGAACGTTGTGGAAGGAGCGATTGGCCTCGAACGAGATGTCGCCCGGCTCGAAGCTGGCAGTGGCTGTTGCCAGGGCAGCGCCGGAGCAGACCGCGTAGCCGAGAGCGCAGCAAACCAGCATCGAAGTGAGCACCCTGTTCCTCATCCGAACCTCTTTTTTGAACCACGCAAAGACAGGAGTCCACTGACCTTCAGGCAACCGCCAGTCCCCCTGCCAAACCCTGACCGGGTAAATGTTCCTGTGCTGTCCAGGGCTTGAGAGCGTTAGCAGTTCCTGTAGAGGCAGACTCCCGTTCCGGAGTGAGTTGGGGGCGCATGCGCCCTATCTGACGAATTAAGCTGATTGTATCACAGGACCGGCGTACTGTCAAGTACCTCTGGTGAGCCGCCCGTCACTGCCCCGTACGCGAATGCCCCGGGCGGCATCTGAGTCCGCCCGGGACATCGGCGCTGCAGTATCTGGTGGAGCCAGGGGGGATCGAACCCCCGACCTCCTGACTGCCAGTCAGGCGCTCATCCCAACTGAGCTATGGCCCCACTTCGTCCGGTCCGTCTGCGGTTGATTCTAGCATCATCCAACCGCGGGTCAAGTCGAATCTGACCGGGCGACGGCCCCCCCCCACCTCGCTTGACCCTCCAGGTTCCCGATGCTAGAGTCTCGCAATGGAAGGAACTCGCCGGAGTGGTGAAACTGGTAGACGCACGGGACTCAAAATCCCGCGGGCCGTCAGGCTCATGCCGGTTCGATCCCGGCCTCCGGCACCAATGCCAAGAGAGGGGCTGCCGTCTGTCGGCAGCCCCTCTCTTGTCTCCTAAGAACCCGTTCTGAGCAGGTTCCCCGCGCGATGGAATCCGCAGCCCTGCGTCGAGCCCCACTGACACAGGTCCTACTCCTCCAGATACGCCTCCGGATCTCCCGTGTCGAGACTGATGATCAGGTCCGACGTGCACGTCCCATCCCTCGGCACGATGATCGTCCTGCAGCAGGAAGTGTAGTCCGGGTTGACCGAACTCGATCTCACGGGTGTCCGGTTGGCCCCGATCCAGTACTCCGTCTCGTCCGACTGGTCACTCGCCATCTCAACGCCGTCGAACTCGAAGGCGCCGTACTCGTCCGTCTCCGTCTGGTACCAGGACTCAAGACCTTCGACTCCGTACTCGAGCCACAGGCAGACCTCGATCTCCGCCAGGAGAGGGCCGCTGTCCAGACGCACCGTGCCCGTTACCCTGCCGGTCTGCTCGCTCAACACTTCCTCTGGCGCGACCGAGCTGCAGCCACTGAAGGCCACGACCGCAGCCAGCGCCACGAGCGCGAACGCCGCACGATGCAGAATCACACGCTTGCTCCGCATACTGCCATCCCTCCTCTGGCAAGGACCCTACGGCCCATCGCCTGATCCAGGTGCCTCAACGCCAATATTCCAGGGTGCTGTTCCTCGGGCCGCAATGGCGCCTGCGACACTGCCTCCACCGATATCCTCTGTCGCTGTCACAGGCTCAATTGCAAAGAGTATGCCAGCGTGCCCTAGAAAAATACCGAATCTCGGCTCATAAGGCCTGGAAACTGGTCCCTGCGGCTCCGACGGGCTCTCCCGGGTGACCCCCGTCCACGGCAGGCTCGGCTGACCTGTCATCCGGAGCGGCACCGGGGTTTCCTCTTGCGGGCTGCAAGGCGCTGCCATATAGTCGCGCCGTAATGTAGTCGTGGCAGCAACTCCACAGGACAAGGGGAGACTCATGACGTTCGTTGACTACATCAAGCAAGGCTGGGACGCCGCCCAACTCAAGACCGACTCGATCAGGCGGCTCGCGGACGACAGCGAGGCCATCGGACCGGCCATCGGAATTCTGGCCATCGGGGGCGTCTGCGCGGGCATAGGGTCCTTCAGCCCCATCGGCTTCTTCGTGTTGCCCTTCCTGCGCATCATCGGCGGGTTCCTTTTCGTAGCGATCACGCACTTCGTGGCCACGACGTTCTTCGATGGCAAGGGGAAGCTCACCAGCCTGGCCGTTCCCTTGTTCTGCGCGTCACTGATCACATGGGTAGCCATCGTCCCGATTCTCGGACCCACGTTCCTCGCGGGCCTCGCGGGCCTGTGGATGCTCGTCGTGATGGTCGTGTCCGTCGAGGTCGTCTACGGCGTCGACCGCGCCAAGGCCATCGCCGTGGTCGCCATCCCGGTGGTGCTTTTCCTCATCATCGGAATGATGATGGTCGTCATGGGTGTGGGGCTCATGGCGGCGACAGGCGCTTTCCGTAGCTGAGAAGTGGACATGCCGGTATAGCGGACGACGGGAGGCGTGCGGCGCGCGTCTCCCGTCACCTTTTGTGCGCCCGGGAGTGCCGTCCCCGGCGGCTCCAGCGCCCTTCAACCATCCAGCGGCACGGGTGTCAGAACAAGAGAGAGCAAGGAGACTACTGGCGGGCCAGGACCCCCACGGGGCGGACGACAGCGGGAGACCACCCGAGGAACCCGGCCCCCTCTCCCCTTTGCGGGAGAGGCCACAGGCAAAGGAGGCGGGAGATGTTCGAGAGGATTGCAGCGGCAGCGGTCCTCGTCACTCTGGTCGCGGCGTGCGTCGTTGTGCCGGCGCCGGCGCTGGCGGGCGAGAGAGAGATCAAGGTCGTCATTAACACCGACGATGACGGAGGCGGTTGGCTCGGCATCGGCATACAGGAACTCGACAGCAAGATCCGCGGGAAGCTCGACATCGACAGTGACATCGAGGGAATCCTCATCACAGAGATCTACAACGACTCTCCGGCCGAGGAGGCCGGCCTCGAGAAACACGATATCCTCGTCTCCGTCAACGGCGAGAAGGGCAAGGACCTGTCCGACTTCATCGAGCTGATAAGGGCGCATGCCCCGGGCACGGACGTGGAGATCCAGGTCTACCGTGACGGGAAGATGAAGACCGTTGGTGCCACACTCGCCGAGAGGGAGAACACCTTCATCTGGAAAGGCCTGGAAGGCTTGGAGGGTCTGAAAGGCCTCGAGGGTCTTGAGGCCCTGGAAAAACTGGAGGCTCTCAAGGTACTCGAACACATTGTGATCCCCGAGATCGACATCGGCATGTCAAGCTGGGGCAGGCGCGGCAGGCTCGGCGTCTACATCGAGAATGTCAGCGGAGACCTGGCCGAGTACTTCGAGATCCCGGGCGGAGAGGGTGTGCTCGTCGAGGGAATCGTGGAGGACAGCCCCGCCGAGACGGCCGGGATCAAGGCCGGAGACATCATATACAAGGTGGACGGCAAGGCCGTCTGCTGCACCAAGGAGCTCGTCGAGGCCATTGCGAAGATGGAGGCTGACGAGGAGACGCCGATCGTCCTCATTCGCAAGGGCAACGAGGTGGTGGTCCAGGCAGTCGTCGCCGAGTCCGAGTACGACAAGGCGATGCAGGCCTACAAGATCCAGGTCGGCAACCTGGGCGACAACGACCTCTTCATCAGGGCCTTCGAGAGCCACGATCTCTCCGAAGAGGAACTCGACGAACTCAAGGCGGACCTTGCTGAACTGCAGGAGGAGCTCGAAGAGCTCAGAGCAGAACTGAAGGAACTAGCGACCGACACGGACTGACCTTGCCAAGAGGGTTGGTCCACGTGTCGTCCTCGAGCCCCCCGCTGTCCAGCTCCTGTGGGGGGCTTCCCCACGTACGGAGCCGCCGCGACGAAGCGCGGCGGCCAGGCAGTTGCGCGCTCGTGACGCCGGCGTCAGTCAGGATGTAGCACCGAAGAGCTCCGTGACGCGTTCCCCCAGCGCGTGCGTCATCGTTATCCCTCGTCGGGCCATCACGTGTGAGGCCGTGTCGAGCGCTTCCTTGAGGTCGTAGCGAACGAAGCCGTGAGACGTCCCCCACGAGAACGACGGAACCGACTTCGGGGGGAATCCGTCCGCGAAGACACTGCAGAAGATACCGACGACCGTCCCCGTGTTGAGTCTCGTCCCTATGGCGGTCTTGGAATGATCGCCGATGATCGCGCCCACGGAGGGCGATCCGGTGTCGACGGTCTCACCTGCCAGCTCGACCCGCACGTTCCCGTAGTTGTTCTTCAGGTCGCTGTTGTTGGTCCCGGCGCCGATATTGACCCAGCTGCCCACGAAGGAGTGCCCGAGGAACCCGCCGTGCTGCTTGTTCGAGAACGACTGCAGAACGGAAGCCTGGATCTCCCCCCCTACTTTGCACACCGGGCCTATGGACGTTCCCTCGCAGATCACAGAGCACGCCCGTACCACGCTTCCGTCGCCGACGAAGGCCGGGCCGATGATGACCGCGTTGGCCATGATCCTGACATCGCGACCGATGACGACGGGGCCCTTCCTGGCATCGAGCACGACGCTCGATCCTATCTCACTGCCCTCCCCCACGGAGACGTTCTCCTCGCCGAGCAGACGCGCGCAGTGATGAAGCTCTGCCTTGACCTCGCCGAGCTTTGCCACCAACTGCGCGTCCGCTGCTATCTCATCGGCCGTCGCGGCGACGACGTCCCACGGATAGCGAACCGACCGCGCCGGTATCTCAACAGCCGTCTCGACCCCCAGTGCGCCCACGCCCTCGGCAGCCACGGAGGCCTCCTCGAGCCGCTCGCGCGCGCCGCTTTGAAGCATGGCTCCGACCGTCTCCGAGGCGGACGTCAGGAGGGCATCGCCGTCGAGCTCTTGCAGCGCCCGGAGCAGCGGCTCGTCGGCGATCACGCGTCCGTAGAGCAGCAGTGTCGGTTCGTCGAGCAGCGTGTCGATGCCCCGTGCGGGATGCCGCTCGGAAACCAGAGCCGCAAGCGCAGGCCTCGGACAGAGCGTCACGTTCCAGTCGGGCCGCCTCATCTCCAGCTTCTCGCGCAGTTCGAGGGCGCCGCAGCGGAGGTCGAACTCCGGACGAAGGAGCGTCAGTGGACCGAACCTGGCGTGCTTCGGGTCCTCGAGAAGAACTACCTGCATCTGTTGGTTTCTCCTTCCACTCACGTCTGTCGCCGGACGGGCCGGCGCTCTTCAGCCGAGTCCTCGCTCGCTGCTATCCGTGGCGCCAAGGCCCTGCGGGTCGCCGCCTCAGCGCCGAAGGTCGCGCAGGAGCCTCAGATAGCTGTCGTAGCGCTCCGCGTCCAGTTCCCCCGCCTCTACGGCGGCTTTGACGGCGCAATCCGGCTCGGGGGAATGGCTGCACCCGGTGAACTTGCACCTCGGGATGTACTCCGCGAACTCGGGGAAGAGCTGATCGAGATCGTCGGGGTGGACCCTCCAGAATCCCAACTCGCGGAATCCGGGAGTATCTGCCACTAGCGTGTCTTCACCCAGTTGGAACACCGTGACGTTCGACGTCGTGTGCTTGCCCTTGTTCGTCGCCTCGCTGACCTCGCGAACCTTGATTCCCAATCCCGGCTCGATGGCATTCAGAAGCGAGCTCTTGCCCGCCCCGCTCTGTCCGGTGAACACTGAGAAGGAACCGTCGATGAGCGCCTTGAGCTCGTCCACTCCGCGCCCGTCCAGCGCGCACGTGGGGACGACAGTGTAGCCCGCCTTCTCGTAGGCGGCGGAGTGCGGCCGCCACTCCTCTTCCGGGACCAGGTCGATCTTGTTGAAGACGATGACGGACCTGAGTTCCGCGTCCTCCGCGACGACCAGGTACCTGTCGAGGAAGCGTCTGTTCAGCTTCGGACTCGCAACAGACGCTACCGCGACGAGCTGCTCGACGTTGGCCACGATGACCTGCTCGACTTCCCTTTTCATTCGCGGTCTCAGCCTGGACAGCACGGTCGCGCGCGGGAGCATGCCCTCGATCACCCGGGAGCCGTCGTCGAGCAGCGCGACCTGCACGCGATCACCCGGAGCCAGCAGCTTCACCTGGCTGTCCATGCCGGCGAAGTGCCGGGCCCGCACCGAGCACCGGAACACGGCACCCGAGTCAAGCGCCACGTCCCACTCGTCGTGGAAGCAGGCAAGAACCGTCCCGGTAGCAAGCTCAGGGGAACCCATGCCTAGGAATCTCCTCCGTGCCGTTCCCCGCCGGCCGGTGACAGCACGAGCAGAGTGGCCGGCGCTAGGACGGCGCAGACGTTTCTCAGGTTCATCGGCATCTCCGGAGAACACATCTTGGCGTCAGACGCACAATGTGTTGAGTATATTGCCTCGCACGGGCCGGAATCAAGCTGGGAAGAGACCGCCTCCGCCCGGGGTCTGGAGCGCCTCCCCGCACATCCCGTCAGACCACGCGAGGCCGCCGCGGGTTTAGCGAAGGCCGCACCTGGAGGCGGCGCGTCTGTACTACCTGATCAGTTGGAGCATCTGTCCGTGGATGAGGCCGTTCGACGCGATGACGTCCCCCCGGCGATGGT
>JAUWLR010000077.1 GCA_030613615.1 Candidatus Eiseniibacteriota bacterium
CTGGAGACTCAGCGCGTACGTGAAGTACATCGCGTTGTCGGCGTCATCCTGCGCGAGCCAGTTCGAGAGCGTGCCTCCCGTGTACGAGTCGTTCTTCTGGAAGTACACGAGCGCTCCGCTGACGATCGAGTCGATGACCGCGTACGCCTCGCTCTTCTTGCCCTCCTGGATGTAGTGGATGTAGACCGGGACGGCGATACCAGCGAGCACGAGCACGATAATGACAACCACCATGAGCTCCACGAGCGTGAAGCCCTTGCTGTTCCTCAGCATACTCATTCCTTTTCACCTCCTTTCAACCTCTGAATTCCCATACATCCCTTGATTTCATTGACACTCTCTACCTGGCACATGGCGTGCCTGCAACCTCCAACGGCGTGCCGCCTATCACCCTGACTTGATCATGCCTTTGCGGATAGCTCCGCCGAGGTGGAACACCGGCAGGAACATCGCCACCAGCATCAGAGCAATGATGCCACCAATGAACACGATGAGAAGCGGCTCGAGGATCGAAGACAGCCCCTCGATCGATGTGCCAACCTGCTCGTCGTAGTAGTCTGACAGGTTCGCGAGCATCTCGCCCAGCGTGCCCGTCTCCTCACCCGTCGAGACCATCTGCACTACGATCTCCGGGAAGACGCCGGTGCTCGCGAAGCTCTTCGAGAGACTCGAGCCGTGCGACACCATGTTGCCGATCTTGCTGGCGGCCCGGAACAGCACCTCGTTGCCCGCCGACCCACCCGCCAGCTCCAGCGCGTCCAGGACGGGGAGTCCGCTCTCCACGAGGACTCCGAGGGTCCGCAGGAACTTGGCGATCACGACTCTCTTGAGTATCCGGCCGAAGATCGGGAGTCTCAGCTTGAAAGAGTCCAGGACATACCTGCCGGCAGAGTTGTTCATCATCACACGCCAGACGACTATCAGCGCGATGATCAGCAGTATCGGAACCCAGATGTACCGCCCGACAATGCTGCTGGCCGCGATGACTATCTGAGTCGGCATGGGCAGCTCGGCGTTGAGCTTCGCGTAGACTCCCGCCATCATCGGGACGATCTTGAGAAAGAGCACGGCACTCGCGATAACCGAGAAGCCCACCACGAATGCGGGATAGGTCATCGCGGCCCGCACCTTGCGCTTCACCGCCTCGGTCCTGTCCATGTAGCGCGCGAGGTGGCGCATGATGGTGACGAGTTTCCCGCTCTGCTCGCCCGACTTGATCATGCTGATGTAGAGCCGCCGGAACACTCCCGGGTGCCTCGACATCGCCAATGAAAGCGTCTCCCCACTCTCGATATGCGTGGCCACCTGGACCAGGACATCACTCAATGTCCGGTTGCCCTCGTCCCTCGCCAGGCCGTAGAGCGCCCGCGTCAGAGGGAGCCCCGCGTTGAGCATGGACGTCAGCTGCTTCGTAAACAGCGCGACCGCTCCGGCGGGGACGTGCCCCTCGAAGAACCGCTTGGTCTGGGACTTCGTCTTCTCCCGGGCGGACCCCTTCATCTCACGAATGGAAAGCACCACCAGCCCGTCCCTGTGGAGGATGTCTGCCGCAGCCGAGGCAGACTCCGCGAAGAGGAAGCTGCTCCTCTGCGCGCCCGACGTGCTTTTGGCTACGTACTCGAACCGTGTCAAGGTTGTTTCCTCCCGCTCAGCTTTGCTTCACTGCTACGTCGTCTCGGTGGAGACGCCCAGCGCCTCCTCCACAGTGGTGACCCCGTCCAGAGCCTTCTTTGCCGCGTTCTCTCTGAGTGTTACGAACCCGGTCTCGACCGCCTTCTTTCGCACCGCGTCCGCGGATGCACGCTTCATGACGAGTTCGGATAGCTCAGGCGTCATCTCGAGTATCTCGAAGATGGCCGTCCTTCCGAGGAAGCCGCGTCCCTTGCACTGCTTGCATCCCGCGCCCCTGTAGAAGACCGCGCCCTTGCGGACTTCACCCACGAGCGCCATCACGGCCTTCGGGTCGGGCTTGTACGGCTCCTTGCAGTGCGGGCAAATCCGTCTGACGAGCCGCTGAGCCATGACGAGGTGGACGGCGCTCGTCACCAGATAGGGCTCGATTCCGATGTCGACGAGCCTCGTCGCCGTTCCGGGCGCGTCGTTCGCGTGGACCGTGCTGAGCACCAGGTGGCCGGTGAGCGCGCTCCTGATGGCCAGCTCTGCCGTCTCGAGGTCACGCACCTCACCCACCATGATGATGTCAGGGTCCTGCCTGAGGATCGACCTCAAGCCGGTCGAGAACGTCATCCCGGCCTTCCTGTTGACGTTCACCTGATTGACGCGGTCTATGTGATACTCGACCGGGTCCTCCAGGGTCGTGATGTTCCTTGCAACGCGGTCCAGTTCACCCATGCCCGCGTAGAGTGTCGTACTCTTGCCGGAGCCGGTCGGGCCGCTGATCAGTACCATGCCGTACGGGCGCTTGAGCGCCTTGCGGAAGATCGCCTGTGCGTCCTCCTCGAAACCAAGCTCGGCAAGACTGACAATCGTCGTGGACTTGTGCAGCAGCCGCATGGCCACTTTCTCGCCGTAGATGGTCGGCAACGTGGAGACTCTGATGTCCACGTCGTGGTCCTCGAATCTCGCCGTGAAGCGACCGTCCAACGGTACGCGCCGCTCGGCCACATCCATCTCCGAGAGAATCTTGATCCTGACAACGATGGCCTCGTGGAAGCGCTTTGGGGGCGTCGTAGCATCGTAGAGGATGCCGTCCACTCGGTAGCGCACAACGACCTTCTTCTCGAGCGGCTCGATGTGTATGTCGGTCGCTCGCTCGGCGATGCCCTGCCCCAGGATCAAGTTGACGAGCTTGACGATGGGGGCGTCTTCCGCCCGCTCCCTCAGTTCCTCCTCCGAGAGTTCCTCGAGCGCGCTGGTTTCCTGGATGCCCAGTTCAACTCTGGCGCCCGCGATGACCTCCTCGAGGTTCTGGTCGGCCGTCGCGCTGCGGTACGCCGTGGTTATCGCGCTCTCGATGTCACTCTCGAGCCCCACCTGAATGGAGAGCTCGCACTTCGTCGCTACTCTCAGGTCATCGACCGCGACGAGGTCGAGCGGGTCCGACATCGCGACAATGAGCTCATTGCCCGTTCGGGCGACCGCCAGTGCGTGATGGTGCCTGGCCATGTGATGCGGGATGGTCAGCACGATTTCGGGATCGATCGTCCCGGCGATCATCGGGTCGAACTCCACTATGTCCAGCTGGCTCGCGAGAGCGTCAACGATGTCGACCTCCGTGGCCAGTTCCAGCTTGACCAGAGCCTCTCCGAGCCGCTCGCCGGTCTCGCGCTGGGTCTCGAGCGCGCTTTCGAGGTCACCTGCGCTTATCACGCCGGCCTCGATGAGCAGTTCGCCGAACCGCTTGGCGTTGAAGGACAGGTCGGCCTGACGTGCCTCGTCCCGGCTCCCTCGCTCGTCCTGGGGTTTCTGTCGCCTTCTGCTCACTGCCTTCTCCCTGAGCACATCAAGCCTCCAGAGGATCGATCTCCTCCCACGAGTAGACGATGTACTTCCCGATCACCGGGAAGAATGGTGGAGGCATCCTCAAAAGCCTCGGGTCAAGTCTGTAGTCGCGCTCGTAGCCGTGCACGCAGAAGCCGTCCGCGTACTGCCCGCAGAGGATACTCTCTTCCGCAATGACTCCGCCGTAGATGATCAGGCGGCCCCTCGGGTCTTCCTTCGTGTGCCTCTCTGCCTGTACGTTCGTGCCCAGAGCGATCATCACCCCGTGTATCTCGCAGTCGTTCTGGTTGGGCAGCGTGTAGGAGATCTCGATGTCACCGCCGGCAATGAGCCCGAGCACGTCGTCGCATTCCGGGTCCGGTCCGGCGCCCGGCGTCGACGCGTCGTAGAGGATGTCATCCCAGACCTGGATATCGCCGTCCGCGTAGATGGTTATCTGGCCGTCCAGTATTCCCTCCACCGATACCGGCTCCCCGAACCATGCCGCGCCGTTCAGCGACGAGATATCGACGACGTGGGGACCATCTAGGCTCAGATAGTTTGGGCCCTGAGGCCGACGTCCCTCGTATGTCAGCTCGCCCGGCGACGGGGATCCCAGCGCCACGTGATAAAAGTCCTTGAGCTTGGGCAGCACCCCCGCGTAAAGTCCCCCGTTCAGCGCGGCCGTTTTCACCGCCGCGCCGATGTCGGCGACACCGGGCAGAGGGATCTCGCCGACGTTGAGCTCGTAGCCGTGCACAAAGGTCGGGTTGCTCCCTGCCTCCATCGTGAGACCACCTCCGACCGTCACCTTACCGCCGAACCACGGGTCACCGTCGATCAGGAGGTCGTCCCGGACGTGCACCGGCCCCTCGAACCTCTCTCCCGTGCAGAACCACCGCCACCCTCCACCCTCGGCAAACCACTGGTACTTCGCGAAGGTCTCGGGAACCATGATGGTCCTGATTCGACGCGTCGCGTCGTCGACGTCAGCGGTGCACACGACCTCGTACGCCACAAGCCAGCTGCCGGTGCTCGGATCATCGACGATCTCCACGGTGTAGCGCCCGCCGCCGAGAGCCTGATTCTCGAATGACACTCCCACGGGATTGGCGTCCGGGTCACTCTCCATGAGGTCTCCGAGCCATGCCCGCGCCCGTTCGAGCCCACCCTCAGCAACGTAGAAAGCGCGCGCTTCATCGACCGCGTGCTCGACGATGTCGCCCTCCGCGTTGCCGAGTGTGAAGATGGCAACGCCGACCAGGAGCACGGCCGTGGCAATGGCCATCACTCCGACCAGAGCGGAGCCACGGTCGCCCGGCGTCGCGCTCTTCCGCTCCACCACGGGCATCGACCGTCTCAATGTGCGTCCTCTCAGGTGTCTCATGGCTCACGTCCTCACCGCGCGGCTCCAGTGCACCGCGGCGTCCGGTTCCGATCAGGCCTCCGGTGGCACCGGTGGCACGATCTCTTCCCACGTCACAATGGAGAAGCTCCCCGCGAACGGGAAGAACGGTGGCGGAAGCGCCGCCACGCGCGGGTCGAAGTGGTAGTCCCTGCCGTAACCCGAGACAACCACGCCCTCGCTGTACTGCGCCAGGTGGATGGCGTAATCCGCGAGCATGCCGCCGTACAAGATGAAGTCACCGCGAACTGCATGATGCTGGTAGTCTTCGGCCTCGATGGTCTTCTGGAGAGCCATCATGACGCCGTGGACCTCACAGTCGTTCCAGTTCGGAGTGGTGTAGTCGATTATGATATCGCCCTTCGGGTGTCCGGCCGCGATGAGCCCGAGTATGTCGTCGCAGTCGGGATCGGGACCGTTCCCCGGAGTCGACCCGGCATAGAGGATGTCATCCGTGATGTGTATGGTGCCGTCAACGCCGATAGTCAGTTCCCCGTCCAGCACCCCGGAGATGTGGATGTCCTCATCGGACCACACTGCTCCGTTGAGGCTCGAGATATCCACTTCGCCGCCGAGACCGTTGGTGCTGCCGTCATCGTTGAACCCCTGATAACTGAACGCTCCCACGTAAGGGTCGCCCAGTAGTATCTCGTAGTGGGTCTGGTTCCCCAGGGCGGGCAGAACGAGACCGCCCGTGCTCTGAGCCGCCGCTTTCACCGTGGCGAACACGTGGGCTCTGCTCGGCAGACTGATGGGATCTACGTTGAGTTCGTAGCCCCTCACGAAGGTCGGGTTGCTGCCTTCCTTGAGGGTCAGGCCTCCCGCGGCACGAACGTAGCCCCCGAACCAGGGGTCACCGTCGATCCTCAGGTCACCGTTGACGTGAATCGGGCCCTCGAAGCGCTCGCCCGACCGGAACCATGAGTAGCCGCCACCAGCGCTCTCGATGAACCACGAGTACATCGCGAACGTCTCGGCTATCACCGTCGCCTTGACCTGCCGCAGCACGCCGTCCTTGTCGCCCGTCGAAACAACCTCGTAGGCCTCCAGCCAGCTGCCTCCGCTCGCGTCCGCGACCACCTCCACATAGTAGGACCCCCCACCCGGCACCTGTCCGGAGAGGCTCGTCCCGACCGGGTCTTCGTTCGGGTCATCGAGCTTCAGCGCCGCGAGGTAGCCCCTGGCGCGCTCGAGCCCGCCTTCCGCGATGTAGAATGCCCTGCTGTCATCGACCGCGTACTCGACCACGTCGCCCTCGGCGTGCCCGAGGATGAAGATGGCTATCCCGACGAGCAGAACGGCCGTGATGATGGCGATCACGCCGACTAGTGCAGACCCGCGCACCGACAGCGCGTACGGACCCACGGACAGAACACGCCGCCTCGTGCCTTCCAGGCCACGCGCCTTCACAAGTCCCCAGTATGTGGACATTCAGGCCTCCTGTGCCCCTCAAGGCAGTTCCGACGAGCCTCCTGTCCAGGGAGGCTCGCCCCGATGAAATGCAAGTTCCATGCCACGCTTGGGACGCGCGCGGGCCTCCAACCCCAGCAGACGCAAGCAGTTGCCGGGAGCCCCGGGAGCGGGATTGACTCCGGACCACACCCACACCTCGCAAATTGCGCGAGTCTCGTCGAGACCCGCGCGCCCATCAACGCTCGATTCCGTGCCGATGTTCAGTTCCTGCCCATGTAGTGAGGGTCCGTTCAGCCCCTCCGTCCGCGTGGCCGTGCGTGGTTCCTGACCGCCCCGGACAGGCCCAGCACCAGCATCAGCCCGCCCGCAATCATCGCGCCCCAGGGAAACACGTCCCCGTACGTCGTGTAGAAGGTCCTGTCACTCACGACGGGAAGCCTCTCCACAAGGAAGCCCTCTTCGAATATCGCCGTGCGCCCTATCACGCGCCCGTACGGATCTACCAGCATCGAAACCCCGCTGTTGGCGCTCCGCGCGAGGCTGCGTCTGTTCTCGATGGCCCGCATGACGGCCATGGATGCGTGCTGGAACGGCATCGACGAGCGTCCGTACCAGACGTCATTGGTGACATTGACCAGGAGTTCTGCGCCGCCGGCGACGAACCGGCGCGCCAGACGTGGGAAGGTCGACTCGTAGCAGATGAGTGCTGAGAAAGCGGCATCGGGGTGTTCGAAAACTACGCGCTCGCTGCCGGGCCAGAAATCCGCTTCGCCGAAGTCCACGTTCCTGAGAAACGGAATGACGGTCTCGAACGGTATGGCCTCACCGAACGGAACGAGCTTCATCTTGCTGTAGGCAGCCCTCGGAATCCCGTCGGTGTCTATCAGGAGAACGCTGTTCAGTGGCCTGCCTGTCCCCTCTTCCGCACTCCCTGGAACCAGGTTCGGGCAGCCCGTCAGTATCCGCGTATCGGTCTCACGCGCAACGGCCGCGACGAGCGCCAGGTCGTCAGGCTCATAGAGCAGGTAGCTGGGCGCAGCTGTCTCCGGCCAGATGATCAGGTCCGGCTTCCGGTCCGCGGCCTGGAGCGACAGCCTGCCCAGCGTCTCGAAGCTCTCGCTCTTGTAGCGCGCATCCCACTTGGTCTCAGCTGAGATGTTCGGCTGGATAACCGCGACCCGCATGCTCCTCCCGGCGCCCTCCCCGCCCTGTCCGCTCTCGGCCCCACGCAGCACGAGAGTCCCATGCAGGACCGGCAGCAGCAGCGCGACGACAAGAGCGGCCGCAAGCACACCCCGCCGCCTGCGCCCGGACGCGATCTCCAGGACGAGCGCGTTCGAGAGCGCCAGCCAGAGCGAGACCCCGAAGACGCCCGTGACAGACGCGAACTGGATGGCCCTCGGCACGTTGACAGCCGCGTACCCCAGCGCGCCCCAGGTGAAGCCGATCACGCCGAGCGACCGCAGCTGCTCGAAGGCAACCCAGAGCACAGGCAGGATCACGAACCACGGAATCCGAGTCTTGTGTCCGACGAACGAGGCGACGGCCGAGAAGAGTCCCCAGTAGAAGGACTGCAGAAGCACCAGCAGGAAGAGCGGTCCGCTCATCACGACGGGGTTGTCCATCTGCTCCGATGAGAGGAGCGCCAGCCAGTACAGAAGCAGCAGGAAGAACGTGATCCCGGCGACGAAGCCCGGACGGAACCCGCTCCAGAACCCGCCCCCCCTCACGTTCCTTATGACGTGGAAGAGCGGAATGAGCGCCACGAACGCGGCGGGCACGAGGTCGATCGGCGGGAACGCAAGAACGAGGCACGCCCCGCTCACGACGGCGAGCAGCAGTTCTCTGGAGCGCGGCATTTCGTCGCGTGCTGTCACAGTGGTTCCTCTACGCCCCGAATTTCGCCAGCCGTCCCGCGTGCGCCAGCATGAGCGGCATCAGGTCGACCGCGCGGACGGTGCCCAGCGACCCGCGCAGACATGCCGACTCGCCGAATGTCGCCACCTCATCCACCCGAGCGCTCGCGGCGCGCACAAGCACCGGCACCGGATGCCAGCTGTGCATCGCCATCGCCGACGGTGTCGAGTGGTCGCCTGTCACCAGCAGCACGTCCGGATCCACGCTCCGAACACGTGCCACCACCTCGTCAAACTCCTCGGTGGCCGCAACCTTCGCATCGAACGAGCCGTCCTCGCCGGTCGAGTCAGTCTTCTTGAAGTGAACGAAGATGAAATCGTACTCCCGGTACGCGGCGCGCAGGGCCTCCTCCACCTCGTCCGCCGTCTCCACCTTCGCGAGAACGTCCATGCCGACGAGCCCCGCGACCCCGCGGTACATCGGGTATCCGGCCAGAGCCGCTGCCCTGATCCTGAATCGCTCGCCCACCGACGGTATCTCCTCGAGCGCCGCGATGCCCCGCATCGTGACGGCGTTGGCCGCCGGCTCCTCCTTGAGAAGCTCCCCCGCCTCGGCCAGGAAGGCGTTCAGCAGATCCGCGGTCTTCTCCTGCGCACCATCCGTGATCTCGATCGGGAGCGGCGGCACGCCGGTCGCCTGCGGGTCGGTGTCCTTCAACCCTCCGGCGAGGCCCGCGCCTCTCAGCACGATGACCGCCCTGTGCTCCTTCACGGGCCTGACGAACAGCTCGACCTTCGGTAGCTCGATCTGATCCAGCCGGGCCGTCAGCTCCTCGCACTTCTCCGTCGGGATCCTCCCCGCGCGCCTGTCGGTGATACGTCCCTCTTCGTCCACGGTCGCGAAGTTGACACGAATCGCCACATCGCCCTGCCTGAGGTCGAACCCGATCCCCAACGCCTCGAGAACGCCTCGACCTATCTTGTAACGCACCGGGTCGTAGCCGAAGAGCGCCATGTGCGCCGGGCCGCTCCCGGGCGTTATGCCAGGCGCGATCGGCACGTGCAGACCGCAGGAGGACTCCCGCGCCAGGGCGTCGAGGTTGGGCGTCCGCGCGGTCTCGAGTTCGGTGAGCCCGGTCTCCGGATGCGGCAGGCCGCCGACCCCGTCCGCGACCAGTAGCACTATCTTCCCGCCGGATCCCGTCGCGACACTGTCGACCAGGTTGGCCATGTTGTTGTGCATCTCACCTCCGTCCATCTGTCAGTTCACGTCTGCCCCACGGCCGCCCTCTTCCCCACGGTCGCCCTCTTCGTATCTGGACAGGAACGACCGCCGCCAATCGCCGAAATCCCCTTCGATTATGGCGGCTCGCATCTCTCGCATCATCGTCACGTAGAACGTCAGGCTGTGAAGCGACGCCAGCCGCGCACCGAGCATCTCGTCCGCGGCGAACAGGTGTCTCATGTAGGCTCTTGAGAAGTTCCGGCACGCGTAGCAGGTGCACTCGGGGTCCATCGGACCGTGGTCAGCGGCGCAGGCGGCATTCTTGACAACCAGCTTGCCGCGCGACGTGAACACCGAGCCCTTCCGCGCGTTGCGGGTGGGCATGACGCAGTCGAACATGTCAATGCCCTGGACCACGGAGCCGATGATGTCCTCGGGAAAACCCTGCCCCATGAAGTAGCGCGGTTTCGCTTCCGGAAGCTCCTCCACCGCGGCGTCGACCATCTCCCGCATGGCCCCCTTGGGCTCGCCGACCGCAAGCCCGCCGATGGCGTAGCCGGGGAACTCCATCCCGGCCAGCGCCGCCGCGGACTCCCTGCGCAGGTCCGCGTAGGTCGCCCCCTGCACGATCCCGAATAGCGACTGCTCGCCCGGGGCCTTGCGCCACGCGTCGAGAGCTCGTCGCGCCCACTTGAGCGTCAGCTCGTGCGAGCGGGCCGCGTAGCTCCTCTCCGCGGGGTATGCGACGCACTCGTCCAGAGCCATGATGATGTCGGCCCCTATGTCGCGCTGGATGGCGACGTTCTGTTCCGGGGACATGAAGTGGCGGGAGCCGTCGAGGTGGGACTGGAACTCCAGCCCATCGTCAGTGACGCGGTTGAGACGCGCGATACTGAACACCTGGAAACCGCCGCTGTCGGTCAGGATGGCGCGGTCCCATCCCATGAAGCGATGGATCCCGCCGGCCTCCCTGATGAGCTCGGTGCCAGGACGCAGGTACAGGTGATACGCGTTGGACAGAACGATCTGTGCGCCGATCTCCTCGAGATCGGAAGGGGCAAGCGTCTTCACGGTCGCCTGAGTGCCAACCGGCATGAAGACTGGTGTCTCAACGACACCATGGGGCGTCACGAGTTCCCCGGCCCGCGCCTTCGTCTCCGCATCGACAGCAACGATCCGGAACTCAAGCAAGGCAACCTCCGGCTCCCCGTACGCCCGACGGGGCCCGCGTACTGTATCCGCAGGCTCTGAGACTGTCAAGCGGATTGACGGAAACACACACGCGTACGGGAAGAGCGCCGCGCCCGCCCGGCTAGAGCAACAGCATCGCGTCGCCGTAGCTGTAGAACCGGTAGCACTCCCTCACGGCCTCGGCGTACGCGTCGAGGACCCGCTCTCGCCCGGCGAACGCGGACACGAGCATGAGGAGAGTCGATTTCGGGAGGTGGAAGTTGGTGAGAAGTACGTCGACGCACTTGAAACGGTAGGGCGACCGGATGAAGAGGTTCGTGGAACCGGACCCGGACTCTACATGTCCGTCCTCCCCCGCAACGGACTCGAGCGTCCGGACGGACGTGGTCCCGACCGCGACCACCCTCCCGCCGCCGTCACGAGCCGCGTTGATCGCGTCCGCGGCATCCACGGGAAGCTCGAAGCGCTCGCTCTCCATCTGGTGGTCGGCCGGATCCTCGACCGAGACCGGACGGAACGTCCCTATGCCAACGTGGAGTGTGAGCGGCGCCATTGCGATGCCTGCAGCGCTGAGTTCGGCCAGAAGCTCCTCGGTGAAGTGAAGTCCGGCTGTGGGCGCGGCCACCGCCCCCGGGACGCGGGCGTAGATCGTCTGGTAGCGCAGGCTGTCCGCCGCCTCGGGCTCCCTGTCGATGTAGGGCGGCAGCGGTACGGCCCCCAGCCTCTCGGCCGTCGCCGCGACATCTCCCGGAGCCCAGAGCGAGACCACGCGCTTCCCGTCCGGAAGGACCTCCTCGACGCGCGCCGTCAGCTGCCCGTCACCGAAGGAGAGCTCCGCCCCCTCCCGGATCCTGGCGCCGGGGCGCACGAGAACCTCCCAGCGATGATCCCCGAGGCCGCGAAGAAGGAACATCTCGGCCCGTCCGCCTCCGCTCCTGCGACCCAGCAGACGAGCCGGGATGACCTCACTCTCGTTGACAACAAGCACGTCGCCCGGCTCGAGGTACTCCCCAACGTCGCGAAACAGGCGGTGCTCCAGTGCGCCCCCGTCCCGCCTGACAACCAGAAGGCGCGACTCATCGCGCCTCTCCACCGGGTACTGCGCGATGAGTTCCCTCGGGAGCTCGTAGTCGAAATCGGAGGTCTTCACTCTCTGTAGCGCTCCCACTCACTGTAGATGCAGCCGCAGTACTGCTGCCGGTAGAGCCCCATCTCCTTCGAGACCTTCACACCCTCCATCACCCTTGGCCGGAAGTCGCGGTACTCGAACTCGACTCCGTGAGCCTCCGCCGCGGCCTCCCCCGCCTCACGGATGCCCTCGTGGTCTTGGTACGTCGATACGAGCATCGACGTCGAGAATGCGTCGAACCCGAGCGAGCTCGCCAGCTCCGCCACGCGGCCCAGTCTCATCGCACAGCAGATGGGACACCGCCCGTCCTCGTGTCCGACGACGGCGCGCAGGAACTCGACCAGCCCGTAGCCGTCCTCGCGCACCATCTCCACGCCCAGCGCCACACACGCCAGCCGCGCCGCCTCGAGTCTGCTCTTGAACTCACGGTACGGGTGGATGTTCGGATTGACGAAGGCGCCGGCAACCTCGTGCCCGTCCGCGAGAAGTTCTCGCATCGGAACGAGGGCGCATGGCCCGCAGCAGATGTG
>JAUWLR010000165.1 GCA_030613615.1 Candidatus Eiseniibacteriota bacterium
TTCTTCACGAGGTCGGGGTGCGCCATGATGTCGAACCCGCCCTCGCGGCCCGCCTTGCAGAAGAGCTCGAAGTAGCGCTCGTAGGTTTCGTCCGGATCGCGTCCGTGATAGCTCGACAACCTCCTGCTGTCCCCGAACCCCCCTCCATCTATGTAGTGAACAGCGCCATAGACGTAGTCGAATTCTATCCCTTCCGCCGCGGCCCAGATCTCCTCCGTCTGGTCGGGGAAGTAGTCCATCTCTATGCCGAGCCGCACCGTGATACCCCCGCTCACGTCGCGGAGCTCGTTCACGAGGCCGACGTACCGCGGGAGCTCATCCGGTTCCATGGTCAGCTGCTCGTCCCTGATCCTCAGAAGCGGCATGTGATCGGCGAAGCCTATCTCGGGCAGGCCCCTCTTGACCGCCGCGCGCACGTAGTCCGCAGGCTCTCCGACGGCGTGTCCGCAGAGCTTCGTGTGGATGTGATAGTCGACGAGCTTGCCGAACTGGCTGCGCGTAAGCTGGCGCGCCCGGCGCGTCCATCCGAGCCGGCGACGTCGCAACCCGCGCCTCACCCTGGTCACCTGATGGCCGACACCGGCGCCCCGCCTCTTCGCGATCATCGCCCCTCCGCCGGTGGATCTCCCGCCAGGTCCAGCTCGCGAACCATGTCACGAGCCGCAGTGAGCGCCGTCTCCCGCAGCCTGTCGGGTGAATCGCTGACGGCGACGGCGGCCAGACGCCGACCGCCCAGGACCGATGAAGCCGTTCCTATGAGTTCCAGGCGGCCCTCGGGCGCCGCGCGAACGTGAAGACGAACCGCGGCCCAGGCGGACGCGTCCTCTCCGATGCTGATCTCGGCCGCGCAAACCTCCCTTAAGCCCCTGGCGAAGAGACGCGTGGTCAGCACGGCGAGGGAGTCAGCGGGGACTACCAGAAGAGAATCCGGAACGGCGACCGTGGCTCTCTCAATGCGGATGGTGCGCGGGCCCTGCGGCGGTACAAGTTCCGCTGAGCAGCGGTAGACACCGATGGCCACGAGGACGAGGCTCACAAGGAGCACCACCTTGAGCCACGGGGACTGGGCCCTCCAACCACCTTCCACTGATGATGTGCCGGAGTCCGTGCCGTTATTGTGAGGAGGATCGACGTTCTCCCGCTTCCGCACTCTTTGACTACTCCTCTCCCCACGCGCGCCTGAGGAGGGCGGGATCAGGAGGCTTGGTGAACAGACTGACTACGACGAAGACCACCAGCGAGACCGCTACTCCAGGGATGAACCCGTGGATGCCCAGCGGTTTCCCCGCCATCATCCACACCAGCGCGACCACCGTGCCTGCCACCATTGACGATGTCGCGCCCGCTCTCGTGCCCCGCTTCCAGTACACGCCGAGCACGACCGGCCACAGGCACGCCGATGCGATGACCGCCCACGCGAATGCCGTGATGACGAGCACGAGGGCCGGCGGACGATATGCCACGAACATCGAAATCAGCCCTGCCATCATACTGGCCATGCGCCCGAGCATCAGTTCGTGGGATGAGCCCGGCGGCGCGACCACGCCTTTGGGGGCGCTCCGCGGTGCGCCTCCCACACGCAGGTCCCTCACTATCGCTCCGCTCACGATAATCAGCACGGACGCGAACGTCGACATGCCCGCCGCCATGACGCCGGCCAAGAAGATGGCGCCGCCCCACGGGTTCAGGACCGTCTTCGTGAGCATCGGGATCGCGAGGTCGGGATTCTCCAGCGGCGGCAGGATCAGACGGCTCATCGCGCCGGTCATGTAGGGGAGCACCGCCATCGCGCCGCCCAGCGTCACCAGGACCACGCCCAGCCTCAGAACCCGCGTACTCTTCATCGAGTAGAACCGCACGAGGAGCTGCGGCATGCCCCAGACCCCCAGACTCACGATGAGGGCAAACGACACGAGCCCTCCCCAACCCCACACGCCGGGCGTCTCGACCAGCCCGGGGTTCAGCGCCGCCAGGTCAAGGCTGGCCTGCGTGAGCCCTCCGACCCTGCCGAGCGTCGCAAAGGCCAGCAGAAGCAGGCCGAAGATCATGATCCAGGCCTGGATGAAGCTCGTCCAGACAACGGCCAGGTACCCCCCGATCGACACGTAGATGAGGATGATGAGTCCGGCGATGAGCACCGCCTCTGTGTAGGGCATGCCCATCAGGCCTTCCATGATACGCCCCATGCCGACCAGGACGCTTACGTTGTAGACGATCATGAAGATGAATATGGTGAGCGCCGAAAACACCTCCGCCTCGCGCGCTCCATAGCGCTTCCCGATGAAGCCCGGGATGGTCATGGAGTCGAGACGCGTGGTGAACTCCCACAGCCGCCGCCCCAGCACTATCCAGACCAGCGTGCATCCCACGAGGACGTTCGCCGCGCCGATCCACAGTGTCGACATCCCGTACTTGTAGCCGAACGCTCCGCCGCCAATGATGACCACCGAGCTGAAGTACGCGGCCACGAACGAGAATGCGGTCACCCACGGACCGACCTGCCGCCCGCCGATGTAGAAATCGGCCGCGCTCCGCGTCCTCCTGCCCATCCAGAGCCCCATCCCCACGAGCATCGCAAGGTAGAGACCCAGAACAGTCGCATAGACCCCCACGTTACTCATCGCCACCTCCACCCGACCCGGAGAACCAGACCGCCCAGGCGATCGAAATGGCGATGCTGGCCACCACGACCAGAAGAGCGCCGAAGGTCAGCCAAGGAAGTCCGAACGGTCCCATCGTCTCCTCCTTGATCTAGAAGAAGCGGTAGTAGACGCGGAGGTACGGCGCCCAGTCGTAGTCGAGCGTACTGATACCAACCTTGCCCTTCGCGCTCATTGACACCAGGGTGCTGAAACCGATGTTCAGGTGGTCTCCATTCCACATGATGCCAGGGCACATGTACATCCTCTGGAACTCCGAAGGCGTCTGGCTAAAAACGCCTTTGAACTCCCACAGCAGGTTCCAGCTCTCGTCCAGCGGCGTCTCGATCGACGCCAGGCCTACGATGAGATCCGACACGTTCGTGCCGCTCGCACGGCTCCCGTTGAACCAGTACGTCACGCACGCGTGCGCCGTGATGGGGCACTCCTTGTGGGTCACGCCTACACCGAGCATGTAGTCTGTGGAGCCGTCCGACAGGGGGAGCCTGCCGTCCCCTCCCGCATCTCCGGTTGGAAACCTGACGCCTGCCAGCGCGGCCACACGCGGGTACCCGCTTTCGGCTCGGAAGACCTGGAACTTCGGGTCAATTATGATATCGCCCAGACCGCTTGCCGATTCAGCCGGGCTATCGAAGTCGTACTCACGGTATCGATCCTCCAGCGGCAATGCCGCCCGCACGGTGAACCGGTCCGTGACACCGTAGTAGACACGTGGAACCAGCGATCCGGCGGTCCACTTCCTCTCTTCCGTGAAGCCTATCCAGCTTGACCCGCCGTTGCCGTCCTCCTGCCACGACTTGGTGAAGTTCAGCCACGCGCCCCAGGTATCGATCATGAACGCCCCGCGGGGGATCGTGTTGGCGCTGGCGCCGACGATGGGCAGTGCCTGTGCGCCATGCGCGGCCGCCAGCAGCAGTGTGGCCGTCAGAGCGAGTGCGGTGACTCTGTTCACGTCCTCTCCTTACGTTTCACAGTGACGCGGGAGAACGCCCGCGGGCAGCGGGCGCTTGAGATTCGAACCCTGTCAGAAGACATTACCGCATGCTCCGGAGGCCGTCAATTGCGGGTTCGCGCCTGGCTCTTGTGGGTCTAGCCGCCGTACGCATCGAGGTACGCGAATTCCTCGAAGGGATGCCTCTCGGGACGCGTCGCCTCGCCGGCTGCCTGTGCCTCCGACAGTGCGTCGCCGATCTCATCCGTGTGCTTCCCAACGATGACCAGAGTTATCACGGTCAGGTCATCGGGGATCCCCAGAACGCCCCTTACCTTCTTCGGGCTGTAGCCGGCTATAGGATGTGCGACAAGACCAAGTTCGGTCGCTCTCAGGATCAGCTGCGCCGTGGCCATGCCCGTGTCGAAGAGGAAGTAGTCTCGGCCCATGATCTGACAGTCGAGATCTGCCCGGCTTATCACCGCGACGATCATGGACGCGGACCTGGCCCATGCGTTCCCGTCTGGAAGCGCCTCGAACAGGCGCTCGAGAACCTCTCGCTCCCGCACGAAGACGAACCTCCACGGCTGGTTGTTGAAGCACGAGGCTGCCAGGCGCGCCGCCTCCGCGAGGTTGCGGACCGTGTCCTCCGTTATCTCGACCGGCGCGAGCGCCCTGTATGCTCTTCTGGTCTCGATGGCTTCCTTGACGTTCATGGTGTGGCCTCCCCTGGTCCGGTCACTGGTTCAGTGCCAGTTCATCGGTTCATCAGCGTCCGCACACGTTCGACCCGCTCGTTTCGGTCGGGGTGACTTGCCACCGGATTCCAGTCACCGTAGAGACGCGCGCCGTGCGAGGGCCGCTCGACCCGGTAGAGAACCCCCGATGGGAGCCGGTCCGTCTCCCGCGCGAGCCTGAGCGCGTCATCGAGCGTCGCCGCCGGTCCGTCCACGGTCTCCACAGCGGCGCCGTATTCCTCATAAGTGTTGTGGAAGGCGACACTCGGCTGGAGCACCTCGACCACTGAGAACCCCTCGTGCTCGACCGCCGCAGCGATGATGCCGGACAGTTCATCGATCCTCGCTGAGAACTCCCGCGCCACGAACGTCGCGCCGGCTTCCAGCATGAGGACC
>JAUWLR010000248.1 GCA_030613615.1 Candidatus Eiseniibacteriota bacterium
CTGCTCCTACTTCCAAACGTCCACGGCGGCGAACCTCGCTCCGTTCGCGGATCAGACGCTCGCGATGGCCGGCAGTGTCGAGCACAGCCTGGGCCAGGGACGGCTTGTCTACGCGAGACATCTCGCGCAGGGCCCCGAGACAGCACGCTACAAGGAGTCTCTGGCCGAGCTCCAGGGTCACGTCAGGGGCATAGTCGCCTACTCGCTCCAGGTTGTCACCGTTGCCGAATCGGGCCTTCCGGCCGATGAGAAGGCGAAGGAGCTGGCGGGGTTCCTCGACGCACTCCTCGACCGGATCGATCCGGACACCGATGTGCGCAGCAGTCTCGACGAAGAGAACGTCCGTACCCTCATCGAGAACGTTCGTTCGCAGAAATCGCTCGTGGACGCGCTCCGGGAGGCGCAGCCTCTCGTGGATGAAGCAGGCGCCACAACACTCGCGATCATCAACGAACTCAGCGACTCCAGGAAGGCGGCTGAGGCCGAGATCGCCGGGGAGATCCAGAAACGGCACGGACCCATGGTCCGCTACACCGACATATTCAAGCGACAGCAGGCCGAAGTGCTGGAGGGCCTCACACTCGTCGACAGCTACTGGAGGGGCGACGATCTCGCGCTCGAGCCACTGAGAGAGAGCACACCGCGCTTCATGGCCGACACACCGCCTGCCGATAAGATGACCGGGAACGATGTCCGAGCGGTCGAGCAGCAGCTCTTCGACCGCATGAAGCAGCTGGATGAGTCCCGGCAGTCGATGTCCTATGACATCGACGTCTACTTCCAGCAGATGCGGGAGCTTGACCGAATCAGCCAGTCAAGCGAGGTCGCCCTCCGCACAGCTCGCGTGGCGGTCCACCTGTGGGTCAAGACCCACCGGAAGCTCTCAAGGGGCATTACCCACCCGGCGACGTTCGACTTGTTCGAGATAACTGAGTCGCTGATTGGCTCGGTGCTCTAGAGCGTTGGGGCGGCTACCGCGCGAATGTCACGTCGTAGCTCTGCCCGAGGGCGGCCTGGAAGTAGATCCCTCGCAGGACGTCGTCCGCGGCGTCGTACCTGAGCGTGTAGGTCGAGCCAGGGTAGTTCGCGTCGCGGAGTTCGACGAAGACCTCGAACGTGCCGTCGACCACCCGGAATAGGGCGCTGGAGACATTTATCGGGCGCGGGTTGTAGTACGCGGCCACGAGGCTCCCGTCTTCGGCCGTGGATACGATCTCAAGCACGTAGGGGGAGTCCGTCCGGACCCACCGTCCCGCGAGACCCTGTGCATCGGCTACGGTCACAGCGGGAATCGAAGGGGCGGCCACCAGCATCGCCTCTCCACCCGACGGCGCAGTGGACTCCGGGCGTGAGCCGCCCACCCTCCACACGACTCCTGCGACCACCGCAACGACGACAATACTGATCCATATCCATGCGACACGGGATCGATTGCCAGGGGCGCCGCGGCGTGGATGTGTCTTCGTTGAGCTCATCTCTCTCCCTTGCGTCTCCGCTCAGAAGTAGTAACGCATGTCGACCGAGAACTGCAGGGCGTCGGTCTCGACGTCGCTGTTGATCAGCGGGAGGCGGAGGAATATCGTGTCGAAGCCTATCGAGAGATCCGTGCGCCCAGTGTAGAACACGCCGACACCGTAGCTCCTGATATCGTCGTCGGGGCCTGTCCCACCCTGATCAACGGGCTGGGAGCTGAAGGCGAAGCGTACTCCGACGGGAACAGCGCTCAGCTCCTTGAAGTCGCCGCCCACCGTGCCGCTTCCACCCAGCTTGCGGCCACCCCAGCTTCCGTCGCCGACCCCCTCCGCCCATCCCCAATCCACGGAGCCGGTGACACCGAGCCACCGCTTCGCGGCCCATGCTCCCGTGAGCCCCAGGCGACCCTGAGAGGTATTGGACTCCGCCACAAGCGAGCTCTCCTCGTCCCACCCGCCCTCGATGATGTCCTCAACGAAGTCCATGATGTTGATCGTGTAGGCGTTTCCGAGACCCACGTCCGCGGACACTGCGAGCGTTGCACGCTCGCCGCCCCAAACACGCGCCGTGGCGCCAAGCCCGCCCGCAAACGACCACATCACCCCCTGGGCGAAGACCGACCTCCCGTCGATGCCGCCGCGCCCGGTCGCCGAGAAGCCGCCTCGCACCGCCAGCCAGTCATTCAGAGCACGCTGGTAGCGGAAGCCCTGCATCAGATACAGCACGTCCCCTTCCACAACCACGGGCTCGGGACCTCCCCAATCGATCGTCAGCATGGGGAGCTGGAAGATCGAAAAAC
>JAUWLR010000279.1 GCA_030613615.1 Candidatus Eiseniibacteriota bacterium
CATGACGGCAGTCAGGCAGGCCGTCGCCGACGCGGGGTACAAAGTCGCGTAGGTGGCACGCGGAACTGCGTCACGCACACTAGCGGCAGCGCCGCGGCTTCCGTCCAGTCGACGCCGCTGACCCCGACGCTGGCACCCGACACCGGCGTCAGACCTCCCGCCGTCCGGGCTTCTGACAGATCTTCCCTCGCCTGATGAACGACCCGAGCTCGTGGGACCCCACGAGCTCCCGGTCTTTCACGACCCAGCTTCCGCGCAGCATCGTGGATACCGGCCACCCGGTTACCTCTTGTCCCTCGTACGGCGAGTAGTCGGAATGACCGTGCAGCACCTCCGGCGTGATAGTCACGGGCAGGTCTGGATCGAATATCACCAGATCGGCGTCGCTCCCGACCGCGAGGTTCCCCTTCTCCGGATACAGCCCGAAGATCTCCGCCGGCTGGGTGCACAGCCTGTCCACGAGGTCGCGCTCCTTCATCCGCCCCGCAGACACGCCGAAGTGCCACATGAGAGGCAAGAGCGTCCCGACGCCGGGAACCCCCATCGGAATCCGACGGAAGTCAGAGGCGTCCTCGTCCTTGTCGGCGGCGGTGAACTCGCAGTGGTCGGTCGCGATGACCTGGATCAACCCCTCGTCCAGCGCGTCCCACAGGTTCTCTTGGTGCTGCTCGCCCCGGAGCGGAGGGCAGGTAGCGTAGCGCTGCCCGGTAGGACCCGACAGCTTCCGCTCATCCAGCAGCAGGAAGTGCGGGCAGGTCTCAGCGTAGACCTCCAGACCCAGCTCGAGCGCCTCTTCGATGGCCTCTACACCCGCGGCTGTCGAGACGTGAACGATGTAGACGGGCGCGCCGGCGTCGTACGCGGCCCGCAGCACCGCCCCGATGGCCTCCCCCTCCACGTAGCTCGGGCGGCTCGCCGCGTGGTCGGCAGGCGAGAGCTTCCCGTCCTCCGCCAGGCGTTTGATCTTCCGCTCGATAATCCACTCGTTCTCGCAGTGCACCTCGATGAGCCCGCCGTGCTGGCCGGCAGCCAGAAGCGCGCCGTAGAGCTGCTCCTCGCTGCTCCTGAGTCCCGAGGACGAGTACACCGTGTATGCCTTGAAGGACGGGATGCCCGTCTCGATCATCTCCGGTATCTCGTCGTCCCGCCTGTCCTCCCAGTTCACCAGTGACGCGTGCAACCCGAAGTCGATGTGACAGTTCCCTTCGGCCTGCGCCTTGCGCTCCTCGACCGCCTCGGAGAGAGGCTGCCCCTTCTTCGGCGTGACGTACGTGAGGATGGACGTCACGCCGCCGAACGCCGCGGCGCGCGTGGTGGACCGGAAATCCGAGGACACGTGACCGCCCTGGTCGAGAGAAACGTGGACGTGCGGGTCGATGACGCCCGGCAGGACGAGTTTCCCGGACGCGTCGGTGACCTCGGCGCCGTCGGGTGACGCGAGTCCACGACCGATCGCTGCGATGCGACCATCCTCGACCAGGATATCGGAATCGTAGGAATCGATCTCCGTGACGAGCCTTCCGCCTATGATCAGTGTCTTCACGCGTCACTCCGTCCGGGAGAACGCTCCGCGGGCTCCACGAAGGCCGCGATGGCCGTCGCGAGCTCGTCCTCGTGCCCCCAGTAGG
>JAUWLR010000221.1 GCA_030613615.1 Candidatus Eiseniibacteriota bacterium
TACATCTAGTCCGCCAAGTTGGTTGCGCGGGCGGCCCCGCCTCCTGGCTCCGACAGGCAACTACGCCTGAAGTCGCTGCGGAGGCAGGGCCGCCCGCGCATGTACGGCCGGGCCAGGTGGGCCCCAGGGCGTCTGCCTAGTGCCAGTATCCGTACACCCAGACGTTGCCGCTCGGCCCCTTCTTCCATTGCCCGGGCGCCCAGGTCTTGCCCTTCTTGTTCTTCATCCAGTGGCCGTCGGCCCAGACGTAGCCGTGGCCGTTCCACTTCCAGTGGCCGGCCGACCAGGTGTACTTGGCGCCGGGCTTGGGGGAACGCACCTCGGTCTTGGCGGTCGGGGGATCGGCTGGCGCGTAGGTGACGGTCGTGCAGCCAGCGCTCATCGCGGCCACCAGAGACGCGAGGACGAAGATCTTCACGTGCGTCTTCATGTTCGGCTCCCTGACTGAGGGTTCAGCTCCGTCCGTTCCAGTTCTGTCAGAGCAAGGTCCGTGCCCGCGCCGCGTTGCTGCGGTGCTTGTCGCTTCCAGCTGAGTGCGCGGGAGTTGGCTCAACACGTACTAGAAGCCGTGTGACGCGGAGTTGCTCTCAAGTTCAGGGGAGAGGCGTGCGCCCTCATTGAGAGAGAAGGTCCTCGTTGCATGTACGGCCGCGCGTGACTGCCTCCTACTCGCTGCCACCGGGGCGCTCGAACTCGAGCCAGCTGAACCAGAGCGGGTGATGAGCCTTGTACCAGGTCAGGACGTCAAGCAGGACGCGCTGGTTCTCGGGGCTGATGACTTCCGGAGGGATGCGGTCGAAGTGCACACGGATCCTCTCGGACCCGATGAACTCGAGGGCATCGAGGCACAGGGTCTGCAGCTCGTTGCGGATGCGCCCCGAGTCGGAGATCTTCACCGGCCGGTTCGGATAATCCTCGCCTGAGAAGAAGCGGATGAGCAGCGGGTTGAAGACCAGCCGGCTCTGCTGCGGGTTCTCCATCAGACGCAGCGAGAAGGTGATGCGCTTGTCGCCCCGGGGGGTGGCCATGCGCACGGTGACTCGCCAGGTGTCCTCGTTGACCTGCTCGACGCCGGAGGCGCCGGAGTAGGGATCGGGACTCATGTAGCCGGAGACCGCGAGCACGTCCCAGCGTTTCTCGGGGAAGAAATCGTCCGCGCTGATGGTGGCCTTCTCGAGCGGCAGGCCGGCCTCGGCGCCATCGACGATCATGGATCGATAGAGTTGGACCTCCTCGTCGCCGGGGGTGCGTCCCATCAGAGAGGACAGCCGCGTCGGGAACTCGGGATCATGGGGATCGAGCCCCATGACCTGCTGCTCCTGTTCATAGGGCAGCTCGAAGCGGGACGTGAACACGGCCAGAGAGGCGTCCAGCCCCAGCATCGGAGCCAGGCTGGCGGCCTGCAGGGCCTCGGCCGAGGCCGCGTAACCGTCGCAGAAGAACAGGTGTTTCTCCCCGTTGTCGTCCTCCCAGGGGCCGATGAGGTAGGTGGGCGCATAGGTGCCGGATTCGGTGAAGGCCTGCCCGCCGGTGGGCAGGGTCCAGCCGGGTTCCACGACATGAGCACCGCAGTCCCGCCACTGCTTCCACAGCTCGCCGACGCGAGCGACTCTGCTCTCGCCCTGCAGGCACCAGACGTGCACGTTCCCGGGGGCGATGCTCGGGTACGTCTGTTGTATTGCCTCCATGACCAGCGCCCGCGGCGTGCGGAAGTTGATGAGCACGCTGTGCTCGCTCGCGCGTTCCACCACCTCCGTGGGCAGGAACAGGTTGCCCATGTAGCCCTCGTAGGGTCGCGAGATCCGGAGAGGCTGATCAAAGAGATGGAACACGGTCATGGGACCACTGGGACGTCCCATGGCGAAGCGCGAGGTGTTCTCGAGTGTGTCGATCGCGGCGCCCCAGACCGTGATGCCCGAGCGCTTGATGTCGCTGTAGAACTCGTCCCAGCCGTAGCCATCGTCGTTGAGCAGACGGACAACCCAGCGATCGAGCTTGAGCGCGACCTCCGGTCGGGCGTACACGCGGCCGAAGCCCAGCTGGGGGTTCGAGCCCATCTCGGGGGTCTCACCGGCCTTGGGCATCAGCCCTTCGCCCAGGCCGACCATGATGGCGTGGTTCTCAGGCAGGTGGCGGGTGAGATACCAGAGGCACTCGCTCATCGCGTATGCAGAGATGGCGTCCGCGTCCTTCTTGACCCGGTTGAGAGCGGCCTTCGGCTCGTCCGCGCCCTCGCCGTGGTGTCCGAAGAGCCTGGTGCCCAGAGCCGTGACGGCGCCCATCATGGCCACCATGCGTTCCATCTGGCCGCTGAGAAAGGATATCTCCCGGGTGAACTCGGCGGCGGGCTCGCCCCGGATCCACTCGATGTCTACGTCCTCCAGCCACAGGTGGAAGCGCCCCAGGATGGGACGTGTGTCAAAGGCCCACTGGGCGATCGTGTTCTGCTTGTCACGCTGCTTCCCGTCCGTGTCGCACCTCCGGTGCTGTGGGTTCGGCGTCTTCCTGGTTGATGACGCCCCCACTGTGGCACAGACCCGCAACGAGGTCAAGCCGGCGGGACGGCGGACTTCCGCCGCACCAGGCGATTCCCACAGAGGTCTCCTCTTTCCTCCTTGTTGCGATTCTCATCGTAGACCGCCGGCGCCTGGCAGGACACCTGGATCTACTCGGGCGACCTCGGGTACATCCAGGGCACGTTGATTGGCGACGAGGGGTTTCCCTCAGCCGGCGAGTTCTGCCGCGAAGCGGCGGTGTCTGAGCCGGGAGGGAAACCCCTCGTCGCTAACAAACGTGGCGTCTAGATGTACCCCAGGTCCGCGAGACGCTTCTTGATCTCCTCTTCCTCTTCCTCCGAATACTCCGTCTGGGTCTCACTGGCCTCGATGTGGCCCATGAGCTCGAGCGTGCGCAG
>JAUWLR010000048.1 GCA_030613615.1 Candidatus Eiseniibacteriota bacterium
TGATCCTGTAGTGAGAGATGGTCTTGCCGAGCATGGGCGCTCCCCGTGGGCGGCCGTCATAATAGCTATTCTACGGAAATCCCAGACTAGTGCATAGCGGATTCCGCTCGGGCGCGCGTGGAGGCACGTGTTCCTGGGCGAGGCTGCGTGGGGACGAGCATAGCCGGGTGGATCACTGAGGCCGCCGTCAGTTCGACTTCGAGAACGCGCTCGCGATGCGCACGAGCGGGCTGCTCTTGATCCGGTCGACGTACGCGGCGACCGCCGGGCGCTTCACAGCATCTCCGTACGACGGGTAGATGTGGACCATCTCATGGATCCTGTCGAACGGAACACCGAGGAACCTGGCGAGCTGCGCCTCGTGCAGGAGGTCGGTAGCATGCTCGCCCAGAATGTGAATGCCGAGGATCTTTCCGTGGCTGTCGCACACGAACTTGCTTAGGCCCTCGGTCGAGAGGTCGGTCCTGGCGCGGTCCACCTTCGCATAGGGGTGGCGGGAGACGAGAACACTGTCGCCGTACTCTTCTCGTGCCTCGGCTTCTGTCAGGCCCGCGTGCGCGAGCTCGGGATCGGTGAACGTGGCCCACACCACGTTCGTGTGGTCGAAGCTCCTCTTGACCGGCAGCGGCAAGAGCGCGTTGGGGACGGCGATGTTCGCGTGGTACTCGGCGATATGACTGAACTGGTAGCTCCCTATCACGTCGCCCACGGCGTAGATGTTCTTCGCGGTCGTCCTCATGTGCTCGTCCGCCACGATCCCGCGGTCGGAGTAGTCGACGCCCGCCTTCTCGAGGTCGAGACCGTGGGTGTTCGGCCTCCGGCCGACCGCCACGAGAACGCAGTCAACGTCCCGCGAATGCTCCGCTCCCGCGCTGTCCTTGAGTGTCACGTGAACCAGCTCGCCGTCCTTGGTGAAGCCCGTGGCCTCGCACCCGGTCAGGATCTCCAGCCCCTCGCTCCTCAGGCGCTCCGTGAGGATATCGACCAGCTCCTCGTCGTCCCGGGGGAGTATGCGTGGTCCCCTCTGCAGGACGGTGACCTTGACGCCCAGCCTGCTCAGTGCCGCGGCCATCTCTACACCGATGGGTCCGCCACCGAGCACGAACAGACGATCCGGAAGCGACTCGCGTTCGAAGAGCGTCTCGTTCGTCAGATAGTCAATGTCGGCGAGCCCTGGTATCGGTGGTGCGAAGGGGTGCGAACCCGTCGCTATTACGAAGTGCTTAGCCGTGAGAGTCTTGTCGGCGATCGTGATCGTGTGGTTGTCTACGAAGCACGGCTCTCCTATGAAGACATCGATCCCCGCGGCCTCGAAGACCTCAGGCTTCTCGCCCTCGTAGATCTCCGCCCTGACTGCCCGCACGTGAGCCAGAACGCCCGAAGCGACGACGGGGGAGGACGCCATGCCGTCGTCTCCCTTGAGCGACAGCCCGAAGTCCGCGAGCCTCCCAACCTCGTGCGCGACCCTGGCCGCCTTGATGAGCGCCTTGCTCGGCACGCAGCCATACCACGTGCAGTCGCCGCCAATCTTCCTCTTCTCGACCAGGGCGACCTTCTTCCCGAGCTTGTTCGCGAGGTTCACCGAGCTTATGCCGCCTGAGCCTGCGCCCAGAACGATCAGGTCGTATTCGTACT
The DNA here is from genome assembly GCA_030613615.1 of Candidatus Eiseniibacteriota bacterium. Taxonomy (GTDB): domain Bacteria; phylum Joyebacterota; class Joyebacteria; order Joyebacterales; family Joyebacteraceae; genus JALGZG01. Next base: position 1,636 of record JAUWLR010000048.1, read on the forward strand.
CGCTCATGAGGTGAGTCCTTTCCCGGTCTATGTGTGCCGCTCCCGCCGTCGTTTGACGGCTCGGTAGATGGTCGGAGCCAGAATCAGCAGAGTGAACGCCAGGAGCGCCATCACGAACTGTGTCGCCTCTTGTCAGCTGTTCTCTCCAAGAGCCCCTTCCACGAGTGCCGACAGGAGCGAGCGGGTTCCAGGAGCCAGCCCGGCCGATCCGTCCGGATCCTCGGATACGATCTCCTCAAGCACGATCAGCGCGTCCTGCCACGTGTCGATGTCTGTTTTCTCGGGAAGAAGATGGTACCTGGCCCCGGCCTCGTCGACCCTGGCGATCGTCTGCTCGAGCACCTCGGCTGTGCTCCAGCCCACGTCCTCGAAGAACTCGGAGCGCGGCTCCTTCAACCCGACCAGATAGTAGCCGCCGTCCGTGCTTGGTCCCAGCACGACCTCGTTGCGCTCAAGAGCCTCGAACGCGTCACTCAGAACATCGCTGCCCAGTGTCGGCATGTCGGTGCCGACGATGATTGTCCGCGAGTGCCCCTGAGCGTGCGACCACTCGAAGGCGTCTGCGAGCCGCTCTCCCAGATCTGTGCCCGACTGTGGCACCAGAATGACGGAGCTCGGCAGCCACTCGCGGAAGGACAGCTCTTGCCCGGGCGGCGAGAAGAACGCGAAGAGGTCCCATCGCCCCGGCCGTTCCAGGGCGGTGAAGACATCGTCCACCATCACACGGTAGAGCTTGGCTGCGAGCGCGGGCGACAGCTCCGGCTGGAGGCGCGTCTTTACCTCACCCGCCACGGGCAGCTTGACGAACACGAGGACCGCGTTCCTCATGAGGTGTCCACGACCGCGCCACCGCAGCTGGAGCCTGCGCCCGCGGTGCATCCGTAACAGTGAATTCCCGTGATGAGCTTCCGGGAGCGAAGCCGCTCGATGTCGAAGTCACGTATGTCCGTCGGCGCGCCATCGCCGCACTTGAGGGCCAGCATCTGATTGAAATCGCAATCGTAGAGCCCGCCGCGCCAGCCGACCGAGACCGTGTTCTTGCACATGACGGATCCGGCGGCAGCGGGATTGTATGCGTTGATGAGTTCGGTCATGTAGCTGTCGTATGAGTCGGAGCGCCCGAGGTACTCACGGAACCTCCCTATCGGCATGTTTGTGATCGTGAAGAGGTTGTTGAACACTACCCCGTACGCGTCACCGAGTTCCCGCTTGTAGTCGGCCTCAAGCTCTGACTGATCCCCTGGGAGAGACGCGCCGCCCGGGTTGTATACGAGGTTCAGAACGAGACCTGTGTCTGGCTTGCCGTAGCCGACATCGTTCAGCAGTTTGAGCGCCCTGATGGATTTCTCAAAGACGCCCTCGCCGCGCTGTGCGTCCACGTTCTCCTGTGTGTAGCAGGGCATCGACGCAATGACCTCGACGCCGCGATCGGCGTAGAACCGTGGCAGGTCCTCGTTGCCGGGCTCAAAGAACACGGTGAGGTTGCACCGGACCATGACGTGGCGTCCGAGCTTGACGCTCTCCTCGACCAGACGGCGGAAATGGGGGTTGAGTTCCGGGGCGCCTCCGGTCAGGTCTATCGTGGGGATGCCGGAACCCGCGAGGGCGGCGATGCACGCGTCGACGGTCTCGGCGTCCATGATGTCCGAGCTGTCAGGCGTGGCCTCGATGTGGCAGTGAGCGCACGCCTGATTGCAGAGTCTCCCCAGGTTGATCTGAAGAACCTCCACACCGTCGGCCCTGAGTGGGAACTGGCCGCTCTCTTTCAGAGACACGTCGAAGTTCTTGAAGTCCCTCTCGGTATCGCGTCCACTGCTGCCGCTCATCTGTCCTCCGTTCTCTCTTGGTCGCCGCCGAAGCTGTACCACCTTGCGAGGGTGTGGGGCGACACTCCAAGCTTCCAGAGTAGCTGCAGAACCCAGTTGCGTACCAGGTTCTTCAGTATGCCTTCATCCAGCCATCGTCGTACGGACGTGTTGATTCTAAGAGGGACGATCTCGATCTTGCCCTGTTCCTTGAGCCGTTTGCAGAGGTCCATGTCCTCCATCAACGGGTACTCGCGAAACCCGCCCATCCGCTCGAACACAGTGCGCCGCACGAAGATACCCATGTCTCCAAAGAACAGCCCGCAGACCTGGTTCTTTCGATTGGAGACGTTCTCTGTGATGCGAAAGAAGCGGCTCGGATGGTCGAGATTGTACTCGAAAGCACCGCCTACCACGTCCGGGTTCTCGAGCACGCCGCGCATGGCCTGCAGCGATCCCGCGTGCGGGCGCGTGTCCGCATGGAGGAACCACAGAACGTCGCCGGACGCCTCCCGGGCGCCCGCGTTCATCTGGGCGCCCCGCCCACGTGGAGCGCTCATCACCCTGGCAAGGGCGGCGGCGATCTCCACCGTCCCGTCCGAGCTGCCCCCGTCGGCGACGATCACATCGAGACCGCGCTCGAGCCCGCAGACGTGCTTGAGGAAGGAGGCGATCTCCTCTTCCTCGTTGAGCGTGGGGACGATCACTGAGACTGATAGCATCGTTTGACTCCTGGGCGTGCCGCGGCCCCCTCGATTCGGGACCGTGGCTGGGCCTTCCTGCCGACCCGGAATCTACCACGTCCCACAGGCCTGTCAAAGGCGCCCGAGGAGTCTCGCCCTTGCGTGGCTCCTCAACCTGTGACAACATCCGGACGCGCAGGCGCAGGGCACTGGCGGCGAAAGCCGGGCGTGCACCGGCGTAGTCCGGAGCGCCGCTGATGGAGCACCAGGGAGGAGCAGTGTCCTTTCGAACGGATGATGGAATCGAGCTGCCGGCGGTCACGACGGAGGAGATGCGCGAGGTCGACCGGGTCGCGATGGACGAGTTCGGGCTCGGTGTGCTCCAGATGATGGAGAACGCCGGGCGAACCCTCGCCATGCACGCCATCGAGATGCTCTCCGAGAGCACTGGCCGCGTCGCAGTGCTCGCTGGTCCCGGTGGGAACGGGGGAGGGGGTCTGAGCTGCGCGCGGCACCTGCTGAATCACGGCGTCGGCGTTGACCTGATGCTTGACCGGCCGCCGTCTCGTCTAGCCGGGGCGGCCGCGGAGCAGTTCCACATCCTCAGTGAGTCCGGAGTGAGACCGGTCCCGGACGACGACGTCACCCGCGTTGCCGGCGGTGCGTCCGTGGTCATCGACGCGCTGATCGGGTATGGTCTTGAGGGAGTTCCCCGCGGCCGCGTGGCGGAGCTGATCGAGATCGCGAGCCTGAGCGGCGGGCGGATCCTGTCACTCGATGTGCCGTCGGGAGGGAACGCCACAACGGGCGACACGCCGGGTGCGGTTATCCACCCCGAGCGCACACTGACGCTCGCTCTTCCAAAGACCGGGCTTGCCTGCATACCGGGCGAGCTCTACGTGGCCGACATCGGGATTCCGCTCGCGGTGTACGAAAGGCTCTCCATCGCAGTGCAACCGTTCTTCCGCGGGCGATACAGCGTTCGCGTGTCCCGCACAGGATGAAGCGATGACGATCGGAACAAAGGGTCCGCCTAGAGAGGGAATCAGCCTGGGCCTCGATCGGGTGCACGCCGACCACTGTGGCCGCGCCATCGTAATGATGGTCCTCTCCGGCCTGTCGTTCGCGCTCGTCGCTGTGATGGTGAGACTCGCAGGGGAGATTCCCCTATGCGAGAAGGTCCTCTTCAGAAGCGTCGTCATGCTCGTCGTGGCCGTTGCGCTTGCAGTTCGTGCCAAGGAGAACCTGTTCGCGCGCAATCCGCGCATGCCGCTTCTGCTTCTTCGTGGCGCGTTCGGCACGATTGCCATGTTCCTCTACTTCTTTGCGATCGAACGCCTGAACATCGCGGATGCGACGGTTCTCAACAAGCTCTCGCCGTTCTTCGTGACGCTCTTTGCGGTGCTCTTTCTGCGCGAGAAACTGTCGCGGTACATCGTCCCGGTGCTCGTCGTGGCGCTTGTCGGAGCCGCACTGGTCATCAAGCCGCAGTTCAATTTCGAAGCGGTTCCAGCTATCGCCGGTTTCGTGTCCGCGGCGGCGTCTGGGGCGGCCTACACGATCGTGCGTCACCTGAGAGGAAACGAGCCACCCTACAGGATTGTTTTCTACTTCTCTCTGGTGTCCATCGCGGTCGCCGTGCCGCCGACGCTCCTCAACTTCGTGAGGCCGGAGGGGTTGCAGTGGCTCTACCTGCTCGGCATCGGTGTTTTCGCGACGACCGGACAGTTCTCACTGACGCTGGCCTACCATCAGGCGCCGGCGACGAGGATATCCATCTACGTCTATGTCCACATCCTGTTCGCCTTCGCGTTCGGTCTGCTGCTCTGGGGCGAGATACCGGACACGCTCAGCATCGCCGGCACCGTGCTTATCATTTCGGCGGCCGTCTATAACTACCGACGCGTCCTCGCGGAGAAGGCGGCGACGAGCTAGGCCGCGTCTCTCCAGACGATGAGCGTCTCTATCTCCTTATCAAGACGGTCCCCGATCTCGTCCGTGTAGCCCAGGTGCCTGAAGACCGCCCTGCCTTCATGGTCGATGAGAACGGTCACCGGGATCGCGAAGATCCTGTAGGCGTCGGAGACCTTATCGTCGATGTCGCTCAGCAGGATGTGTCTGGCGTTGTGCTCTTCAAGAAAACTCTCGGTCTCCGCACCGGACGCGCCGGAGTCGATCGAAACGAACTGCACTCCCAGCTCCTCGTACTTGTCGTGAAGCGCAACGAGGCGTGGAAACTCCACGCGGCAGGACCCTCAGCCATACGACCAGAAGTTGAGGACAAGAATGTCTCCGCGGAAGCTGTCCAGGCTGACAATCTCGCCGTCGGTGCTGCGAAGACGGAACGCCGGAGCCACCTCTACTCCCTCGTAGCGCAGAGCGAGCACCAGCTCCTCCATGGCGGCGGTGTCTCCATCGCGCTGGACGAGCAGCTCGGCCAGGTTTCTGCGGGCCGGGTCGTCGGCATCGACGGACCGCGCCGCGACCATAGCAAGAAGATTGATAGCTTCGTCAGTCATCCCGGCCGAATCGTACGCCGTCAGAAGGTGCTGGACGGTCTCGTTGTCCGAGGTGAGTGTCTCGTCCATGAGTTCCACCGCGGTTCTGAGATAGCCCGCCGCTTCGCTGTAGTCGCCGGCGGCGTAGTGGGCCCATCCTACCGTGTTGAGGACCATCGTGCTGTCGTACCGCGAAGACGCAAGTTCAAGGGCTTTCTTGCTGAGTGCGACCGCAACGTCGGGGGCCAGACCCCGCTCGGCCATGTCGTAGGCGATGCGGTTCATGGGGTCGGAGTCGGTCAGCCCGTCGAGCTCGGCCATGGCCATGGCGGCCTCCACCGCCCGACCCTCATCCTCCGAGCTCGCGATGTCGTAGACCGCGGCATTGAGAGCCGCGATGGCCATCGGGAGCTCGGTCTCTCCCGCGAGCAGCTCCGCGCGGGAGAGCGCGGCCGTAAGGCCTTGCTCCTCGACAACGAAGGTCAGGAGCTTGCTGTATGCCATGTCGAGCATCGACCCCCACGTGCCGTACTCGTCCCTGTCGGTTGCCCTCTCGGCCGCCAGCGCGACTTGAAGAGTCAGCTCGGGGTTCGTGTGGTCGCTGCGCCGGTGGAAGTAGACGATCCAGTGGTAAGGCTCCATTGGCGCGTCGTTCACCTCGACCATCGCGCGCGCCAGGTCCTCCGCCCTCTCCGCGTGCTCGGGGTCCTCGGTCTCGATTAGCGCCCTGTCGAGCCTGGCGATGATCCGGTAGCGAAGCCACGCCGTCAGGTCCTTCGTGTAGAGCGCTTCGTACAGCTCGATGACGGACTCGGTGTCGTCGGTTCCGCGGAACTCGTACGCTGCGGCATCGAGGGCCCTCAGGAGAAGCTCTCGGTCGGCCATCTGATTGTTGACCAGAAAGATGAGGGCGGCTTCCTTCCTGGCCGTCAGGTCCTCCATCGTCTCGATGGCCGCGACCTGCTTCTGGAGTTCGGAGTCCCTGTAGGCCGGCAGCCACCACATGAACACGACAGCGGCGACGACCACGATGACCGCGACGGTGATCAGGAATCCTCGTCTCACGTGACCCTCCCTTTCTCGTGGCTCAGGGCTCTCCGCCAGGGGTCTTCCCCCTCACGGAAGTCCTCTGTTGATAGCACGGCGCGGATACTACCACGAGTTTCGAATTGACTTCCACCGATTCCTAAGATAGGCTATCTTGTGTTGTCATTGGGAGATGCGGATGATGGTGGCAGAGATTCACCCTTGGGCCGTATCCGTCCAGGATGCGTTCCAGATTCAGAAGGAACTGACGCGAGAACTGCTCTTTGAGGACGATACGGACGACCCGGCGCTCATAGCTGGCGTCGACGTGGCCTTCTCGAGGGCGCGTGATCTCCTCTATGCGGCCATCGTTGTGCTCGATGCTGAAACGATGCAGCCGGTCGAGGTCGCGTCGGCCGCCCAGCAGCCCGTCTTTCCCTATGTGCCCGGACTGCTCACGTTCCGTGAGGGGCCCGTGGTGCTTCAAGCCTACGAGAAGCTGAAACTTGAGCCCGACCTCGTGATGTTCGACGGTCAGGGCATCGCCCATCCGCGTGGGCTGGGACTGGCGGCGCACATGGGCGTGCTTCTGGACAAGCCGTCCATCGGTTGCGCGAAGTCCAGACTCGTGGGCGAGTTCAAGGAGCCGAAGCAGAAGCGCGGCGCGATGCGGACCCTCAGTCTGCACAGGAAGAAGGTCGGCGTCGTGCTGCGGACCAAGGACAATACCAAACCGCTGTTCGTGTCGCCGGGTCACAGGATCACGGTCGAAACCGCTGTGAAGAGGGTCTTGGAGGCTGGACGGGGATATCGCCTGCCCGAGCCGACCAGGCTGGCGCACCACGAGGCGGCGCGGGCCAAGCGCGCAAGATAGCGTAGACGTCAGAAGCGAGGAGAGCACGGGTGGAGCTATACGATATAGGGATGGGAGGTGTTGAGATGCCGAATGCGTTTCCTGCATGTCGCCAGTGTGAGAAGGGAGTCCTGATCCCCCTTTCGGACTACGGGAGAGACGGGGCGGCCATTACCTACAAGGCATGGGTGTGCTCCAATCCGAGTTGTGGTTTTCATCTCAGAATCGACAACGGCGAGATCAGCCGCGGTTCCAAGGTCGGCGAGACCGCCAAGTAATCCGCGGATCCCCAGTTGCTGGGTGGGGTGGTGCATCTTCTGAGATTCCAGGTTCTGCCCGTGCTCGTTCGTCCACGCAGGAAGGTAGTATGCTCCGAGCGGTCATATTCGACCTGGACAACACGCTGACCGACTTCATGAGAATGAAGGAGGTCTCGATTGATGCGGCGATTGAGGGAATGATCGACGCCGGCCTCCTGATGTCCGCGGAGGACGCGAAGCGCAAGTTGTTCGAGATCTACGGTCGCGAGGGCATCGAGGATCAGAGGGTGTTCGATCGATTCCTCGAAGAGGAACTCGGGGAGATCGACCCGATGATCCACACCGCCGCCATCATCGGTTATCGCCGCGGCCGCGAGTACACTCTCGTTCTCTACCCCCACGTGAAGAAGACCCTGGTCGCGCTCGCGAAGCGCGGCCTCAAGCTGGCCGTGCTGTCGGACGCGCCTCGCTACCAGGCGTGGTCGCGGCTTTGCTACCTGCAGTTGCCCCACTTCTTCGACCACGTGATCACGTTCGAGGACACGCAGATCCGGAAGCCCGCTCCGGCCCCATTCCATAGAGCGATCGAGCTTCTCGACATGCGTCCAGACGAGGTCATCATGGTCGGGGACTGGCCGGAGCGCGACATGGCCGGCGCGTCGGGGGTGGGTATCAAGACCGTCTACGCGCGGTACGGCGACACCTCGGGCGCTGCTGTGTCCGGGGCCGACTACGAGATTGACGACATATCGCAGCTGCTCGACATAGTCGACGAGCTGATGGAGGGGAAGAAGTAGGGAGGGGCGCATGATCCGGGCGATCGGGACGGACGTCGTTGAGCTCGATCACTTCACTGGTGTCGTCAACGGATCCAGGCCTGGCTTTCTCGAACGTCTCTTCACGCAGCGCGAGATTGAGCACTGCGAGAGATTCAAAGACAGGATGGCCTCCTACGCAGCTGTCTTCGCGGCGAAGGAGGCCTTCTTGAAGGCCCTCCGCACGGGCCTCGCTCCGGGCATGCGGTGGACCGACGTCGAGGTCCTCCACGAAGAGAGCGGCGCGCCCTCTGTCGTTGCCCACGGCCGCTGCGTCAAACTCCTCGGCGCGGGGGTGGTGCACGTCAGCCTGACTCACTCCAGGCGCAGCGCGGCCGCCGTGGTCGTCATAGAGGACTGAGTTCCGCCACACAGCAAAGGAACAACACCATGAAGTTCGTTACCTCCGAGACCATGCGGGCCATCGATTCCGAGTGCATCGACAAACTCGGGATTCCGGGGCTCAAGCTGATGGAGAACGCCGGAGTTGGGACGGTGAGGTTCATCGAGCGCGAGCTGGGTCCACAGAAGAACCGTGCCGTCACGGTCGTCTGCGGGAAGGGGAACAACGGAGGCGACGGGTTCGTCATCGCGCGCGAGCTGCGGAGGTTAGGCGCCAACGTGTCGGTCTATCTGGTGGGCCACCGGGGCGACGTCAGCGGCGATGCCCGCACGAACCTCGGCCGGCTCGGACTGGAGCGCGTCGTGGAGCTATCCGACGGCCGTTCGATTACCGGGTTCGTCGAGGTGATGACGAAGAGCGACTTCATCGTGGACGCGGTCTTCGGCACGGGCTTCAACGGCGTTCCCAGGGGGCTCTCCGGAACGGTGATCGGACAGATGAACGCGTGTGGCCGCCCGGTTCTGGCGGTCGACGTTCCCTCCGGCCTGAACGCCACGACGGGGATCGCGGAGGGCGAGTGCGTCAACGCGGCCTGGACGTGCACGATGGGCCTGTCGAAGAGAGGATTCTACATCGACCACGGTCGCGCCTGCGTCGGGAAACTGCACGTGGTCGACATCGGGGTTCCGAAGGAGGCGATCGAGACTGTTGGAGTGCGGGACAACGTCCTGACGATGCGGGACGCGGCCGAGCTTCTGCCCGCGCGTCCGTTCGACGGTCACAAGGGGATCTTCGGTACGGTGGTCGTCGTCGCCGGGTCGGTGGGCTACACGGGCGCCGCGGCCCTGACGGCGCTGTCCGCGCTGCGCACCGGGGCGGGACTGGTCCATCTGGGAGTGCCGTCGAGTCTCAACGACATCATGGAAGCGAAGCTCACCGAGGTCATGACGAAGCCTCTCGCGGAAACAGCGGCGCGGTCGCTTTCACCCGAGTCTCTTCCGGACGTCCGCGAACTGCTGGAGAACGCGGAAGCCCTTGCGCTCGGCCCCGGCATCTCACGCGACCAGGAAACCCAGTCGCTGGTGCGGTCCATCGTGGCAGAGATGAGCGTGCCGTGCGTCATCGACGCAGATGGCCTCAACGCGCTCACGCCCGAGAAAGTGGGGCAGAGGACGGGCGACGCGCCGGTGGTTCTGACGCCGCACCCCGGAGAGATGGCACGTCTGACGGGACGCACGGTCGGAGAGGTACTCGCGGACCGCGAAGGCGTCGCACGGGACGTGGCCGCCAAGGCCCGCGCGACCGTGGTTCTCAAGGGCGTGGGGTCGATTGTCGCCGCCCCGTCGGGCGAACTCTACATGAACCCCACGGGAAACAGCGGACTTGCATCGGGCGGGACCGGCGATGTTCTGACCGGGATCATCGCGGGGTTGCTGGGTCAGGGCGTCGCGCCGACAGACGCGGCGGCTCTCGGCGCCTTCGTCCACGGGCTGGCAGGCGACCTCGCGGCGGAGGCTCTCGGCGAGGCCGGCATGATAGCCGGGGACGTACTCGATCACGTCCCATATGCGCTGATGGAGATAGGCGGAGCGAACCGGTGAAGCAGGAAGGCCAGACGGGAACGCGACACGGACGATTTCGGGGACGAACATCAGCAGGACCAGCGAAACGGAGGGACGATGCCGAAGGGGTTGGCCGAGAAGGCGGAGAGCCTGGCGCAGAAACTGTCCAGGATCCGGCGACAGATACACATGTATCCCGAGCTCGCGTATCAGGAGAAGCGCACGTCGGAATTCGTCGCGAAGACGTTGCGGCAGGCGGGGATCGAGGTTAAGACCGGGGTTGCGAAGACGGGGGTCGTCGGCCTTCTGCGCGGTGGTGCGCCCGGGAAGACCGTTGCCTTGAGGGGCGACATGGACGCGCTGCCCATCACGGAACAGACCACGAAGCCTTATAAGTCCAGGGTCGACGGCGTGATGCACGCGTGCGGGCACGACGGCAACACCACCACCGTTCTGGGCGCGGCCATGCTCCTGGCAAAAGAACGGCGTACTCTCTGTGGAAACGTCAAGTTCTTCTTCCAGCCTTCTGAGGAAGCGCCGCCGGGCGGCGCCATGCCGATGATCAAGGAAGGAGTGCTCAGGAAGCCGAAGGTCGATTTCGTCATCGGGATTCACGTCGACCCGACTATCCCGGCCGGGAAGATCGGTGTCCGGGACGGGCCGATGATGGCGGCCGCCGACGACTTCACGCTGACCGTGCTCGGCACGGCGTCGCACGGCGCCAAGCCTCATCTCGGCGTGGACGCCATCGCTCTCTCGGCGCAAGTCATTACTGCGCTCCAGACCATCCCGAGCAGGATGATCAATCCCACGCATCCCGTGGTCGTTACCATCGGGACTATCAAGGGTGGATACAGGCAGAATATCATCGCCGACCGCGTCGAGATGGAAGGGACGTTGCGGACGCTCTACGCCGCGGACCGTCGGAAGAGCGTGAAGATGATCGACCGCCTGACGAGCCAGATCACGAAGTCTGCCGGAGGTGGCTACGAGTTCGACTTCAGGGACGGGTACCCCATCCTGACGTGCGATCCCGCGATCACCTCGGTTGTGCGACGCGCATCGCAGGAGCTCTTCGGAAAGCGCAGCGTCGTCGAGATCGACGAGCCGTCCATGGGCGGCGAGGACTTCGCCTACTTCGTCAACGAGGTGCCGGGCATGATGCTGCGCCTCGGGACGGGCAACAAGAAGAAGGGTATCGTGCACCCCTGGCATCACCCGAAGTTCGACATCGATGAGAAGGGTTTGTGGGTCGGCGCGGCCGTGATGGCACGCGCCGCCATGATCTGCCTCGAGGACCTCTAGCGGTGATCCCCGGGCGGAGTCGAGGCGCCGGGACCTGACTCGGACCTCGTGAACGTGGCCGGCACCCACGGCATCGACGGAGCGGGAGCGACAGCGTGGCCGAGTTCGATCTCATAGAGAGAATCCGAAAGGCCATCGGACCACCCGGTCACGGGACGCTCGTCGGTCTGGGTGACGACGCGGCGGTCTACAAGCCGCCGGGGCAGCTGGAGCTTATCACCTGCGACGCGTTCGTCGAAGGCGTTCACTTCCGTCGTGACTACGCGACGTTCGAGGAGATCGGCGCCAAGTGCATGGTGGCCAACGTCAGTGACGTGGCCGCCATGGGCGGGTTCCCCGCGCGCGCGGTTCTCTCCATCTGCGTTCCCCCCGATATGACAGACGAGGATGTGGACGCGCTCTACAGAGGTGCGCTCGACGTGTGCCGCCGCTACGGAGCTGAGGTGGTCGGCGGCGACACGGTCAGTTCGCCCTCCGGTCTCGTGGTGTCCGTCGCGCTGACGGGGTCTGTCGACCGCGATCACGTGGTGACGCGGGCGGGCGCCGTCGTTGGCGATGCCGTCGTTGTCACGGGCGCACTTGGCGGATCGGAAGCCGGGCTGCGGGCGCTTGCGCAGGGTCTGCCGGAGGAAGGTGGCGTGCTGGTTGCGAAGAGGAGACACCTGGTGCCGGTGCCTCGTATCGCGGAGGCGCAGGCTCTGATAGAAGTGGCTACGCCACACGCTATGATCGACGTGAGCGACGGACTGTCGTCGGACGTCTGGCACATCGCCGAAGAGAGCAAGGTGGGGATTACCCTCGAGGCGGACAGGATCCCGCTGGCGCCGTGCGCGCTCGATGTCGCCGAGCGACTCGGCGTCGACCCGCTCGAGCTTGCGCTGGCGAGCGGAGAGGAGTTTGAGCTGGTTGTTGCGATACCGAAGAACGAAGTGGAACGCACCGCCGAGCACGTCGAGGCCGTGACGGGGACGGGAGCCACGTGCATTGGTGAGGTCGTCGGTGCTGAAATGGGGTGTACTCTCGTCCGACGGGACGGCGAAGCGGACCCGCTGGAGCGTGGCGGATACGAGCATCTCGTTGAGTAAGAAAGGGGAGTGGCCGATGAAGACGCTGCTATGTGTTCTTGCCGTGCTGGCGATGGCGGCGGCGGCGTTCGCGGACACGTATATTACAGAGAACGTCTCGACGAACACGACATGGGACCTCGCGGGCAGCCCGTACATAATCCAGGGCATCATCATCTACATAATGTCCGCGAGCACCCTCACGATCGAACCCGGAGTCACCGTTAGGTTCGATGAGAATACCCAGCTCGAGACCGAGGGCGGTTCCTCCATTGTCGCAGAAGGTTCCTACGGCAATGAGATCCTCTTCACCTGGAACTCCGGCAGTCCCGCAGTGGACGACTGGAATGCCGTGCACCTGTCTCAATCGCCCGCATCGTCGTTCTCCTGCTGCGTCTTCGAGTACGGCGAGTACAATCTGTACATCGAGCAGTCCGACCTGACCGTTTCCCACTGCACGTCCCGCAACAGCTTCTACGGGATCACATGCGCGAACGCCTCACCCCAGGTAGAGAGTTGTGACATCATCGACAACTGGCGCGGTATCGGCATCTTCGGTCCGGACGCGGCTCCCGTAGTCCACGACTGCAACCTGTACGCTAACTCCGCAGCCAACGTGTACGTGGCCGGCTACACGGAACCGCCGATGGCGACGATCGACGCCGAGAACAACTGGTGGGGCACGGACGTCGATGCGGAGATAGCGAACACCATCGACATCGCGAGTTTCTCGCTATACGTCGAGGTCGACTACGACCCGTGGCTCCACGAGGTTCCCGTTGAGGCGTCGTCGTGGGGCAGGGTGAAGGCGATGTTCGCGAGGTGAGCTGCACGGGTGAGCGCGACGTGGGGTCCCATATGCGATCTGCTTCGAACTCTGTGCCTGGTTCTTGGGACCGAGGTTGGAGATCTGCTTGCGGCGGGCAAAGAGCTTGTCGGCTGCGTACGTTAGTTAGCCCGCGCATCATGAGTTCTAGTTGCGACTACACCCGCCTGGCCAAGTAGAAGACCGTGGACTCAAGGCGATGGTGGGAACGGAAGAGCGTGACGCCTGCTGAGGCAACAAGCCACGCGAGTCGCGATTTCAGCCCACATGTCGCTATTGGGCTGCTCGTGACCTCCACGACGTCGAACCCACCGTACCGAAGCTGCTCCAGGATCTGTCCCACAGAGTACTCGGTGATGTGTCTATCGGACATGAAGGAAACAGGCCTTCCAGTCAACACTCTGACGAGATTGCGCAACCTATAGCGACTGGGCGTGGAAACGATGAGGAAACCTCCGGTCGCCGTAATCCTTGCTATCTCCGCCAGCATTGCGACCGGATCGGGCACGTGCTCCCAGAGATTGTTGCACACCACGACATCGAAGCACCCGTCAGAGTACGGAGGCGTCCGAGCGTTTCCGACAGCGTAGCAGATTCCGGCGGAGTGCCCGACCGCATACTCAATCGCTGACACCGAGCAGTCGAGCCCAGAAATCCGCGTCTCTGGGTACCTCTTCTGCATCTCACGGGTAATGTGACCCTGGCCACACCCCAGGTCGAGGATTCGAGAGGGGCGCCCCAGTGACTGCAACGCCCTGCCGACTAGCGCCAGCGTGCAGACCATTCGACGCTGCTGAAACGAAGTCGAAAGACCCTCCTCCACAGAGTAAGGGTCGGAATCCCGATACTCGTCAAGCGCCGCAACCTCGTCAGGCGCCAAGAAAATGGGGAAGCCCTTGGCGTGCTCCGTCGCAGGAGTTGTCCGGTATTGAGGCTCGCTCTCGGAAGAACCTCTCGCGGTCTCGTCAGTGTCGCTGCACGTCATCTCCCCCATGCGTTCCCTCTCAATCTACTGCACAGTGCGTCGCAGGACCATCCACGCGACGCGACTACTGACGCTTCCGGATGTCGGCCGGTGCGCGGCCTAACGGACCGCGTATCAGCCGCGAGCGTCAAGGCTGGCGCGGCGGGTGCGTCGGGCGCGTCAGCGCCCGGTGCAGTCGACGTGACAGCCAAGCTCGTCGGCTGCATACGCCAGTTAGGCCGGCTCGCCAATACTCACTCATCTGCTTCCTTGTCCCGCTTCACGTGCTTCCAGAAACCGAAACGATGAGCCAGAGATCGCTCCGGGCAAGTCGGACAGAACAGGAAGGGCACTGCAAACGACATGGGCGCAGCTGTCGAATCGCCTCTCATCGCTGGCTCGAACTCCCACTGAAGCGCGGCCACGGTAGCCGAGTCGAAGAGAAGGCGTTCGCCCCTGAGAAAGACCGTGCTATCCACCCTACCGCTCTCGTTAACACAGAGCATCAACGTGAGCGAGGTGTCACCAAGAGCTGCCCAGAGCGTGTCCGGCACCACGGGCGCGACGAACTCCACAAGTTTCGGTGGAGACACTATCTGCCTGTCCCAGTCGGGCGAAGAAGGCGGTACTGACCCGACACATGGCGCGGCGATCAGCAGAATCGCAAGTGTGATAGCCAAACTTGGCACTGGATGACCTCCATCTGACCGCCGGCGACCGTCCTCGAGGCGCGAGCCCGGCCTAACGGACCGCGTATCA
>JAUWLR010000130.1 GCA_030613615.1 Candidatus Eiseniibacteriota bacterium
ACGATCTCGTGGTCGAGTGCCGGCAGAGTCGGATTCCAGGGGTCGAAGAAGAGCACGGGGTTCGTCGCGCAGCTCGTAGCGAGCAACGCGGCCGAGCAGGCGATTCCGATGGGGCTTCGCAGAGTAGAAGCGTTAGTGTGGGGACCGGGACCGGGGCGTGAGGCGGCAGTCCGCGCGCTCCAGGCGGCCGGGCTCAAGATCACCGCAATAAGGGACGTAACGCCCATTCCACATAACGGGTGCCGTCCTCCTAAGAAGAGAAGAGTCTGAGAACGGAGGATCACTAGATGGCGACTTATCACGGCCCGCGCTGCAGGATCTGCCGGCGGCACGGCGTGAAGCTCTTCCTCAAGGGCACACGCTGCAGCACCGACAAGTGCGCCTTCGAGAGGCGTCCGTACGGTCCGGGACAGCACGGGCAGAGGCGTCGCAGGAAGCCTTCTGATTACGGTATCCAGCTCAAGGAGAAGCAGAAGGCCAAGCGTCTCTATGGGGTTCTGGAGAAGCAGTTCCGGAACTACTACGCGGAAGCCGATCGCCAGAGAGGCATCACGGGTGAGAACCTGTTGAGACTTCTGGAGAGACGGCTGGACAACATCGTGTATCGACTGGGTTTCGCATACTCCAGATCTGCGGCGAGAGCGCTTGTCGTACACGGACACATAACGGTGAATGGGCGGAAGGTCGACATCCCCTCGTACTCAGTCGTGGCTGGGGACGAAGTGGTCGTGCGGGAGAAGAGCCAGAAGCTGCACGAGGTGAGGATGTCGGTCGATGCGAAGAGTGGAGTCGGGACCGTCGATTGGCTGGAACTCGATCCGAAGAGGTTCATGGGGCGTGTACTGGAACTGCCGGCTCGAGACCAGATCCCGTCGCCCGTGAGCGAGCAGCTGATCGTCAACTTCTACTCGAGATAGTCCTCGGCTTCGGCCGCTGGTGGCCCAGCTCCAAGGAGGCCAGAGCAGAATGAAGTGGAAGAATCTTAGGATGCCCGACGCCGTTATGTGGGACCGCGAGACGATGACGGGGTCGTACGGGAGGCTCACAGCCGAGCCTCTGGAGCGGGGATACGGGATCACGATAGGCAACTCCCTGAGACGCGCGCTGCTGTCGTCGCTTCAGGGCGCTGCCGTGACCGGTGTCAGCATTGATGGCGCACTGCACGAGTTCTCGGTGATCAATGGTGTGACGGAGGATGTCACTGAGCTGATCCTGAATCTCAAGCAGATCAACGTCTCACTCCTGAGCGACGGGCCGGAGACCCTGGTCCTTGAAGCGAGCTCGGAGGGTGACGTCAGTGTGTCTGACTTCGCGGGGAACCCGAATGTCGCGATCGCCAACCCGGATCTGCACATCGCGACGCTGGGCCCCGACGCAACGCTCCGGATGGAAGTCACGATCGATGCGGGCAGGGGCTACGTTCAGGCTGAGGAGCACGTGTTCGAGGAGAAGCCCATCGGCTTCATTCCAATCGATTCCGTCTTCTCGCCGGTCAAGCGTGTCCACTACGAGGTCGAGAACACACGAGTCGGTCAGCACATCGACTTCGACAAGCTGATGCTCGAGGTGTGGACGGACGGGACGGTCACGCCGGAAGACGCGGTCTCGTTCGCCGCGAAGATCCTGAAGGACCACCTTCTCCTCTGGATGTCGTTCGACATAGAGCCCGAGGAGGAGATCGAAGAGGTCATCGATGAGGACCGGCTGCGGCTTATCGAGGTCCTGAACCACAGCGTCGAGGAACTCGAGCTTTCCGTGAGGTCGTCTAATTGCTTGCGTGATGCGGACATACGGACACTCGGAGATCTGGTGCGCAAGTCCGAGGCCGAGATGTTGAAGTACAGGAACTTCGGACGCAAGTCGCTCCAGGAGCTCGTGGACATCCTCTCGGACATGGGACTTCACTTCGGCATGGACGTCGACGCGATCATGCTGCCCGAAGACGCAGAGTCCGATGACGATGCGGGAACGGAAGACGAGTCCGTCCAGGACGCGCCTCTCAGTTCCGGGGAGCTGTCCGGTGAGAACTCGGACGAGGAGTCGGACGAAGGCTCCGAGAAGAACTCCGAGGACGTCGCGGTCGAGGACGTGGTCGGCGACGATACGCTGTAGAAGGGCGCGCGGTGCCGTGAGGTCGGGGCGCCGCTGCATGCTCGAGACTGAGACGTGGTAGAAAGGCAGGACGGTAGATGCGACACAGGCACAAAGGGCGGAAGCTCAACCGAACATCGAGCCACAGAAAGGCCCTGCTCCGGAACATGGTGACCGCGTTACTTGAGCTCGAGCAGATCGAGACAACCGACGCGAAGGCCAAGGAACTTCGATCGATCACAGAGAGAATGATCACACTGGGAAAGCGGGGCGAAGACGATCTGTCGGCGCGCCGGCAGGCCTTAAGGGTCATTCGAAGCAAGAAGATCGTGGCCAAGCTCTTCAACGAGTTGGGTCCGCGCTACGCGGACCGCCCGGGCGGTTACACGCGCATCGTGAAGGTCGAGAACAGACGCGGCGACGGGGCCCACCTGTCTGTCATTGCGATGGTCAAGGAGCCCGTGACCTTCAAGGACATGAAGCACAAGCGTGCCAGGCTCGATGAAGAGACCAGGCTCGCGGAAGAGTCCGAGCGCAAGGTCGAGAAGGAGCCGGTCGAGACGCCTGAAGAGGTCGAGGCCACCGGGGAAGAGGCGGTGGAAGTGGAAGAGGCTGCAGCGGAAGAGGCCGCCGATAAGGGCGAAGTGGCCGCTGAGGAGCCCGAGGCTCCGGTGGACGAAGAACCGGAGAAGAAGGAAGACTGATCGTGTCCCGATCGCTTCCAGCACAACTCATGACAAGAACGAACCGGGCGCCGCAGGTCATCTGCGGTGCCCTTCTTTTGCCGGCCCTGCTGGTGGTGCTGGCCGCGCTCGTGACGGGGTGCGCCGGACCGCGGGCGCTGTCGGATGGAGGAGAGCCCCGCGGTAGAACGGACTCCGGTGACCACGACGTCGCCGGACTGGTCGACGAGGGCTACGGTGTCGAGCCGGGCGAGCTTCCGGCCGATGCCCCGTTCATTCGCGTGGGGCTGGCGCACGGCATCAAGACTGCGGAGGTATCCTGTAGAAGCAGATTCACCGTCGCTCTCTACGCCGACTCGCTTGAGAGCTGGAGCGCCGAGGCAGGCGAGAGGTGGCGATTCGGGGCCGCGGGTGAGGGCATAACGGGTTCCGGTCCCGGCGGTGGGTTCCACATGGATGCGGGCACGATCCGGATCCGTCCCGAGACTGCCGGACCGCTCGTTTTCGACGGCGTGGCCTACAGGGGTGAGATAGAGGTCCTTCCGTCAGGACGGGGCTCGCTCACGGTCGTCAACGTGGTCGACGTCGAGTCGTACCTCCGGGGTGTCGTGCCCAGTGAGATAGGGCCGCGGCCGGAGAGTGAGATAGAGGCCGTCAAAGCGCAGGCCGTCGCGGCCCGCACCTACGCGATCGCCTCCGGCGGACGGTGGGCGGGGGGCGGCTTCGATGTGTATGCGACCGTTGACGACCAGGTCTACACCGGTATTGACGGGGAGCACCCGGTCTGTGACCGCGCCATACTGGCGACGGCCGGGGTCTTCATGAGCCATTCGGGCAAGCCCATCCATGCCTATTTCCACGCCAACTGCGGTGGGCGGACGGAAGCGCGACACCAGGTGTGGGAGTTGCCCAGCGTCCCATACCTGAAATCGGTCTGGGACAGCCCGGAGGAAGATCAGTTCAATGATGCCTTCTGCAGCTCCGGGGCTCACTTCAGGTGGAGCGAGACGTGGACGGGGAAGGAGATCGCGGACCTGGTCAAGAAGCACCTGCCCGGCGCGGCTTCGACCCCTGTGCGCAGGCCGATCGGGGAGGTCCTGGATCTCCGCGTCACGGTAACTACCCCCTCTGGTCGGGTGAGGTGGCTCGAAGTGGAGACCACGGAGGGCACGTACCGCGTGTTCGGCGATCGGGTGAGGTGGCTCCTGCGCCTGCCCGGCACGGATCGGATCCTCTGGAGTTCCTGGTTCGAACTCGACGTGACGACGCTGCGCGGCAGCCGCATCGTTCGGGTCGAGGCAAAGGGGAGAGGGTACGGCCACGGCATCGGCATGTGCCAGCACGGGGCGATGGAGATGGCCCGGCAGGGCTACCGCTACGATGAGAGCCTGAAGCACTACTACGCGGGAGTCAGACTCGAGAGGGCCTACGGGGACGCCGACTGAGGGCGGCAGAGCTCGCTCTGCTGGACGCCGCGCCTGGGTCTTCCGGCGCCCCGCGGGCCGCTAGAATCGGATTGACACACGGGTTAACCGTTGCTATATTTACCTGTCTAGCCAGATACGCGGGGTCGTAGTTCAGTTTGGTTAGAACGCCGGCCTGTCACGCCGGAGGTCGCGAGTTCGAGTCTCGTCGGCCCCGCCATATCGAGAGGGCCCGCTCATGGGAGCGGGCCCCGTTTTCTTGTTATCGATGCTCGTGCAGCCTACCTGAACATCGCCTTTATCGAGCCCCAGCTGGTCCTCTCCACCGGGCTGCCGCAGTCGGGGCACCCTTCACCATGCGCGCCGATTAGCACGCCGCAGTCGTTGCTGTCGGGCAGACAAGGCGAGTTCGCGCACAGCGTGAAGTCGTCGTTGTACATGTCGCAGAAGAGCGGGTCCGCGGAGAAGTTGCCGTCTACGGCGTACTGGTCGGCAATGCACCCAACCCAGTCGCCGTTTGCGTTGCCGTAGAGGTTGCAGCACGCCAGCAGAGGTGTGTCCTCCTCATTGTAGCACTGGACAGCGAACTCCCCAGCTTGATTGAAGGCAATGATGCAGTTTGTGAGAGTGGGAGAGCAGTACAAGCAGTACAGCGCGCCGCCCTGATGGGTGGTCTCGTTCCCCGCGATAGTGCAGCCATTGAGAGTAATCGAGGGATTATCGATGATGACGATTCCACCGCCGCGGGCGGACGGGCCCGTGGCCCGGTTCCCTGAGAAGGTGCAATCCGTGAGCGCGGGAGAGCTATAAAAGGACCCCAGCCCGCCTCCACCCCACATGACCTCGTTTCCTGAGAAGACACAGTGGTCGAGCGCTGGCGAGGCACTCTCGCAGTGCATCCCGCCTCCGCGCGCGCTCGAGCTCGTGGCCCGGTTCTCCGAGAACGTGCAGCCCGTGATCACGACAGAGCCACTCAAGACGTACAGCCCTCCGCCTGCGTAACCCACCCGGTTCCCCGAGAACGTGCAATCCGTGATCGTCGCATCGGCTATCTTGCAGGATAGCCCTCCGCCAGTCCAGTCGGTCTCGTTTCCCGAGAAGGTGCAGCCCATGAGGGTGGGCGAAGTGCCCTGCAAGCAGATCATCCCACCGCCGCTGCCGATGAAGTATGTGACCCGGTTCTCCGAAAACGTGCAGTTCGTGAGAGTGGGAGAGGAGGAGTAACGGCAGAATACCCCGCCGCCATCATTGTTGGCCTCGTTTCCCGAGAAGGTGCAGTCCGTAAGCGTGGGAGATGAGTAGTCAGTGCAGTACATCCCGCCACCGCAGCCGTATGGGTTTATGGCCCGGTTCCCCGCGAAAGAGCAGTTCCTGAGCGTGGGAGAGGAGGAGTAGCAGTACATCCCGCCGCCCTTGTTGTCCCCCATGCCGATGCTGTCCACGAGTCCGCCAGTTATCGTGAACCCCACGATACTGGCCAGGTTGTCCACGCCATTGCAGTAGAGGACCCTGCTCTGCTGTTGAGCATCCACCGTTACGCAATCTGCCTGCCCAGTCTTGCTCGTGAGGTACACTCCCGATTTCATCTCGATGTCGTGCTCGTAGTACGTTCCGCATGCTACTAGCACGGTGTCACCGGGCGAAGCGGCGTCGATGCCAGCCTGGATCGTGGGCTGTTCGTCGGGGACGTGGATTGTGGTTGCAGACGAAAGACTGGAGGTACTCACGAGTGTCAGAAGTGCCGAGAATGCAAGCCAAGACAGTCTCATGACCCACCTCCTAAGGGGCTACTGAGTGGTAGGAGAGGACAATCCGTACGTCTAAGCTTATCCGGTTTTCCGCTGAGTGTCAAGAATCGGGCGGCAATGGGAAGGTGTCCGCACCAGGCCTCTGTCGCTGCCACCATGCGAGATCCCACATGTCGGATGACTCAGGGCCGGGCTTGCATGGGACCGCACGCGAGGAAGCTCGAGACTTCGTGGAAGAGCGCCCTCATGTCATCATCTGGTGCTAGAAGCAGAGTTCGAAATGAGTCTCGTCGGCCCCGCCACTATCGAAGAGCCCGGTCCATTCGGACCGGGCTCTTCCACTGTACGATTGCGTCATCTGGCCTGTGCTCGGCGGGCTCACCGGGTCACTGAGGACGGAGGTAAAGCCTAAGGTGGTAACCTGAGATGGCGAGGACGATCGCGGCGGGGAACGCCCTGGGATTGCGGCAGATGGTCCAGAGCAGAAGGCCAGGGTAACGGAAGCGCTCGTGGCCAACGATGCTCAGGTAGTAGATGGAGCGGACA
>JAUWLR010000195.1 GCA_030613615.1 Candidatus Eiseniibacteriota bacterium
ATCAACATCCTGGGCGAGGTGGCCAAGAAGACGGCCGAGTACAACACGAGGCTCATCGTCCCGTGCGCCGACCCCATCGTCATGGCGGTCGAGCAGGAAGTCGTCAAGGAAGCGTACGCCGAGATGGGGCGCCCGGACGCCTACAACGATGACGATGTCTTCTATCTCACACGCAGCCAGTTCGCCTACGTGGCCGGCGTCAACGGCATCATGGTCCGTCAGCGGCCCGCCACCATCCTCTACATGGGCATGTTCTACGCGGAGTCGCTCGTGCTTGCTGAGACCGGCTCTTCCGTAGGCGCGATTCAGATCGCGGGAACCGACGCGGTCACGCAGCTGCCGTTCTTCATCACATCGTGCGACTACACCCTGATAGGCGAGGAGCTGTATGCGGCGAGCGCCTATCTCTCCAGAGAGCCGGTCCTGCTGGGCGGGCTCAAGGGAGTGGACGCCTTCAAGTTCATGGTGGGTATGCTGCTGATACTCGGAGTGATAGCCGCAACGCTGGCATCGTCCGGCGTTATCGAGGCGAATTTCATGGCGCCGCTCTACGCGACAGGTTAGCGGGCGGGACAACGCACAAGAGGAAGAACTCCAACCATGATGCGTAGACAGATTCCACTGGCACTCTGCTTCATTTTCGGCATCTTCATGACGATCCAGTACTTCGTCCCGCACCATACTATCGCGGACATGCAGGAGCGCATCCTCATGTGGCTCCAGACGCTCCTCGCGTTCGCGTTCCTCCTGGGGACCGTCAGCCTCATCAAGCTTCACTACCACAAGATCCGGAACAGGGCGGACGACCGGGGTTACAGCTTCGTCGCGCTCACCGGGCTTGTCACGATGATGGCGTTCGGGTTCTTTCATCCCCAGCACAATCTGCCGGGCTCGCCGTTCAGCCAGTTGTTCCTGAACGTTCAGGTTCCCATCGAGGCGACGATGTTCTCGCTCCTGGCGTTCTACATCGCCTCCGCCGCGTTCCGGGCGTTCCGGGCGCGTACCCTGGAAGCCACCCTGCTGCTGGTCGCGGCCTGCATAGTCATGCTGGGCCGCGTTCCCATCGGTGACCTGATCCATGAGGGGATACCGCAGGCGACCAGGTGGATCCTCGAGGTGCCGAACCTCGCCTCTAAGCGAGGCGTCATGATCGGTGTAGGACTCGGCATGATGGCAACGTCCCTGAAGATCATTCTGGGCATTGAGAGAGCTTGGATGGGGGGCGGCGACTAGTCCGCGTGGTTGCGCGCGGCCTGCCGCGCTTCGGAGGTAGCGATGTCCTGGGCTGAGAAGGTGCTTCAGATAGACAGACGGTGGATTTTCCTGGCGATCGCGATCGCCGTGACGATCCCGTTCTTCCTGCCGCTGGGTCTCCCGGTGGTCACAACGCCGCCCGTGCAGAGCCTCTACGACGCCGTCGATGAGCTCGAGCCCAATGCGGCCCCGCTGCTTCTGTCTATCGACTACGCTCCCGCGACGCTGCCGGAGCTTGAGCCGATGGCCATGGCGATCCTCCGTCACTGCTTTGAGAAGGACGTCAACGTCTTCGTGATGACACTGCACCCCGCCGGCTACGGGCTCGCGGAGCGCGCCGTGATCGCGGCTGCGGAGGAATACGACGCCGTCTACGGCGAGGACTACGCCTTCCTCGGGTTCCAGCCGGGGGTATCGGCCGTCATCCTGGGGATGGGTATCAACATCAGGAACGTGTTCCCCGAGGACGCCTACGGCACGCCGATTGACGATCTGCCTCTGATGCAGGGCGTGAGGAACTACGACGACATCCCGCTGGTCATCTCACTGGCCGGATGGTCCGCCGCGGAGGCGTGGGTCTACTACGCGCACCAGCCCTACAGGCAGGTCGTCGGTGCGGGCGTTACGGCGGTTATGGCCACCGATTTCTATCCCTATCTCAACGCGGGTCAGCTCGTCGGACTTCTGGGCGGCATGCGCGGCGCGGCCGAGTACGAGGGGCTCATTCATCATCCTGACCAGGGCGTGCGAGGTATGGACTCGCAGTCCGTGATCCACCTGCTCATAATCGTTCTCATAGCTATTGGCAACGCCGCCTACTTCATCTCGAGGCGGGGCAAAGCGCCCTCGGGCGGGAACGCGTCCTAGGACCCAGGGTTGGGCACGCGCGGGGACCATCTCGCGGCCTCGGACTCGAAAGGGACTTCCGGAGGATTAGAAGGTGACTTTCATCTGGACAACGATCGGGGCACTTCTAACGCTCTCGATATACAGCTTCCTCTACAAGGACAACCCCTTCTACAAGTTCGCCGAGCACCTCGTGGTCGGCGTGTCCGCCGGTTACTACCTTGTCATCTACTACTTCAACTACATCCATCCGAACGTCTTCTCGCCGGTCTTCCTGCTGGAAATCGGCGGTGAGTCCATCGGCTTCGGCAGCTTCCTCTGGTGGATGGCGCTGATCCCAGGTTTGCTCGGCATACTGCTCTACGCCAGGTTCTTCCCGAAGATCGCGTGGGTCGGCCGCTGGGCGCTGGGCATCTATGTCGGTGGCTACGCCGGTCTCGGGATCTCGCCGGTAATGCAGGCGCGCGTCATAGAGCAGCTGCGCGCGAACGCGCTCTCCATTGCGGGCGTCGAGGACCCCTTCGCCGCGATGACCAACCTGGCACTTGGCGTCGGTATCTTTGCCGCGATGGTCTACCTGCTGATCGTCAAGCGGAACCTCGGTGCGAAGAACGGGCTGGCGAAGGCCGGCGTTCTGCTGGTCTGTGCTGTCATCGCGTATGGCGGCTGGTGGGTGCTGTCGCTCATATCGAGCGCCGGCGTGGTCTCCTTGACCAACATCATGCTGGTAGTAGGCCTTCTCGGCACCCTGAGCTACTTCTTCTTCTCGATGAAGCACAAGGGGCTCCTCGGGGGACTGGCCCGCGTCGGCATCGTGTTCCTCATGGTGGGATTCGGGGCCTCGTTCGGCTACACGGTGATGTCTCGTATTTCGCTCTTGATCGGCAGGGTCAGCTTCCTGCTGCATGACTGGCTGCACCTGATCGACTGATGATTCGCGGCTTGGTCAGCCGCACCTGGCCTGACGCCGGTGTCAGGCCTTCAGGAAGGCTCCCTCGTCCATGAGCGCGGCAATGACGATGAAGCTACTCCGTTCCATCCTCATCTCGGCCACATTGCTTCTGGCTGCCTGCGCGTGCGCGCAGGATGCCGAGCCCGACACATCCGCCGCTCTGCCGCTCGACACTGTTCCGCCCGCTCCCGTCACCGGCTTCAGCGCCCGCGACTACGTCGACAACAGCGACGCAGGAGACAAGATAGAGCTCACCTGGACGCTCTCGGCAGACGACGGGGACGGCAGGGACGACGTGCTCTCGTACCAGCTCTGGCGGTCCGAGGGGGCGGAGGCGAGCTGGGACTCGCTGGGCACGGCCGCAGCGGGACAGACACGCTACCTTGATGAAGCGGCGGAGCCGGGCGTCGACTACTACTACGGCGTCGCCGCCTTCGACGGCATCAACTACTCGGAGCGGGTCTCGTTCGGGCCGGTGGCCGGACGCGCGAACTTCTTCCAGAGTTCGCGGATATCCGTGCTCGCACTCATGCTGGTCTTTTTCGGGATGGTCCTCGTTTTCACAACGCTCGCCGAGCGCGGCGCCAACCTGTGCGTGCGCCGCATTCCGGGGCTGAACGCCATCGAGGAGGCCGTCGGCCGTGCGACCGAGATGGGCCGCCCGGTCCTCTACGTGCCCGGTATCGGCGAGATCGACAACATCATGACCATCGCCAGCCTCACCATTCTCTCGCA
>JAUWLR010000062.1 GCA_030613615.1 Candidatus Eiseniibacteriota bacterium
CGTCCCGTCGGACTTGACACCCAGACTGTGTCGGTACCCCCCCGCAACGGTCACAAACTCCGCGTTCGGCGCGGGCACATCGCACTGACCGTAGTTGTTGTACCCCCAGCCCACGAGCGTGCCGTCGGACTTGAGGCCCAAGCTGTGATGCCAGCCCCCCGCGACCGCAACGAAGTCCGCGTTGGGCGCGGGCACGTCGCACTGACCGTAGTAGTCGTTCCCCCAGGCCACGACCGTCCCGTCGGACCTGAGGCCCAGGCTGTGGTAATCGCCCCCTGAGACAGCAATGAGGTCGGCAGGCACATCACCTTGACCGTAGGCATTGCACCCCCACCCCACGACGGGCCCGGTCCACTGACCGTGTACAACACCCGTGCCAAGGACGAACATGCCAAGGAACACCAGACCCAAGGCTACTGAACTGCGCTTCATAATGGACGCCATCCTTTCAGTAAGGGCAGAAACCTCGTGACCCCGTCTCAGTGGATTCGCACACAATAGTAGCACTTTGCCGGTCAAAGTGCAAGCGATTGGTCCTGGCGCAGGAAGCCCGCCGGGACCCTTCCCGACGAGCTCTCTGAGATCTGCCTCCCCACGGCTCATGGAACCCCGTTACCAGCCCCTACCTGACGATGGTCACCTTCTCCGTGCGCTCCGCCCTGCCGTCCCGTAGCCGCAGGAAGTACACGCCACCCGGCACGCGCTCACCGCGGCCATCACGACCATCCCAAATCACGACCCCACGGTCGGTTCCCGGACTCACGGCGGACGTCCAGACGACCCGGCCGCGAACATCGTAGACCTCGAGAACGGCGCCTTCCGGATCGGCGGTCGAGCACTCGAACTGCGTGGTGCCACTCATCGGGTTCGGCCAGGGTGCCCCGAGGGACATGGACGGCGCCCCTGGGTCATCGCCCGCGACGCCCACCCACGGACTGCCGAGAGACCCGTCCGGGTTCACGTTCTGCGCAAGGACGTCCCCCGCGTCATCGCGATCGTCTTGCCAGGCAAGGACTGCGAAGCCGGCCGTGCTGCGACCCGCGGCGAGCCTCGATTTGTCGCTCGGTGTGGAAGCGACGTCGAATCGGGCGATGTCGATCGATCCCGCGCCGTCCAGGCGCGCGCCGTAGAGCCGGTCCTGCCCCAGCCCTGCGGACTGCACCCAGAACACGAACGCGCCCGGCCCCTCGGTCAGACACCGTATCTGAGTGTTCTGGTCGGAGCCGACCGGCACGACAACCGCGCCGTCGTCTGTCCACTGGCGAGCACCGGCGGAATCGAACTTCTGACCGTACACGCCCGACTCCGTTTGAGACGCGCTCTCCTCCTCCCAGAAGAGGAACGTCTCGCCTGTGGACGCGTTGAACGCGGCCGACGGTGACACGCGCACGCGCGTCCCGTTAGTCGACGCCACCGAGCCGTTGTGCGGGAACGTCTCGGTCCCGTCTGCAAGCAGATGCTGAGCGTAACACTGGAGCTGAGAGGCGGTATCGTACCAGCTGAACACCGCGCCGCCGGTGCCGTCCGGCACGAACTTCGGGTAGTTGCCGAACTGGAGCGAACCGCCGTCGAAGACGGCCACGGGCCCACCCCACAGCAGGGCGCCCATTGAGTCGAGCTTCTCGGCCAGCAGGTGCTTCGGCGAGTAGAAGTCCCCCGTCTGATGGACAATGGACAGGATCACGTCTGTCCCAGCGTCATGCAGATCGCTTGCCGAGTAGGTACCGGCGAACGGCACCAGAACAACGTCGGTGCCCCAGACCTGAGAGCCATCGGCAGCGAGTTTCTGCAGCCGCACAGTCGAGTCCTGGGTCCACGCGACCACCACCCCACCGTCGCTTGTCCCCGCGATCTTGGGCGCCGCGACGTAAGCGGAGGTGTTCGTGAGCTGCATGCCCGACGCACCCCAGAGAAGTGTCCCCGTGGGCGAGCCCTTGGAAGCGGTGATCTGAATCCCGCTGATGCTGTCGTCCCGGAAGACGAGGAGCGCGTTACCGGACGCATCGACGTCCAGGCCGTAGTCCTGCGTCGAGCTGAAGCCGCGATCCGCGACCAGAACCCCGTTGTGCGCGAAGATCTCGTAGCCGGCGCTATCCAGCTTCTGCAGGCGAACGTCGTAGCCGCCCGCGCCGTCGAACCAGCTGATGTAGCAGCCTCCGTCAGACGTGGGCGCTACCTTCGGCTGAACCTGAGTCCCCGCCGCATCCGCGACCGGCAGGTTCACCGCAGGATCAGAAGACCACTGAGCGTGTGAGATCGAAGCAATGAGGAGGACAAGAAGGCAAACGAGAAGTCGGAACCGTGCCATGGAGGCACCCCCCCTTCCACATTGGTGAACGCCATCTGCGGTCCACATGGTCGGGCGCGGTGTGCCCAGGAAACGGCACTCCGCGGACGGCCGGGTCACCGGGATGCCAGATGATATCATAGGTTCTACACGATGGTCAAGATGGCGGCCTGATAGTTGGTGCTCCAACTCGGAGGGGGTCGCTGGGGCTTCTCCCAACGGCCTTCTCGAAACATGGCGGGGCATAGTAGACGAGTTTCGAACTGAGATCCTCGCTTCCGGTTGTCTGACGCGTGAGCGGCTTGAGGGCCTGCAGCAGCTCCTCGCCCCCTGTCCCCGGCAACCGCCTGTTTCGAGAGCGCGGGACACGACGGCAAACGGCTCAGGGGCCACAGCTGTCACGGCCTTGTTCGGGTGCTTCCTCGCGTGGAGGTGCCAGAACCGGCGCGCTGGACCCGGTGGTGATCGAGGGGATCCTCGACGACGTGGGCGAGCCGCCGGTGCCACCGGCGGTGCTGGCGGCACGCGCTCCGCCTCAGGCGGCCACCGAGTTCGATCAGACGGTCGGACTGGACGAGTGGCCGGAGATGGATCAGACGTCCGGTTCATCCGCGCCGAAGAACGATGCCTGGCACTGAGTCAACGGACAGGACACCGGAACAGGACGTGGTCCGGCGCGGCAGCGAGCGGAGTCGCGGTTTCCGATCGTGATTGAGAACCGTTCTTTGAGATCGGGGACCGGTTCTGCTAAGATCGTTGGAAACCGAGGGCTTTCCCAGTGAGCTTGCCCGGCCGGTCAGCGACGTATCTGGGGCTGCTCGAGCGGCTTGATCTTCGGTAGTAGGCCCCTCGGTGACACGTGCAGGACTTCCCTAAGAATCGACGGGTGGGCTCGAGCTCGGCGTTCTCCACACAAGCGATCAGAGCACCCTCCTGCGGAACGTGGGGGAAGGCGGTGTGGGCGAGCACTTCGTTGCGATCACGGACCCCCGGAGCCTTCTTGGCGATCTCGCACAGCTCCTCGGATTCGGCGACCCGAGCATCCGGGGGCACTCCTCGTCTACGTCCCCTCATCGGCAGAGATGGACGCGCTACTGCTCCGGCCGCGGGGCGCCGGCCGCCAGACTCGCAGCGACACACCCCTCTCTTGTCGGGATCGAGGAACGAGTGATGAGACCAGCGAGGCCGACCTCTCGGAGGCCGGAGGAGGATCGATGAAGGCGACGGCAGTCTCTGGGCGCGGCGTGAGTGTACTCTACCCGCTCCTCTTGGGAGCGGTGGAGGGCGGCATCGCGGGGCTCGTCGAGGCCGCCGTCATGATCCGGAGGGGCAGCAACCTCGTCTCTCCCGGCGACCTCTTCCCGGTCGCCTTCTTCCACCTCGTACTGTGGGGGATCGTTGGCCTGACACTCGGGCTCGTCGTGAAGGTGCTCGTGCTCGTTCGTCGCCGGCGACCGCGTCCCGAGGACGAGAAGGCCTTCCACATCGCGTCGGTCTCCTTTCTCGTCGTGCTCGTCACCGTCGGTGCTCATCTGAACAGGTTCGTCCTTCCGGAGATGCTCTCGCGCATCTCGATCCTCGTCGACGGTGTCCTCCTCCTGGCGTGCCTCGCCCTCGGTTTCGCCCTCTTCCGGCTGGCGCGCCGTAGGATCACCGGCCGAGGCCTCCGCCCGGGCTCGCCGCTCGTCGTGGCCGGAATCGTCCTCACGGTCGCCCTCGTTGTTGCAGCTGCGGCACGGCCGGGGGGCGGGCGCGGCGAGGAGGCCCGGGGGGTGCCGAAGGTGGGAGGACTGAACGTTATCCTCATCGTCGCGGATGCCCTCAGGCCGGACCACCTCGGCTGCTACGGATACGAGCGGCGAACCTCCCCTGCTATCGATCGCCTGGCGGCGGAGGGCCAGCTCTTCCTCGAGGCGTACGCGCACGCGCCGCTCACGAAACAATCGACGGCGACGATGGTGACGTCCCTCTATCCGTCGACCCACAATGTGCTGTATCTGGAGGACGCGCTTCCGGAGGCCGCGACGCTCCTAATGGAGGAGGCAAGCAAAGGGAATCTCCGGACGGCGGTCTTCTCGGCGAACGCGTTGATCTCTCCCTTCTTCGGCTTCGGACGAGGCGTTGACTTCTTCTATTTCGAGAGGATTCCCGTGATGCGTCGCACCGTGTTGGGCCAGGCGAGCATGGCGCTCGGGTTCAAGGTGCCGAGGCTCCTCTGCGTCCGACGCTTCCTCGAGGCGGTGGAGATCCTCGTGCCGCGGACGGGCGCGGGACCGGCCCACGAGGGCACCGACTGCGCCTCCTTGAACTCGGCCTTCCTCGAGTGGATCGACGAGGCTCCCGACGCGAGCTTCTTCGCGTACCTCCACTACATGGAGACGCACACCCCGTTCGTACCTCCTCCTCCATTCGACACGCGCTTCGATCCCGACTACGATGGAAGGAGACTCACGGAGTTTCCGGCGTCCGTGAGGGACATGCTCCCGTTCTTCGAGGGCCCGCCCCTTTCGGAGCGGGAGCTCACGAACCTGATCGCGCAGTACGACGGATCGATCGCGTACTTCGACGACGAGCTGGGCCGCCTTCTCCGGGAGCTTGAGTCGCGTGGCCTTGCTGCGAACACCCTCGTTGCGATCACGTCCGACCACGGAGAGGAATTCTACGATCACCGCGCGTGGGAGCACGGACATTCGCTCTACGAGGAGCTCATCCGTGTGCCGCTCGTGCTGTGGTGCCCTCGGCACCTCGAGGGCGGGAAGCGGATCAGAGCGGCGGTGAGGCACGTCGATCTCGCGCCGACCCTCATGGGGGCCGCCGGACTTGGAGACGCGATCGGGACCGCCGGGTTCGTCGGACGGAACCTCTGGCCCGCCCTCGCAGCGAGCGAGGAGCCTCCGAGCGACGCTCCCATCTACGCCGAGTGCTTCTCGGGGGAGGCGCACGCGAGGGCGATCAGGTTGGGGCACAACAAGCTGGTCCACACGACGTCACGCGGCAGGGAGAGCGTTCAGATATTCGACCTCTCGAACGATCCCGGCGAGACGGAGGACCTGTCGACCGAGATGCCCGAGCTTCGGAACGCCCTCATGTCCGAGCTCGTTTTGATCAACGTGGACGCGCTCGCCGGCAGGATGGAGACCCGCCGGACCGAGATGGACGAGGGCACGAAGGAGGCACTGAGAACCCTCGGATACCTCGACTAGCCGACTCCTGAGGCCACCCAGCCGCTGTCTCGAACCCCACCATCCTTGCTCTCGAACTGGCACAACAACCGGGGGCAGGTGAGACGCAAGAAGGCCACCGGGGCTTCCCCCGGCGACCCTCTCGAGTCATGGCGGGGCCGACGAGACTCACTTCAAACGCTCGACTGGACCATCGGCCCGCTGCGTACCACTTGCCCTAGCGCACGACGGCGATCTTCTGCGTCCTGACCTCGCCTCCGGCTTCGAGCCTCACAAAGTAGACGCCGGCACCCACGCGGTGCCCCCCATCCGCCCTGCCATTCCACACGACGTCACAGTTGTTCCGTGGCGCCTCACCATCCACAAGCGTTCTGATGAGTCGTCCACGCATGTCGTATACCCGTAGTCTGACAGGACCTCCCACGCCGGCGGAGTAGCTGATGATCGCTGAGGACCCCTCTCGGCCTAGCGAGACACGCAGCGCAGGTTGAGACGTGCCAGCAGTCGCCTCCGTGAGGCCGTCCGTGCAAATCACCCTGATGAAATCCGCCCCGGCAAACGGAGTCTCGTCATTCAGCTCACCGCTGACGACCGCTTCGACGTGCTCTCCAGTAGGAAGGAGTTCTATGACGTGCGCCCTGTCGAATTTCACCATCCTGTCCGGAATCCCATCGTTGTCCTCATCGCCGACTCCCGTAGGATGAAAGAGAGCGGCCAGTTCGTCGTTCAGAACCACCGTGCTGACATCGATGTCCGCAGGATCATACCCCTCGGGGAGTTCGATGTAGCACGTGACGAAGCGGCCGTGGCTCCGGCAGTTCAGCGTACTCGGCTGCAAGTCGACCGTCGCTTCGAGAGATGTCCCCGGGTCCGTCAGCCCGACGCCCAAACTGTAACAATAGCCCGCCGCGACCGCCGCGAAGTCGGCATTCGGCGCGGGGACGTCGCATTGGCCGTGGTCGTTTCGTCCCCACCCCACGAGCGGCCCGTCGGACTTGAGACCCATGCTGTGCAAGTCGCCCCCCGCGAGCGCCACGAAGCCGGCGTTCGGCAAGGGGACGTCACACTGGCCACTGCTGTTGTACTCCCAGGCCACGATCGTCCCGTCGGACTTGAGACCCAGGCTGTGATGCTTACCCCCCGCGACCGCAACGAAGTCGGCGTTCGGCGCGGGGACATCGCACTGACCCTGGCCATTGTATCCCCAAGCGACGATCGTCCCGTCGGACTTGAGACCCAGGCCGTGATACCCGCCCGCCGCGACCGCAACGAAGTCCGCGTTCGGCGCGGGGACGTCGCACTGGCCGTCGTCGTTTCGTCCCCAGGCGACGATCGTCCCGTCGGACTTGAGACCCAAGCTGTGATAATAGCCCGCCGCGACCGCAACGAAGCCCGCGTTCGGCACGGGGACATCGCACACGCCGTGGAAATCCGACCCCCAGGCGACGATCGTCCCGTCGGACTTGAGGCCCAGGCTGTGGTACCGACCCGCCGCGACCGCAACGAAGTCCGCGTTCGGCGCGGGCACGTCGCACTGGCCGGAGCTGTTGGTCCCCCAGGTCACGATCGTCCCGTCGGACCTGAGGCCCAGGCTGTGCACGTGGCGCCCCGCGACCGCCACGAAGTCGATATTCGGCGGGGGGACATCGCACTGACCCTGGCCATTGTATCCCCAGGCCACGACGGACCCGGTCGACTGGCCACTCGCGACTCCGGTCCCCAGAACCAGAGCGGCCAGGCAGACGAGCCCCCAGACTGCCAGCAGGTTCTTCATTATGTCAGTCCGCCTTTCACGATGTAGCAGGAATCCGACCACGTGGCTGATCCCGCACACTAACCCAACAGACACAAGCTGCACACTTTGTGCCAATACTCCGCCATTACAAAAATCACCAGCGTCACGTCATCGGCCTCATAAACACTCTTTAGAGAGCGAGCGCACACTCTCGAGGATGCCCTTCGTCTCCCTGCGAATCAGCTGTCTGCGACACGTTCCCACCTGCCCTCGACGAGACTCGAGCTTTCTGCGGAGCGCAACTGGAATTGGTGACGGCTGTTCACTAGCGACACCATTCTATGATAATCGCATCGCTCAGTCAAAGCGGAGACGTGGCGTCAGCAAATGTAACAGTCCACCAGTGGCCACAAGAGAAGAGCCCGACCAGAAGGCCGGACTCTCTTGCGATTGCTGGCTCCCCACGGCGGAGGCGTGGTGTGGCGCGAGCGGAGGTTGGGCATTGAATCACCCGAATGGGATGGTCCGCTGCCACGTTCGAACCTGAGGCTACAAGTTTCGGGAAGTCAGCAGAATGGCTTTCACTCCTCAACCTCCGAATCCACATCGCCGAGAGATCCCGCCAAACCTAGCGGAACACCGCTGCGAGCGACGATGCGGCGATGATCACGCATACCGCCAGGTGCACGATGAACGCCCTCGTTCGTACCTTGAGCATCTGCGAGGCGTCCGCGTAGTCGCTCCAGGACACGGACACGATCCTCCACATGAGTCCCAACGAGAGCAGCGCAGTCAGCGCCAATGGCATTACCGATGACGACAGAACAGCCAGTAGAAGCGTCGCGCAGAGCGCTCCAGAGATCACGGGCACGACCATGCGTCCGGAGAAGCGCGCGCCGAAGACAGTGACCAACGTCTCACGTCCCACCTGCTCATCGCAGCTCCGACTGACCATCTGCCCCGCCCAGACCCACAAGCCGGTCGCTGCGTAGATGGGCAGCGCAGCGAGGTACACGGTCCTGGTGAGATCACCCGTCTGAACCAAGTAGGCGCCCAGAACGGGAATGAGGCTCAGGGACATTGAGACCACGATCTCCCCGCCCGCGCGCTGACTGAAGCTGAAAGGTGGAACCACATAGAGCACGCCCGCAAAGAGGGTCGCGAGCCCGTAGACGATGAAGATGCCGCCTGTCGTGAACCTGCTCAAGTGCAGCCCCAGGAGGCACGCTACGACGACGCACACGCCTGCCGCCCCGAGGAGCCTGGATTCAGACCATTCGTTGGTGGCTCTGCGCTCGAACCGGGCCTGCAGGAACGAGAAGCCCGAGTACATCAGCACAGTGGCGATGAGGAACTCAATTGCCCCAAACCACCGGAACGAGAAGCCCGGTGGGCGGAGCCAGAATGGAAGCGTCGTGCCCACGATCGCCGGGAGCACAGACGCAGTCCAGTAGCGGAACCCGGCGAAGTGGAGAGCGCCGCCGGGCCCTTCGCGGCGCCGTTCTCCCTGAAGCGCATGCAGCGCTTCCTCTGTCATGGCTTCCTTCTACTTCCTTGGGTGCATGGGCTAGTTACGCCGTCCGTAGATACTCGACTATCCGCTGCGCTTCCTCAGCGTCGAACTCGTGGCCGTAGAGCCGGAGGAACAGCTGCTCTCGACTGCACGAGGCCGCACGCCCACCTTCTCTCCGAATGCCGGCGAGTGCGAGTGTTTTCGCGGTGGAGAACATGCGGCTCGCCATCGCCAGGCGAGCTGCGGGGGACAACGCAAGAAGCCGTGCTCGGTACCGCGACAGGACCTCGGGCGACGTGTCGGTCATGCTGACTTCATCCTCTCCAGTAGCTCGGCGACACCGAGGACCCCGGCCCACCTCTTCAGGTACTCCCAGTCCAGACCGGAGACGCTTGCGCAGATGGACGCGGCATCTCCTAGCTGAAGGTCCGAAGCCCCGTTCACGGACCAACTGAGCTTCGACAGAATCAGATCCTCTGGCCTGACAACGGACACACTCACGCCACCTATGTCAATGCTCTGACGCCTCTCGAACTCCAGCTTGCGGTACTCTTCATCCTTCCTTACGATGAAATCGGCCTTCGTGATCCACTCATTGTGGATGATGTTGAATGTCGAGTGCTCCCGAGCTGCTCTGCGGACGCTGGATTCATCTACATAGCAGTCAGCCTTGAACATGTTCACGATGCGGGGCGCGTCGTCAGGCGTGCACTCGATCACGAAATCCACATCCCTGGTCATGCGCGGCACAGCGTAGATGGACATGGCCATTGACCCGGTCATCATGTACGCGATTCCGGCCGATTCCAACCTCGACACTATGAGCTTGACGAACTCCAACTGCTCATCCACAGGAAGACCCTCCAAGGGCGACGTTCCAGTCTACCATCATTCTGGCACGGGCGGTCTAACGGACCGCATATCATCCGCTAGCGTTGAGGGCGGCGCGGCGGGTGCGTCGCGGGCAGCTAGGTCCTACCGCGCTCCGCGTGGATGTCAGCAATCAGACGGCCACCGCTACCCACGTTCTCTGGTGCGTTCTCGCGGATGAGTACGTGGATGATCTTCTTGTCGAACCCGTATACTCCTGCTGCAACCTCCGTCAACCCCTCGACCAGCTTCCGTTTGAGCTCGATGCTCGGTATCCTGGGGCCGTCGATCACGATCGTAGGCACGTTTCACCTCACGTTTCCATGTCACTTCACGAGCAGCATTTTCTTCGTCTCTACAAGGCCCTCCCCAACCTCCAGTTCGTAGAAACAGACACCGCTGGGAAGGTCTTCCGCCTCAAAGACCACAGAGTATGTCCCCGACTCCTGGAAGTCGCTCACGATGGTCTGAATCTCCCTTCCGCGCAGATCGTAGACCGTCAGGGACACCTCAGACGATCTCGGCACTTCATAGGCGATGACGGCCGTGGGATTGAAGGGATTCGGGTAGTTCTGATGGAGCACGCCAGCCGCCGGTAGAATGGCCATCGAGAGAATCGTCACACATCCGATCACGAACTTCATTCAAGACCTTCCCTTCGGCTGGCGATCCTCACGAACACAACCGCCGCGTTCAAGTCTGCCTGATGGACCGGGTGTCAGCTGCCAGCCTTAGGGGTGGCGCGAATGCGTGCTATCAAGTCGTCGGCCTCACGAGGTCGGCGAAGCTCCGTCAGACGAATCTCTGCTCCGGCACCGACGGTGAATAGCTCGCGATACAGACGCTTCCGCCAGCGATGCGTCCGTATCACCCACCAGAGAATCGAGTCGCGGGTGAAGAACGACTTCACGAATGTCTCCCGATTGCCCCCGAACAGCTCCTCGCGAGAGATGATCCGCCGGCACGTGCGGGAGAGCGCCCGCCAGAACACGACTGGGAACGTGTAGTTCAGCCAGACCGCATCTGTTGCGCGCGACAGCAGTATATCTCGCACCTTGCTGTAGTTGCCATCGACTACCCACTGGTCTGCTGCCACACGTTGACGGACGGCCTCCCGGAACTCGTCCGTGGGGCACTCACTCCAATCCGGCCCCCAGAACACCGCGTCGAGCTCGACGCACGGGACCTCAAGAACCTCTGCGATGCGTCGAGCGAGCGTGGTCTTCCCCGAACAGCTTGTCCCGACGACTATGACACGTTCCAAGCTTGGTCGCTTACCTCCTGGCGCCCCCGAATGTCGCGGCGCCCGGCGGCCGCATACACTGGTCGGGTGGCAGCCGATTCCCTTCTGTCATTCAACCTTCCGTTGCGCCAGGTGGAGGCTCCCACAGCTCAACCCGATTGCCGTCAGGGTCCATTACCCACCCGAATTCGCCAAACTCCGACTCTTCCGTCCTTGTATCTACATTGCAGCCCTCCGCCCTGAGGGCATCCAGAACTGCATGCAGGTCCTCTACTCGATAGTTGACCATGAACTGCGCCTTGCTCGGGTCGAAGTACGACGAGGATCCGTCGAAGACGCTCCAGATTGTCGTTCCATTGGGGTTAGGGTTGTCCGGCGTAATCCACTGGAATACCACTCCACCCCAGTCCTGGATGTCCATTCCCAGGTGGGTTCGGTACCAAGCCTTGAGTTCCTCCGGGGCATTGGACTTGATGAAAATCCCACCGATTCCGACCACTCGTTTCATTTGCTGCTCCTGAGTACGCTGGTTACGTAGCTGCATGCGTCCTCGAGCGCCCCAACGGTGATGCGGCCAGCGACCCGGCCACCACGTAGAGCGTGATCAGCACCAGTGAACTGGCGACCCGGTGGTCGCCGGGATCGAAGTGGGCTATGTCAATCCCGATCTCCACGACGCGCCACACCAGGAACGCGACGAGAAGCCAGCGACTCCGGGGAATCCCGCGCCAGGTTAGCACGCAGAACACGAGGAGGCCGACAGAGTTCACGATCATCGGGATGTGCTCTGTGGCTCCCTCCACAGAGAGCATCACAACCAAGAATGCCTCGAGCACCAAGACGAGTGACAGCACTAGCCGCAACGGCCACTTGGGGAGTCGTTTCGCTTCCGCATCCGGCAATGGTCACCTCCTGTCATGCGTGCAGACCACCTAACTACCATTCGCCAGCGGACAGGTCAGCCAGCAACCTGCTTGTATTCCTCTAGCGCCCCTTCGATCGCGCACGCAACCGATTCCAGGAACTCCTTGTCCTTGCTGACCAAGCCAGGCATGCGTCCTTGCACTCCCGCCAAACGAAGCTCGTACTTCCGCCCGAACGCGCCTGCTAGCCCTAGTATCCCCATTGTGAGGAAGATCAGTGACAGGATACCGATGCCTTCCAGTGTGTCAATCGCGAGCGCACACGAGCCAAGCAGACCGACAGTAGCCATGGAGGCGAATAGCTCCCAGTACTTGACTCGTTTGGCC
The DNA here is from genome assembly GCA_030613615.1 of Candidatus Eiseniibacteriota bacterium. GTDB lineage: Bacteria > Joyebacterota > Joyebacteria > Joyebacterales > Joyebacteraceae > JALGZG01. Next base: position 12,081 of record JAUWLR010000062.1, read on the forward strand.
TTAACACGGGTAGAGGAGATGCTGGGCAGCGGAATGCTACGCCCTCCGAGATTCACACGGAGATTCGTGACCATAACCCCGCCTTCCTCGAAGAGCGGCCGCTCCACAATCACGGTTGCTTTCTGACCAGGAAGCGGCTGAGCGCTACCGCAGTAGCGGCACTTGATGGCTGCGTCCTGTATCTGCTCTGCGCACAGGGGGCATGTCTTCATGGATGCCGCTCCTCGAGATATCCCCGTTTTCCGCAAACTCTCCGTCTACGCAGTCCGCTCGCTAGCGGACTGCGTATAACCCGCGAGCGTCAAGGGTGGCGCGGCGGGTGCTGGCGACGCGAAGCGGAGCCCCCCTTGCAGACGCCGTGACACCCAAGCTCGACGGGTTCATACGCTAGTTAGCCGCCGCGGCTACTTCACGAGTTCCGCCAGCTTTGACTGCTTCTTCTTGAACGTCCTATCAATCGCCGCGATGAACTCCTCGGGCATGAACGAGAACCACCCAAGTTGGAGGTAAATCTCGAATGGTGTCCTGAGAGTCCCCTCGTCGTCCGACTCCACCCGCAAGCGGGCGAAATCCACAAGGAAGCTGCTGCACACTTCAGTGTCATCTGGCTCAAGAAGAGCGAAACCACGCTCCAACACGCCCACGACGGCTTCGTTGTTCTTGATCGCGAGCTCCACATATTCGTTCGCGATTTCCAGCGTGAGCTCCGCGTCTGCGCGAACCCGCTCACGCGTCTCCTGCGCGTCGCTCCACTCCTTCTGGATATACTCCTTGTTATACGCGTCCTGGAACCTCTTGCTCAGCTCAAAGAGGCGGGCGTTTGAGGATGCGAAGAACTGCAACGGACCGTACAGATCTTGGAGCTGATGCCTGAGATGCTCAATGCGACGCGCCCTCCGGTCAATGTGCCAATTGGACCACATCGTGATCGCGGTGGCGATGACTCCACCACCCAATAGACCAACTAGCATGCTCGGCCAGAGATTCTCGCTCAATTGAAGATACCTCCGTCTGCCAGCCGCGCGCGGCTAACTACTATTAGCCTGCCGAAATTCTAGTTGCGTGCATCACGCCCCACCGGGCAGGGGCGATCCAGCGGGAACTTCGGCCGCACGGGCGCGGCGGGTGCGTCGCAGACACCAGCCCGCGGTGCAGTCGACGTGACAGCCAAGCTTGTCAGGTGCATACCTAGTTATGTGGCGTGGGCGCGCACTCCACCGGAACTGGCGTCGCTACTCCAGCTCC
>JAUWLR010000198.1 GCA_030613615.1 Candidatus Eiseniibacteriota bacterium
ATGGTGGTGGTCGCGCGACCGTCCGTGCTCATCACGATCACGCCGTTCTTCATCGTGATGTTCTCGTTGTACGTGCCGGGTGACACAAGGACCGTATCTATGACCGAAGCCGCGTCTATCGCCGCCTGGATCGTCCCGTAGGACGACGGCACCGCCAGTATGTCTCCGGTGCCCATGATGACCATGTCGGAGTACTCGCTCCTCTGCGACTCCGCGTCGGTCGCCACCAAACGGTAGAAGTAGATCCAGCTCGGGTTGAGCCCCTCGTCCAGGAACTCCGGGTCTGGCGTGAAGCCGACCAGCAGGTCGCCGTCGATCGGAGGAGAGATCGGGTCCGTGTCCCGGTAGATCCAGTACCGCCTGAAGTCGCTCTCGCAGTTATCGTCCCACGTCAGCTGGATGTCGCTCCCGACCCACTCGGCTGTTATGCCCGACGGAGGCGACGGCGCCGGGTCGACTGAGACGTCAAAAGACGACACCCCGCGCCAACCGGTGTCGTAGACCGGAAGGACGGAGTAGGCGTAGTTGTCGCGCGGGCAACCTCCAGTGTCCGTATCTATGTAGTACGTCTCGGTGGCCGTAACCCAGTCGACGGAATCCGGAGCGGCCAGCTCGTTACCACGCTTGATGACGTAGTAGTCGATGGGACCCGTTCCCGAGATCCACGAGAGCTCATTACCTCCCTCGGTGAACGTGACGGCCAGTCCCGTCGCACCGTCGTAGCACAGCTCCTCCGCAACCCGGTTCGACGGCGCGCCCTCGAGCCCGCCCGTGTCGACCGCCGAGACCCAGTAGTTGTAGGTCTCGCAGGGCGGGATCGTGACATCGGTGAAGCTGGTGGTCGGGGCATCGATAGTCGCGATGGTCGTGAGCGGAACCTGCGCGGTGTCACGATAGACGATGTAGTAATCGACGTCGACGCGCGCCTCCGGGGGAATGTTCCAGGAAAGCTCCAGCGAGGCGCCGTTCTGGGCGACGCTGAGATTCTGCGGGCCCTCGGGGCACCCGATGCCCAGCGCGCCCTGATTGACGCCACCCTCTCCGGCGCCGAGCGTCGGGGAGCTCGCGTGCACCGAGACATCTCCAGAGGCCGCGTCGCAGAAGATGGGATCCACAGAGATGTCGTTCGCGCCCTCCGAGCAGCCGCTGTAGCCGCCGCCGGTATTGTCCCACACGTCGTTGTAGTCGATCACGGGCGTCACGCTCGAGCAGAGGATGCCGTAACCCCCGTTGCCGGCTATGATGCCGTTCTTGATCGTCACGCTGCCACCGCTCACGCTGATGCCGTCGCCGCCAGCGTTCGTGGCGATCGTGCAGTTGCTGATCTCTACCGACGAAATCGACGCGTAGACACCGTCGGCCCCGTTGTCGTGGATCGCGTTGTATCTGATCTGAACGAGCGGGTTGTCGGCGTCGTTGATGAACATGCCGGCGCCCGTGTTGTCGTATATCTCGCAGAACTCGATGACCGCGTTCTCGTCCGTGGAGGTAGTGCTACCGTAGAGGATGCCGATCCCGCGCCAGCAGTCGTGAATCTCGCAGTCGCGCACCAGGATATCGCTGTTCTTGATCTGAATGCCATACGACATGGCGCCGCTGTTCCTGATCTCGAACCCGTCTACGACCATGTGGTTGCCCAGACAGGTGATGCCGGCGCCCGTGCCGCCGGCGTCGATGACGGTCGGATACGTGTCGGGGTCGCGGGTCGTGAACGTCGGGTCGTACCCGCCGTAGACGGAGAGATAGTCGGTGAGAATCACGGTGCCGCTGTACGTCCCCCCCGCCACCTTGATGATGTCGCCGCGCTGGGCGTTGTCGACAGCGTTCTGGATGGTCGCGAACTCGTCGGGTACCAGACGCACCTTGGGCACATGCGCATTGAGCGGGCGCCGCGCCGCAATCCCGATCCAGCAGCTGTTGTACTTGATCCAGAAGAACCCGCCCTCGCCGAAGCCGGTGCCCCAGCTGTTCTTGACCAGCCAGGCTCCCGCCCCGCCGCACATCGAGTCGTCCCATCCACACAGGAGAACGACGTGGTTGGCCGGGTCGGTGCCGGCGTGCTCGTAGCAGCCGCCGGTGTAGCCGTAGAAGTCATCATAGACACACATGCCGACGGAAAGGGGCCCGTAGGTCTCGCACGCGTACTTCAGGCTTGCGACGTTGTACGAGATCGTCGTCTGGCCGTCGATGATGGCCATCTTGTCACAGAGGTCCTGCCTGCAGGAGGTGCCATTCTCCGCCCGGTAGGGCAGGCACGTCTCCAGCACACCACCCGGATCCTGGTGGAGCTCGAAGGCGTGCATCGCATTGCCCCCGCCGCAGTCCGATCCCTGGAAATTGCAGTCGATCGACTGCTGCTCGGACAGGTCGAGCGTGACTCCCTCGTTGATGAGGACGTGAGCCTCCGTGGACCCACCGGCGCCGAACGCCCAGCACGACCCGCAGTCGAGCTGGTTGTCAACCGGGGTCACACCGTTGTAGTCACGCCAGTCAAAGGCGCTCCTGAACCTCATGTTGAGAGCGGCCGGGTCGGGTTCGAGGGCCATGAAGTAGGCAACCTCCCGCTCGCTTATGTAGCCGCCCAGGAGCCGCTCCCGCGCCTGTGGCGAGAGATGCGACACAGACGTCGGGCCGACCGTCCAGCCGTACCCGTTCCTCTGTATCTCCGCCTGAACGTCCGCGAGCCATGCCGCCTCTTCCTGTGTGACGTCGCGGTCGACCGCGGCCAGCGCTGGCGCGCTGAGAAGGGGCGCGACAAGCAGCGCCGCCACGACGACGATGAACGCAACTGCCGATCGTATGTTCGAGAACATCGGAATTCTCCTTGGGCCAGTGAACGAGGGAGCAACGCGGCTCGTGAGGACGGGCATAGCCATCCGTCGCCGCTCATGGACGAACGTCCCCTCCACGATCCGCAGGGAGGAGCGAGACCGGCTCTAAGCGCCTACTATTTGCCATTTTATCATGGATTGCCGTAGAATTCAAGGGGCCGCCCGAGAATAGTCCCCGGCGGCCCTCATCTCGAGGAGAGAACCTTCGTTGTCGGACAGAAAGACTGCATTCGCGGCAGCCGGACCTGGTCGTTCGGTCAGGCCCGGCGAGCGGACGCTATTTCAGCATCACCATCTTGCGCTCGAGCTTCGTGTCCCCTACCTCCAGCCGGTAGAAGTAGACGCCCGAGCCCACCTCGCGGCCGTGGTCGTCCAGACCCCTCCAGATAGCGAGATGCTCTCCCCCGCTCCTGTAGTCATCAACCAGGGTCCGCACCGTCCGGCCCGAGAGATCGTAGACCGACAGACGCACGCGACTGCCCGGCGACGGCACCCGATACTGGATGGCCGTCGTAGGATTGAACGGGTTAGGGAAGTTGTGGCTCAGGTAAGGCTTCACCGCCACGCCTTCATCGACGCCCGTGCCGCACTCCGTGTACGTCTCCGTGTGCGTCTCGTCTGTCCAGGGCACGTAGTCCACAAGACCGTAGAACAGGCTGTCGCCCACACAGGTGCTGCCCCAGTAGTTGTAGGCGGCATCCACGGTCCCAGCGCTCAGGTTGAACACCTGGAAGAACGAGTTGTCCATGATGTCGTTCGCGTCTCCGAGCGGGCGGCCCACCTCCGGACCCGGCTCGCCCGTGTTGTAGATCCCGGCGAACGTGTTCAGCTCGATCACGTTGCTCCTGAGGAACGGACGCGCGCTGTCAGCTACGGTGATCCCGTT
>JAUWLR010000101.1 GCA_030613615.1 Candidatus Eiseniibacteriota bacterium
ATGGTGGTGGTCGCGCGACCGTCCGTGCTCATCACGATCACGCCGTTCTTCATCGTGATGTTCTCGTTGTACGTGCCGGGTGACACAAGGACCGTATCTATGACCGAAGCCGCGTCTATCGCCGCCTGGATCGTCCCGTAGAACGACGGCACCGCCAGTATGTCTCCGGTACCCATGACGACCATGTCGGAGTACTCGCTCCTCTGCGACTCCGCGTCGGTCGCCACCAGACGGTAGAAGTACGTCCAGCTCGGGTTCAGCCCTTCATCCAGAAACTCCGGGTCGGGGGTGAAGCCGACCAGCAGGTCGCCGTCGATCGGAGGAGAGATCGGGTCCGTGTCCCGGTAGATCCAGTACCGCCTGAAGTCGCTCTCGCAGTTGTCGTCCCACGTCAGCTGGATGTCGCTCCCGACCCACTCGGCTGTTATGCCCGAGGGAGGCGACGGCGCCGGGTCGACCGAGACCAGCTCGGAGTGCTCTCCCCTCCACCCCGTGTCGTAGACCGGGGCGATCTCGTAGCCGTAGTTGTCTCTGGGACACTCTGCAACGGCGGTGTCGACGAACGTAGTGTCGGAGGCCGCGACCCAGCCGATGGAATCAGGAGAGACGATCTCGTTCCCCCGCTGAATGACGTAGTAGTCGATGGGGCCTGACCCGCGGGACCACGAGAGCTCGTTGGCGCCCTCATTGAAGACTGCCGAGAGGTCGCCCGGGCCCTCATAACAGATCTCCCCGGTCGCTCTGTTCGACAGCGCTCCCTCGAGCGTGTCCGAGTCAACGGCGGAAACCCAGTAGTTGAATTCCTCGCACGGCGGCGGCGTGATATCCACGAAGACCGTGTCCGGTGCATCGACGGTCGCTATGACCGTTTCCGGAACGAGTGTCGTGTCCCGATAGACTACGTAGTAGTCCACGTACGTCCTGGCCCAGGGCGGAGCGCTCCACGAGACCTCGAGCGACGCTCCGTTCTGCACAACGGCCAGCCCCTGCGGGCCCTCGGGACAACCGACGCCAAGCGCCCCCATGTTGACCCCGTGCTCCCCCGCTCCCACCGTCGGCGAGCCGGCGTGCACCGAGACATCGCCGGCGGCAGCATCGCAGTAGATCGGATCCTCGGAGATCGAGCCGGCGCCACCGCTGCAGCCGTTGTAGTCGAGGACCGAGTTGTTCCAGACGTCGTTGTACGTGACGTCCGGCACCGTGCCCGCACAGAAGATGCCGTATCCCTCGTTGTCAGTGATGATGTTGTTCTTGATCACGGCGCTGCCGTCTCTGATGTCAATCCCGCCGGCACTGCCGTTGAACGCGATGGTGTTGCAGATGATCTGTATTGAGGATCCTGACGAGTAGACCCCCAGGCCGCCGTTCCCATGGATCGTGTTCCGCTCGATGTGAACGGCATCGTGGATCGCGTCGTAGACGTAGATGCCGACGTGCGCGTTGCCTCGTATCTCACAGTACTCGACGATGGGCTCGCCCTCTGCTGGATTGCCCGTCCCGTATGCAATCTCGATCCCCCGGTAGCAGTCGTAGATGGTGCAGTCGCGAATCGTGGCCTGGGCATTTCGAGCGTACACGCCGCTGTGGGAGCTGCCGGAGGCGCGGATCTCGAAGCCGTCCACCACCACGTGGTCGGCGCCCTCACACGACATGGTGTGGTCCAGATGTCCACCGTCGATGATCGTGGGGTAGGCCTCCGGATCGCGAGTGGTGAAGGTCGGGTCGTGTCCGCCGTAGAGGGCCGCGTGGCTGGGCAGCACCACGTTCTCGGCGTACACGCCCGTTGCCACCCTGATGATGTCCCCGCGATTCGACGCATCCACCGCGGCCTGAATCGTCGGGTACTCGTCAGGCACCAGCCGGTCTACCGTCACTCTGACGAGCGGCGGCACCAACGTCAGCGCACCGCCCCCAACGTGTCTCATGCAGTTGGGGCCGGAGCATACGGGGTAGTCCGCGTTGGTCCTGTCGAACGCGTCCCCCACCGTGTACCCCGCAGCCAAGTACGTGAACAGAGCATTCTGCCAGGCCAGCGAGAAGATCCAACAGTCGTTGCAGATCGGATTGGACATCCCGCAGTAACCGATGGTCGCCGTGTTCCGCTTCTCCCCCTTCCGGAACTCGTAGGAAAGGCGATTCTCGTCCGTCTCGCACATCGAATAGCAGCTGGCAAGGAAGGTGAAAGGCATCTTCTCGTATTCCGCGATCCACGACCTGACGTTGGCGGCCGTGACTACCTCCATGTCGCTGCCGTTCAGACAGCCGCTCTCGAACGCGTAACCAACGTAGTCGTCGGAGTGCGCGATCTCGTAGACGACCACGGTCTCGTCGGACTCCACGTGGCCGCGGAACTGCTCGTTCGACGGCCACACGACATACTCGGTCGGGTAGCCCATGGCGTTGAACCAGCCCTCCGCGTTTTGGGCCCATGCGTACCATCCCGAACTGCATGGACCGAACTCGGTGGGTCCGGTGATCGAGAAACCCGTGTACGGGGGTGGCACGCCGTTGCCGAGGAACGTACCCGTCACGGCGTCGAAGATACTCACTGTGACGACCCCGCTCTGATCTGCGCTGCGCACGACCCAGCACGGATTCTCGGGCGTCGGATCAAGGGGGAAGACATCGGAGTCGGGAGAAACGATGTAGAGCTTGCCGAACTGGACCTCGCCGGGGGCCAGTGCCTCCGCGTTCTCCTGGGTCAGGCGCAGCGCCGGGAGCTCATCCGGCAGATCCTCCCGCCATTGCGATCTCCTCTCCAGGAGCTCGTGCGTTGCCTGATCGAACCTGTAAACGATGTGATCCTTCTCGACGATCGCGTCTCCAATCTTCCGCTGATGGAAGTACGCGACGTATCTGTCACCGACCTCGAACTCCGTGAAGGCAAGGCCACCGACATCGAGACCCTCAAGCAGGCCGTGGTCGGCCCCGGACGAGGCGAACAGGCACAGCAGAAGGGCGGTCGTTGCCAGGATGGTCTTCACGTGACCCCCTCGCGTCATATCAGATGGGTGTTTCGCGCAGCGCAGGGTGGAGCACTCATGTGTCTACGTCATTTTACCATACTTGCTTACTGGCCTCAAGATACATGGAACTCCGCGAGATCAGCGGGCCCGCCACAGCGCCCATGCTCCTCTGTTCGTGCGCTGTAGCTTGGACGCGTCTTTGCCCGAGGGGCTCTTCTGTGCTATAATGAGTTTCTTGAAGCCGACCCGCATCGAAATGGTCGTATCCAGACCATCGGGCAGGTCAGCGACGCTAAGTTGTGGAGCGAGGAGATTGCACCAATGCGCGGCAGCGGACTTATCACAACAGTGGCGACGCTGGCACTACTGGCCTTGGTTTCGACAGCCGTCGCGGCCCCTTCTTTCTTCGATGTCGTCTCCGACCTGGAAGTCGTCACCGGACCTCCCTACCCGACAACCTGCCACCGAACCGACGTCGCCCATGAGACATCGGGCACGTTCGAGCGCGATGGACAACTGGCTCTCGGTGTCAGAAGGGCAGCGGATGGAGCGGGCGACCCTCTCGGCACAAATCTGATGGCCATCGAGGGCCACGTGCCGGGGTGCGATTTCGCAGAGGATTTGCACTTCAACGTCACGTACTGCGCCGGTCCCGACAGCGCGGCGTTCCCCACGGAAGCCGCCATCGACCTCCTGATAGAGCTGACATCGCTCGACGGGGAACCGGGGACGCTGCTCGCGCTGCATCCGGAGCTGCCGATAGTTGATCCCGCACGCTTCTTCGATGTGTTCTCGGGTGATTCCTCGGTAGAGTTCGTGTGCCACGTGGAGTTCAGTCGGGACGCCGTGCATGAGATCTCTCTTCGCGTGGACACGCCCGAGGGGCTGCATCTTGCAGATGCCGCTGTCGTGATCCTAGAGCAGAACCTGGAAGACGGCCAGCGAGTGGACCCGACGAACGTGGGCAGCTACGTCAGCGCGAACCCGGATGGCTTCTTCGATGTCCGGCTTCGACTGGAAAGCGATGCCGGGTTCGATGACTCCCTTCCGCTCCTGTCGCTGACCTTCAACGGTCACTTCCTCGGAGGGACGTCCCCGGTCGAGGCAACGACCTGGGGCGCGATCAAGGCTCTCCACAACAACTAGGGGTACGGGCCCGCACACACACAGCGCGCGGGTACTCCAACGCCTCCTCACGCAAACACAGCGGCCCCTGTCGAACGACGGGGGCCGCGTTCTCTTCCAGCCGGACGCCCGCGTCGCGGGAGTGGACCGGCAGTTCTTGGCCCGTCCGCGCAGCGGTGGTATCATCGAGTCATGCTTCCGGCTCCCTACAACAGAAGGCGGCCAGTCGTGCGAGACTACACGCGGCTCACTCGGTCTGTGGTTGGCCTCGTGGTCCTGGCCCTGCTGTCGAGCGCGCCCGCGTTTGCGCAGGGACGGAACTCGATCGAGCTTCTCCTGGGCGGGGCGCTCAATGCCCGGACGTCCCTCGCGATCAACCAGGAGGGTGAGAGCAGCATCGAGATCGATGCGGACTACACGACGAAGCCCTTTGAGTTCCCCGTCTACTACGCGCTTCGTCTGGCACGCCTCCGTACGCGCGGCGCATGGGAGCTCCAGTTCATCCACCACAAGATCCACCTACGGAACACGACAGAAGAGGTCGAGCGGTTCGAGATTACCGACGGATTCAACATCTTCACGGTGAACCGTACCTTCCCCGCAGGTCCGGTGGATCTCAGGATCGGCGCCGGAGTCGTGATCGCCCACGCGGATTCCAGGATTCGGGGGCAGGGCCCCCCAGATCGGGGGATACTCGACACCGGATATGAGCTTGGCGGTCCGGCGGTCCTCGCCGGCGCCGGCAAGCGCTTCAGGCTGTCGGAGCGTTGGATCGGTGCTCTCGAGACACAGGTGACCCTCGCACGGGCGAGTGTGTGCGTCGCCAATGGAGAGGCCGCGACTACGAACGTCGCCTTTCACATCATGTTTGGAGTCGGATACACCTGGTAGCCGCCGCTGGACTGCCGGCCTGAATCGTAGGATGATGGACCCGTCCACTGCCGACGCACTCGGCGCCGCGAAGCGTAGCTGCGAAGAGAGAGCCATGCGCCCAAGACTGCAGTTCCTCGACGACGAACTGATCGAGCGGATCATCAGCGAAGCACTCGACCTCCTCGGCACACTCGGGATGGAGATCCAGAACGACAGCGCGGTGGCGCTCCTGGCTGACCACGGCGCTACGGTTGACCGTGAGAGCGGCCGCGTCACCTTCCCGGAGTCCCTGGTGATGGAGGCGGTCGCAAAGGCGCCGAGTGGCTTCGCCCTCTACGACGTTCTGGGCAACCGGACCCACGACCTCGCCGATGACAAGGTGCACTTCACTCCAGGTTCGTCGGGGATCACCGTGCTCGACGCGGACTCGGGCGAGATGCGCACGCCGGTCACGGACGACCTCGTACGCTTCACCAAACTGACGAGCCGCATGGAGCACATCGAGGCCCAGAGCACCGCTTTCATCGCGAGTGACGTGCCGGGGGCGATCCAGGACAGCTACCGGTTGTTCATCTGCCTCCTCTACGGAGAGAAGCCGGTCGTCACGGGCGCCTTCACGATCAAGTCCTATCGGTTGATGCGGGACCTGCAGCTCGCCGTCCGCGGAACCGCCCGGGAGCTCGCCGCGAAGCCGCTCACCATCTTCTCGTGCTGCCCGACCGCGCCGCTCAAGTGGAGCAACGTGACGGCACAGAACCTCCTCGACTGCGCAGCCGACTCGGTTCCGGTCGAGTACGTGTCGATGCCGCTCCTGGGGTTCATGGGGCCGGTGACCATCGTCGGCAGTCTCGTCCAGCACACCGCCGAGACGCTGAGCGGCGTGGTCCTGAGCCAGCTTGCCAACCCCGAGACTCCGGTCCTCTACGGCGGCTCGCCCGCGGCGTTCGACATCCGCTACGAGACGACGCCGATGGGCGCGATCGAAACGCAGATGATCGACTGCGCCTACACCGAGATAGGCAAGCATCTCGACATCCCCACGCAGGCATACATAGCTCTGAGCGATGCCAAGGCGCTCGACGCCCAGGCAGGACTCGAGACCTCGATGGGCGCGACGCTCGCCGCGCTCTCGGGAATCAACAGCGTCTCGGGCCCTGGCATGCTCGACTTCGAACGCTGCATGTCTCTGGAGAAACTCGTCGTCGACAACGAGATCTGCGGGCTCGTGCAGCGCATGATCCGCGGGATAGAACCGAAGGACGACTTCCCCGCCCGGCCGCTCTTCGAGGAGATGCTCCGTGAGGAGCACCTCCTGATCGCCGACCACACGCGCAAACACCTGAGAAGCGAGCATCACTTCCCCGGCCCGGTGATCGAGCGCGCCAACCTGCCGCGCTGGCAGGAAGAGGGCTCGACAACGCTCGGGGAGCGCGCGCACCGCGAGGTTCAGCAGCACCTCGACAAGTACGAGCCGTCGCGCCTGTCAGACGATGTGAAGAAGGAACTCGTGGAGTTGATGAGCGCGGAGGCGAAGCAGCACGGAATGGAGAAGCTGCCGGAGCTGGAGCCGTTGTGAAGAAGCTGATCGACATCCCGCCCGCGTCTGTCGTGCCGACGGAGGGCGCCGTCCTCCGGGCGATGGGCGTGCCGGGCGACCAGGACCAGGGAGCGCGAGTCGAGCGGCTCGTCGCTGAGGCGCTCGAGGAGTTCCGGTCCGAGGCCCGTCCCAGAGGGATCGTCGCGGAAGTCGATGGGGACGGATTCGCCGCCATCTACGAGGGGGCGGGCGACAACGACAGTCCTTCCCCACTTCTCGAGATCTTTCCGCGGGCAGAGGTACTGACGCTCTTCGCCGTCACGCTGGGCGCCTCGCTCAGTGACCGTGCCTCCGCGCTATTCGACGACGGGAAGGTCGCGCTCGGGGCGACCCTGGACGCGGCCGCCTCAGAGGGAACGGAGCGTGCGTGCGTACACCTGGACGGCATGGTGCTCGCGGACGCGCGCACCGACGGAAGGGCCGGCGCGGCCTCGCGGATCCTGCGCTACAGCCCGGGCTACTGCGGCTGGAACCTCACGGGCCAGCGTGCGCTTTTCGCGGCACTCGGCCCAGAGGAGATCGGCATCCACCTGACCGAGAGCTGTCTGATGGAGCCGGTCAAGTCCATCTCGGGCGTGATGGTGATAGGACCGGCGGAGATCCACGAGTTCACAGACGATTACAGCTTCTGTCAGATTTGCCCGACGCACGACTGCAGGCGGCGGATCGAAGAGCTGGCATAGACTAGGGCCCGAAGGAGATCGGCATGGAGATTCTGGAACAGATCGCCGCTCTGCTCGAGCGCGGGGAGGACCAGGAGGTCCGTTCGCTGACGCGATCGGCCATGGACCAGTCGCTGCCCGCCCCGAAGATCCTCGAGGAGGGACTGTTGGCAGGTATGCAGGTGGGCGGCGACCGGTTCCGGGCGCACGACATATTTCTGCCCGAGGTGCTGCTGGCCGCCCACGCAATGACCGCTGGTGTCGAGATCCTCAAGCCTCACCTGGGCAAGACCGACCTGCACAGCCGCGGGAAGGTCGTCATCGGCACGGTCCAGGGAGACCTGCACGACATCGGGAAGAACCTGGTCGGCATCATGCTGAGCGGTGCAGGGTTCGAGGTCATCGACCTCGGGAAGAACGTCTCTCCGGAAAAGTTCGTCGACACCGCGCGCGAGTCCGACGCCGATGTCATCGGGATGTCCGCGCTCCTGACCACGACCATGCCGGCGATGAGGCAGGTGATCTCGCTGCTCAAGGAGCGGGGACTGAACTCGTCGGTCCGGACGATGGTCGGCGGTGCGCCGGTGACGCGGGAGTACGCGAGCGAGATAGGTGCGGACGGCTACGGATTCGATGCGGCCAACGCGGTGGAGTGCGCCAGGGAACTCGTGGGGTAGCGGCGCGGCGGCTACCCAAACTCGTGGGGTAGCAATGCAGCGGCTACCCAAGCTGGCAGGAGAGCGATGCAGCCATTCCTCGAACGCGTAGGTAGCGGTCCCGTCCTTGTGGCGGACGGCGCCATGGGCAGCTTCCTCATGGACCACGGACTGCAGCCGGGCGACGCCCCCGAGTCCTTCAACCTGTCGCGGCAGGACGTGCTGCGCGAGGTGGCGGGACTCTATCTCGACGCGGGCGCGGAGGTCGTGCAGACCAACACGTTCGGCGGGTCGGCACTCAAGCTCGAGGCATACGGGCTCGATGACCGGACCGAGGAGATCAACCGGCTGGCGGTGGAGGCGGTGCGGGAGGTCGTGGAGGAACGCGCGTACGTGTCCGGCTCGTGCGGACCGTGCGGCCGGACGCTCCTCCCCTACGGGGATGCCGAACCGGACCACGTGCGTGAGAGCTTCCGCCGGCAGATCAAAGGTCTGGTCGAGGCCGGCGTCGATGTCCTGTGCGTCGAGACGATGACGGATCTTTCCGAGGCTAGGCTCGCGATCGAGGCGGCGCGCAGCGTCTCTGCCGACATCCCCGTGATGGCGACCATGACCTTCGACGCCATACCGCGCGGGTTCTACACCATCATGGGCGTGGACGTGCCGAGCGCGGCGTCGGGACTGCTGGAAGCGGGAGCGAACCTAGTGGGCTCGAACTGCGGGAATGGAATCGAGAACATGGTCGCGATCGCGAGGGAGTTCAGGGCGTGTACCGACGCGCCGATGCTCATCCAGTCGAACGCCGGGCTGCCGCAGCTCGTCGAAGGCCACGTGGTCTACAGCGAGACGCCCGAGTTCATGGCCGAGCACGCGGCGGAGCTTCTGGAGCTCGGGATCCAGGTCATCGGCGGCTGCTGCGGAACCACGCCCGCGCACATACGGGCGCTAAAGCGGGCGCTGCGTGGGTGATGAACTGGCTCCCCACGGTGGACGTGTTTCGAACCCACGCAGGGTCGGATGGAGAATCGATGTGAATTGTCCGTCGTCCAGGGGACCTGAGTGCGTGGGCGCCAGCAGACGGCGCTTGCGATCGATGGGATCGTGATCTCGGACGGCGCTGGTGTCTCCGGAGCACCCTTCTCCGCCGAACGTCGTTGTTCGGCACCCCGCAACGTGGTATGATAAGGGTGAATGGTGGTCGGCACGAGCCTCACCAATCGTACCGGCGTTCCCACGCCGGGCGAGCTTCAGAAGGAGGGTGGATGATGAGACACTGCTCACGAATCTGCACGATGCTCATCGCCTCTGTACTTCTTCTATCCACAGGCACAGCTTCCGCACAGGTCTGCCTGTATGCGGACTTCGACAACG
>JAUWLR010000205.1 GCA_030613615.1 Candidatus Eiseniibacteriota bacterium
CTGTGTGTAGCGGTAGATGGCGGCGGCGTCGGGTGGCGAGAGCGTCTGCAGATTCGCGATCTGCCAGTAGCTCGCTTCGTTGATGTTGAACGGGTCCTTCGCGAGATCGATCCAGTGATCCACCAGCGCCTCACTGGCCCCCTCCTCAGCCTCCCAGTTGCGGATCCTGTAGTAGATCTCGTTGACCCTCTTGAGCTCCTCGTCCTCGACCGGGACCGCGACTATCTTCACCAGCGGCTTGAGCAGGTTGAGCTCCTCCTGTCCTATCTCGGGCAGCTCTCGCAGCTCGTATACGCTCACGAAGTAGGACCTGAACTCCTTGCGCTCCCATATCGCGCGCGCGGCCGGCTCCGAGATCGGGAGCTTCATGATCTCCTCGAGCGTCGCGCGGTTCAGGTCCAGCGGCTCCTCGGCCCGAACACATGGGGCGATCGAGGTCAGGAACAAGCCGACCAGGATCGCGAGGAACCCCATGGCTTTCAGTGGTCTCATCGTGCCTCCCCTGATTCACTCTGCTTGGGAACCGGATTCGCCCGGTTCCCAGGTCCGTCCGAACCGCTCTAGAACGCCACGCCCAGTCCGAAGTGGTGACTGCCGGGCAGAACGGCATGCGAAGTGTAGCTGTAGTCGATACGGACCCCATGCCATCTCGCTCCGAACCCCGCCGAAACCCTGTTCGGGTTGTTCTGCAGACCCGCCCGAACCGTCACGAAGTCGTTTACGTCGGCCTCGACGCCGAAGCAGGTCCTGACGTCCTCGTCGTCCTGCTTCTGCATCTCGAGCGATGTCGTGACACCACCGTAGGGGCTGTACGCCACGCCTGCCGTGAACCACTGGGGCAGGTCCTCGGTGTCGGTCTTGCCCATCTTCGGGTTGTTGATGTTCTTCATGAAGAACCCGAATCGGGTCCGTCCGCGCAGGGTACCGAGCACGCCCACGTCGAATCCGACGGTATTGGCCGAGCCAAGGTCTTCGCCCGAGACGCTCTGGGCCTCGAACGACAACCCGTAGAGGTTCGCCGCGTAACCGAACGCGAGCGAAGAGTGGACGTCCTTCATCAGCGTGAAGCCCTGGCCGAGTGAGATCGTGTACTCCTTCAGGAGATCGACGTCGCTCTGCTCGACCGTGAACATCCTGGCGCCGAATCCCACGGTCCCGTACCTCGTCGGCACCACCCCCGACAGGGACCCCAGGTTGAAGTACGAATAGCCGTACAGGTCCACGTAGCTCCCGTAGAAGCCGATGGAGGCCTGATCGGCAAGCCCCGCCGGGTTCGTGAATATGGCCGTCTCATCGTCCGAGACCGCGACGAACGCTCCGCCCATTGCGCGGGCCCTGGGCGACAGGATGAGGTTGTCGAACACACCCTCCGCGTAGGCCGCGCACGGCACGAGCAGGACTGCCACCGCCGCGACGGCGATGATCGCTCTTGCCCCTTTCACATGTACCTCCTTCGATGCTGAGACCATTCGTATCATCTGCATTCTCGTCCGCCAGCTAGTTCAGTTTCCTCCCGATGACTATCGGCACTGCCGCGTTGCTTCCGTTGCCGCGTTCCCTGTCTCTCACCATGACGTGACACAGGTAGGCGCCCATCGGCAACCTGTTCCCCGCGTTGTCCCTGGCGTCCCACATCACCCGCTGCGGACCCAGGCAGCTACCGTCGTAGACAGTCGCCACGTCTCTTCCCTTGAGGTCGAATATGCGCACGGTGACGTGGCTCGCCTTCGGCGCGTTGTACCGAATCTCAATGGCCTCATCGGAGCCCAGGTCGAGCACGCGGGCCGATATCTCGACGTCCGCGCTCCCGGAGTAGTGGGCCTCCAGGATCTCCATGTCAGCGTCGTATCGCGGCGCCAGCTCGTATCCCGACAAGTAGGGCATGGTCTGGTCGTACTGCAGAACGGCGCCCATCATACTGACGCTGTCGCCGACCGCGAACTGCTCGAAGTTGATGTTGTTGAAGTTCTGGTAGATCTGGATCGATCCGGAACCGTCGTCGACGTAGATGGCGAAGCCCTCGACGCTCACGACAACTCCGGACGTCTGCACGAACAGGCCCTCGTTGTCCTCATGGCTGACTTCGCCGGTCTTCATCACGGTCGGCTCAGGCGGGGAGAACCCGCGGGCGAGAATCGTTACCGAACTCGCGTCCACCTCCGTCGTTGCTCCGGCGCCGGAACCGCTGATGTAGTCGACGATCTCACCCGTAGCCGCGACAAGGTCGCCCTCGAGCGCGGGCTCCGACATCTGTCCGAACATGAAGACGTTCACTCCGAAGCCGTCCGGCTCCTGGATGTACATGCTGGTGTACTGGGGCTGGAAGACCCCCGCCGGGACGGTCGTGAACCCGACTGCCTTCACCGTCTGGCCGGCCCTTATGCTGAGGCCGTTCTCGTCGTACTCCTGCAGCTCGGTGATGGGCATGGTGGTCGCGCCGAACGCGATCGAGTCCGAGTAGCTCTCCATCGGGTTGCCGGCCACGTCTCTCACGCCGTCGATGTCAATCGAGTACAACTCGCCCGGAGTCCGGTCGGTCGTCTTGAGCAACACGGTCCGCCCGTCGCGCGACAACGTCGCCTCGAGCACCACGACACCGTCTCCAACGAGGTAGTTGGCATGATTCTCCGCGTCATTGGGGTCCACCGGCTTACTGAACTTCACCAGCGCCAGGTTGTGACTGGCGCCCGAAGCCGAGAGGACCGTCGGGGCCGATTCATCCGAAGCCGGGTTCTGCTCGCCCGGCGTCGGCGCGAGCAGAGAGAAGTCGTCACGGCTGACGTCCGTGTCGTCGGAGGCCTCGTTCCTGGCGAGCGACGTGTGCCAGGGCGGCGGGCCCGGGATCCAGGCGTCGTCGACGCCTCCCAGTCCCGGAGCGTCCGCGCAGGGGTCCTCGGCTAAGAACACCGGGTCGCGGTACTCGACGGCATCAACGAGATAGGCCATCGTCCGGTCGGTGTAGAGAAGGACGGCTTCATAGGACGGCGTGCCCGCGACGAGCGTGCCGTTGCCGTCGGCGCCGCCGATGAGACGGATCTCCTGCTTCACCGTCGGGTTGCCGTCATAGGGACTTATCAGGATCATGGCCTCGACGTCGTTCGGCCATTCGGAGTCCTGGCGATAGGGGTCGACCAGCTCGAAGTCCGGCCACTGCCAGAACACGTAGTAGAAGCCCTGCCCGTAGATGGTGGATCTGGCGTCCTTGGCGATCACGACGTAGTCGTCAGCCGCAAGCTCGGTCCCCTCGGGGAACTCCCAGAGATTCGACCCGCCGCACTCGCCGGAGTCGTTTATGTCCGTCAGCACCCAGCCCGTCAGGTCGACAGTCTCGCCGCCGGGGTTGTAGAGCTCAATGAACTCCGACCGGTCGTTGAGGTCGCT
>JAUWLR010000036.1 GCA_030613615.1 Candidatus Eiseniibacteriota bacterium
CCACGACCGGATGCCCCGGCTTCCCAGATGGCGCTTCCCGCCGGCCGAGGGGGCGCGCGCGCCGTGGACGCACCCGATGATATCCGTCTCGAACAAGACGACGGAGGTCGGCCTCGAGGAGGGCATCGGTTCGCCATCCGACTACCGGCTGATACGAAGCGGCATCCCCCTGAGCCGGTTCCACCCGGACGCCGGCAGGGGGCGCGCCGTCCGCGAGCGGCTGGGCATCCCGGACGGCCACGTGGTCGTGGGCTCCGTGGGCAGGCTCACGCCCCAGAAGAACCCGATGGACTTCCTCAAGCTTGCGACCACGCTGCTCGATGGTCACGAGAACGTCACGTTCATCTACGTCGGGGACGGGCCGATGCGTGCCTCTGTGGAAGAAGTGGCGGAGGCGGCCGGTCTGGGTGACGCGTTGAGGATACTGGGCGTCCGCGACGACGTGCACGATCTGCTGAGGACGATGGACGTGTTCGTGCTGACGTCGCTGTGGGAGGGGCTGCCGCGCGTCGTGCTGCAAGCTCTGGCGACCGGCGTTCCCGGGCGCGCATACGACACCGCGGGCATCGCCGAGGCCGTGGTGGAGGGGAAGAACGGACATCTGGTTCCACGCGGCGCCGTTGGTGAGATGGCCGACCGGCTGGCCGTCCTTGTCGAGGACACACCGCGACGCGCCGCGATGAGCAGAGCCGCCTCCGAGGAGTTCGACAGGTCGTTCTCGGAGGAGCGGATGATACTGGATCTCGAGAACCTCTACGACGAAATGATGCGGTCACAGACGGGCTGACCGGGCTCACGCCCCGCGAAGCGGGGGGAGGGCATCTTGCTGCACGCCTTCACGGTCGATGTCGAAGACTGGTTCGACGGAATACCCATCACTCCCGAGACGAAGGCCTCCGCGGAACGCCGCCTGCGCCTGGGCATGGACGTCCTCATGGGCGCGATGGCGGAGCGCTCCGCTCGGGGTACGTTCTTCTTCCTAGGTCCCGTCGCGCTCGACTACCCCGAGCTTGTGAGGGACCTTGTGGCCGGCGGTCACGAGGTCGGCTGTCACGGCTGGTCTCACGATCTTCTCTACACGATGACGCGTGAGCGGTTCCGCACGGAGACCGCGGACGCGAAGAAGGCCATCGAGGACATCGCCGGCACACCGGTCACGGCGTACCGCGCCGCCTATTTCTCCGTCACGCGGCAGTCGTTGTGGGCCCTCGAGGTCCTTGCGGAACTGGGGTTCCGCTGCGACTCGAGCGTCTTTCCCGTCAGAAACTGGCGGTACGGCATACCGGACTTCGACCCGGTTCCCGGACCGGTCCCGACACCCTCGGGAGCGATCTTTGAATTCCCGGTGTCGGTCGTGGACTACCCCGGCCGCAGGGTGCCCGCTACGGGAGGGGCGTACTTCCGGATTTACCCCTACGCCCTGACGCGCGCGCACGTCAGGCGCCTCGAGAGCGAGGGCAGGCCCGTGGTCTTCTACATCCACCCGTGGGAGCTCGACCAGAACCACCCTCGCGTACCGTTCCACTGGAAGCCGAGGCTCACGCACTACTGGAATCTGCGGTCGACGCGCGGTAAGCTTCTGCGTCTCTTGTCCGACTTCTCCTTCGAATCACTCGGAAAGGTCATGGAACATGAGCTCGAGCAACATCGTACGTGAGCACTTCGATCGCGCGGCCGCTCGGTTCGACGCCGTCTACGAGGAGCGGAAGCCGCTCTACCAGCGCGTCATCGACCGCGCTTTCCGGCGCGTCGTGGTCGAGCGCTTCCACCTTATCTGTAACCTCGCCCCGCTGCCCGGAGACTGGAAGGTCCTGGACGTCGGCTGCGGGTCGGGCCGCTACGCGGTGGCCCTGGCGGCCGAGGGCGCGTCCCGTGTGGTCGGCGTGGACTTCGCGGAGGAGATGATAAGGATCGCCAGGGAGGAGGCGGAGCGCCGCGGCGTGTCCGACACGTGCGAGTTCCGCGTAGCCGAGTTCAAAGACCTCTCCACCGACGAGAAGTTCGAGGCGGTGGTGGCCACGGGCTACTTCGACTACCTCGAGGAGCCGCTCGTCGACCTCGGGCTCATGGTCGGGATGTGCTCCGGGCGCATATTTGCGTCCTTCCCCAAGCGATGGGAGTGGCGCGTCCCGATCCGGAAGCTCCGCTTCCTGCTCTCGAGGAGCTTCGTCAGGTTCTACACGAAGCGAGAGGTGCTCGGTCTCTTCGCTGCCGCCGGCGTTCCGCCCGAGCGCCTGTCGCTCATTGACCTCGGCCGCGACTGGATAGCGGTCGCCCGCCCGTGAACACCACCGCCCCTGGACGCCGCGGTTCCTGAGCACTCCCGGTCCGGCCACGCTCCGCGCTCCAGAAGGCGTCCGGACGTTGCCTGTCGCCCAGAGGCATGGCCCTTGCATCCGATTGGGGGGAGGGATGAGCCTCCTTCGGGGTGCGGGCGAAATCGGTTGCCCTACAGGCCCCCAGAGTTGTATAGTCACTGACCTTGGCGGATTGAATGAATCACGGTGATCCCGCGCGCGTCTCAGTATTGGGACTCGCCTCGAACGGAGGGCACAACCTCGAATGAAGGCGCTCGTCACCGGCGGTGCCGGTTTCATCGGTTCTCATCTTGTCGAAGCGCTCCTCGAGAGGGGCGACAAGGTCTCGGTCATTGACGACCTGTCTACCGGCCGTTTCGAGAACATCGCGCATCTCGAGAGCAATCCCGATTTCGATTACGTCATCGATACGATTCTCGACGAACGGATCGTCGCCGACATGACGGCCAGGGTGGACGTCGTCTTCCACCTCGCCGCGGCCGTCGGCGTGGCTTACATCATCAACAATCCCCTGAAGTCGCTCGAGACGAACATCAGGGGCACGGAGGTCGTGCTCCAGAAGGCCAACGACGGCAAGAAGAAGGTCGTCCTGTTCTCGACCTCCGAGATCTACGGCAAGGCGAACTCGCAGCCGTGCAAGGAGGAGCACGACAGGGTGCTCGGGACCACGACGATCACGCGCTGGGGCTACTCGTCCTCGAAGGCCATCGACGAGTTCCTGGCGTTCGCATACCACAGGGAGAAGAAGCTGCCCATTGTCATCGTGAGGTGCTTCAACACCTGCGGCCCCAGGCAGACCGGACAGTACGGTATGGTGATACCCCGTTTCGTCAAGCAGGCGCTCCTGGACCATCCGATCACGGTCCACGGCGACGGCCAGCAGACGAGGTGCTTCTGCGACGTGTCGGATGTCGTTCGGGGAGTGCTCGGTCTGCTGGACGAGCCCGCGGCGAACGGCGAGGTGTTCAACCTGGGGAGCGACGAAGAGACGACGATCGACGACCTCGCCGCGATGGTCAAGGAACTGACGATGAGCAAGTCGACGATCGAGCACATTCCATACGAGCGCGCGTACGAGGAGGGATTCGAGGACATGCGGAGGCGTGTTCCCGATCTGACGAAGATCCGCGAGGCCATAGGCTATGAGGCTCGAGTGTCTCTTTCGGAACTCCTTGAGCGTGTGGTCACGGATTTCGAGAAGTAGCGCGCTCAAGCCCGCGCGCGTCCTTCCGCCGGCACCGCCCGGTGAGCCCGAGGAGGTGAATGCCAGAGAAAGAACTTGACAGCTGTGTCTTTGTGTCAGAATAATCCCGTGCTGAGCGGGCATCTGTTGGCTTGGAAACTGTCATGATCTTTCTCTGTGCGTTTGGCCTAGCGCTCCTGGCGGTCCTGGCTCTCACCCCTGCGGTGAGGAGTCTCGCCAAGCGTCTGCGATTCCTGGACTACCCCAACAAGAACAAGATCCATCTGAGCCCGACTCCTCTGATGGGCGGTATCGCCGTCGCACTGGCCAGTCTGGCGGCCTCCGCCGCGGCGCTCGCGCTCATCAGGTGTCCGTACAGCGCGCGGCTGGTCGGATTCATGTCCGGCGGTCTCATGGTGATCGTTCTCGGTCTTGCCGACGACGCGAACGGCATGCGCCCGCGCTCCAAGTTCGTCGGGCAGACAGTCGCCGCGACCATCATGCTCCTGTCGGGTGGCATCGACGGCATCCCCTTGCCCGCTCCGCTCGCGTTCGTCCTGGCTCTCTTCTGGATGGTCGGCCTGATGAACGCGTTCAACTTCCTGGACAACATGGACGGCATCACCGCGGGACTGGCGGCGATAGCCACACTCGGCATCTTCGTGCTGGCAGTCGGTCACGGGCACACCAACACCGCCATTGCCGCGATCGCGGTCACCGGCGGCGCACTGGGGTTCCTGTGGTACAACTTCGCCCCCGCGTCCATTTTCCTGGGAGACGCCGGAAGCCTGTTCCTCGGCTACGTCGTGGGCGGCCTGTCTCTCCGAGCCGTGGCCTACGCCGAAGGCGGCGTCAGCGCGCTGCTCATCCCGGTCCTCATGCTGGGCTATCCGATCTTCGACGCGCTCCTGGTCACGACCTCGCGAGTCTCCGAGGGACGGGACCTCGCTCAGGGAGGCCGGGATCACAGTTCTCACAGGATCGCCTGTCTAGGCCTGAGCTCCAAGCAGACCGCGACGGTCATATACGTGATCTCTGGATTCCTGACCGCGGTGGCCGTTTACCTCTCGCTGTTCCAGAGCGGGAGGCCGCTTTTCATAGCGCTCGTCGCCGTCGCCGCGGCGAGCGGGATGGCCCTTCTGGGTATCAGGCTCTTCCACGTTCCGGTCGCAGCCGCGCCGGGGGAAGCGCCGGCGATGCTGGCCCGCTCGGGCACCGCCCTCTGCGAGCCGCAGGAGGACGACCTTCTCGTTCTCAACCTCCCGCAGACCACGCGGCCCAACGCTCCCGCTGAGGCCGTCTCCGCGGACAGCTCTTCCCGTGAGACAGTGACAACGCGCTAGAGAGCGCACAGCATCCGGGACCAACTGGCGGATACGAACATGCTGGATCTGAGATTCATAAGGGTGAACCCCGACATCGTGCGGAAGGCGATCGCCGACAAGAGAGAGAAAGCGGAACTCGACCGCCTGCTCGAACTGGACGAGGCCGCACGCGCGATCATCGTCGAGTCGGATGAGCTCAAGCGTCAGAGAAACGTCGAGAGCGAGCGTATCGCAACGCTCAAGAAGGCGGGCGAGGACGCATCCGAGCCCATCGCGCGTATGCGCGAGGTCGCGGCGAGCATCAAGGGTTACGACGAGAAACTGGCAGCGATGCGCGAGGAGATCGAGGCACTCGCGCTCATGATCCCCAACATCCCGCACGAGGCCGTGCCGGTGGGGGCCGACGAGGACGAGAACGTCCCCGTCAGGGAGTGGGGCGAGCCCCACTCCCTGTGCGACAACCCCGTCCCGCACTGGGAGATCGGTGAGGCGCTCGGCATCCTGAACCTCCAGGCGTCGGGCAAGCTGGTCGGGTCCAACTTCCCCGTCTTCGTGGGAGCGGGGGCACGCCTCGAGCGCGCGCTGATCCAGTTCATGCTGGACGTCCACACGACCGAGCACGGGTACACCGAGGTGTCTCCGCCGTTTATCGCGAACCGCCTGGCCGTGCAGGCGACGGGACAACTGCCGAAGCTCGAGTCGGACATGTACCACATCGAGGAGGACGACCTCTTCCTGATATCGACGGGCGAGGTCCCGTTGACCAACCTCCACCGCGAGGAGATCCTCGCGGCTGAGCGGCTCCCTCTCTGCTACACGACCTACACACCCTGCTTCCGGCGCGAGGCCGGGTCGTACGGGCGCGACACGCGCGGGCTCGTACGCGTGCACCAGTTCGACAAGGTGGAGATGATGAAGTACGTTGAGCCCGAGACGTCCTACGACGAGCTCGAAGCTCTGACGGCGAACGCCGAGACCATCCTCCAGCGGCTGGGCCTCGCGTACCGCCTGAAGATCCTGTGCACGGGAGACCTCTCGTTCGCGGCCGCCAAGTGCTACGACATCGACATCTGGTCCGCGGGCGTCGGGAAGTGGTTGGAGATCAGCTCCTGCAGCAACTACGAGGACTTCCAGGCCCGGCGGGCGGGCATACAGTACAGACCGTCCGAGGGCGGCAAGCCGAGGTTCGTGCACACGCTGAACGGTTCCGGAGTGGCGCTCGCCCGGGCGGTCGTGGCGATACTCGAGAATTACCAGACGCCGGACGGGAAGATAGTCATCCCGGAGGTTCTGCGACCGTACATGGGCGGGCTCTCGGAGATAGCGTAGGACCGCAGGACGGTTCGGCGGGAGGCCGCGCGTCTTCGATTCGCGCGGAAGGGGGTGCAGTATGCCTTTTCGCTGGGGCAAGCTCCAGGACACCGAGCGGCCCGTTGTCTACAGGACCCGGGCCTACGTTTTCATCGCCGTCTCGGCGTTCGCCATACTCATATTCTTCTACACGAACAGCCTCATCCGCCGCCTGGAGGCGCAGTCGGCCACGTTGTCGCGCTCGATCGCGGGCCTGTGCGCCACCGCGACGTACGAG
Organism: Candidatus Eiseniibacteriota bacterium; assembly: GCA_030613615.1. Classification (GTDB taxonomy): domain Bacteria; phylum Joyebacterota; class Joyebacteria; order Joyebacterales; family Joyebacteraceae; genus JALGZG01. The sequence continues at coordinate 6,415 of JAUWLR010000036.1, forward strand.
TCCCGTGAGAACGAGCCTCTGCGAGTCATCTTCTCCGAGCTCATCGAGGCCATCAACTTCCCGATCGTGATATCCGACGTCCGGGGCATCCCCATAACGTGGAAGGGTGTTCCGGTCGACGTGGCCCCGGACGACATCAGCCACGACGAGTACATCAGTGCCGACCCGTCCAACCTCGAGGGTTCGATCTTCCAGGAGATCGTCGCGTTCTCGGCCGGGCTCGACGAGAAGCACGACCCCATCCCCATGACCCACATCGGTGACGCCACCGTCCTCGGCTACATCCACTACGGAGAGTCGAGCATGATTCGCGAGATGCGCTACGTCCCGGCTCTCGAGCTTCTCGCGTTCGGAGTACTTGTGTTCCTCGGCTACTTGGGCTTCCGGAACGCGAAGGTGGCGGAGCTCCGCTCGATCTGGGTAGGTCTGGCCAAGGAGACGGCCCACCAGCTGGGGACCCCCATATCGTCTCTGATGGGCTGGGTGGAGCTCATCAAGGAGTCGGCCCGGGGCGGCTGTCCGGCCGAGGAGATGGCCGACATGACCGACGAGATGCAGAGAGATCTCGATAGACTCGAGAAAATATCGCTCCGCTTCAATCAGATCGGGTCGATTCCGAAGACGAAGCGTCAAGATCTCGTCATAGTTCTCAGGGACGTGGCGGATTACCTGCGCCGCAGACTCCAGGCGCTCAAGAGGGACGTTACGATCATTGAGGATTACGGTGACGTACCGCCCGTCGAGATCAACCGCGAGCTGATGGAGTGGGTCGTGGAGAACCTGGTCAAGAACTCGACCGAGGCGCTGCCGGACAGCGGCGGGACGATCAAGATATCGACCGAGCACTCTCCCAGGGACGGCTCGATACGGATCCGCGTAACCGACAACGGGAAGGGGCTCACGCCCGCGGAACGCAGGCGCATCTTCGTCCCGGGCTACTCGACGAAGCGAAAGGGTTGGGGTCTGGGACTGGCGCTGGCCCGGAGAATAGTGGAGGAGTACCACAAGGGGAAGCTCGACGTGAGCTGGTCGGAGGTCGGGCGGGGCACGACGTTCGTGATCACGCTTCCTGCGAACTGAGGAATCACACCGCGGCGTCGCGGGGGCACAGGCGGCGCGAACTACCAGGGAGAGGCGACGACATAGATGGATGTCTCAGCACGAAGGATCCTGTGGGTCGACGATGAGATAGAGATGCTCAAGCCGCACATCATCTTCCTCGAGCAGAAGGGTTTCGAGATCGCTACCGCCTGCGGAGGGAGCGAGGCCCTGGACATGCTCCGGGGCGAGCACTATGACCTGGTGCTCCTGGACGAGATGATGGTCGGCATCGACGGACTGGAGACACTCGGGTGCATCAAGGAACTCGATCCCTCCATTCCCGTCGTGATGGTTACGAAGAGCGAGGAAGAGGAGCTGATGGACGACGCGCTGGGGCGGCGCATCGACGACTTCCTCATCAAACCGGTCAAGCCGAGTCAGGTCTTCCTCGCGATCAAGCGCCTCCTGGACGGCAGGAGGATCCTGCAGGATCAGCTGGCGCAGACGTACGCCTCGGAGTTCAACGAGCTCCGCAGCCGGATCATGGACCCGATGACGTGGGAGGACTGGATCCAGGTCTACACCAGGCTGGTCAACTGGGACCTGGAGCTCGACCGGTTCCGCGATCCAGGGTTAAGGCAGACGCACTCCGATCTGGAGAAGTCCGCCAACGCCGAGTTCGCCCGCTACGTGACCGACGTCTACCTGGACTGGACGAGCGATGCTCCGGACAGGCCCATCCTGTCCGTTGATATATTCGAGCGCTTCGTGGCTCCCCACCTCAAGGCGAAGACGAAGACCTATTTCGTCGTGCTCGACTGCATGCGCCTCGACCATTGGATGAGTCTTGTGCCGAGCCTCGAGCCGTACTTCGACATCGAGAACAACTACTACTACTCGATCCTGCCCACGGCGACGCCCTACTCCAGGAACTCGCTCTTCAGCGGGCGCTGGCCGATCGAGTTCTCCCAGAGTTTCCCCGAGCTGTGGGCGACGCACTCCCGCGACGAGTTCAGCAAGAACAGGTTCGAGCGGCAGATGATGGACCGGCAGCTCAACGACCTCGGCATCTACCTTTCGCGCGACCACAAGTACATCAAGATCTACGAGAAGAACGAGGCGGACAACATCCGGCGCCAGATGTCGACGTTTCACGACCTGCCTTTCGTGTCACTGGTCTACAACTTCGTGGACATCCTGTCTCACTCGCGGTCGGAGTCGGAGATTCTGCAGGAGATCGCGCCCGACGAGCCGGCGTTCCGCTCGCTCGTGCGTTCGTGGTTCAATCACTCCGCCCTCTTCGACATCATGAGGGAGATGGCCCGCCAGGGAGCGACCGTCATCGTGACCACTGACCATGGAGCGGTGCTGGGGAGGCGCGCCGCACTCATCAGGGGCAACCGCGACACCTCCACGAACCTCAGGTACAAGTTCGGCAGCAATCTCGGGTGCGACGAGAAGGAGACCTTCCTCATTAGGGACCCCGCCGCGTACAAGCTGCCGAGCGACGGTGCGAGCAAGCAGTACGCCATCGCCAAGGAGGACTACTACTTCGTCTACCCGACTGAGTTTCACAAGTACGAACGCCAGTATCGGGGCAGCTTCCAGCACGGGGGCATCTCGCTGGAGGAGATGATCCTGCCCTGTGCCACCATGGTCCCGAAACGCTAGCCTAAGGCCCCGACGTGACTGACACCTTCCGCTTCCGGACAGCATCACCGGACGAGACCAGGGCGTTTGGGCGGGCGCTGGGTGCGGCGCTCTCTCGGGGTGGTTTCGTCGGTTTTGAGGGGCAGCTCGGTAGCGGCAAGACAGTGGTCATTCAGGGTGCCGCGGAGGGCCTGGGGTACGACGGCTACGTCACCAGTCCCACATTTGTCATAGTGAACGAATACGTTGGACGCGTGCCGATACTCCACGTCGATCTCTATCGCATCACGGACGCCGGAGAGCTTGAGGACATCGGCTACAGGGAGATCTTCTTCGTTGACGGCGTCGCCCTGGTCGAGTGGGCCGACCGGGTGCCGGAGCTTCTTCCGCCGGACCGCCTGCGCGTTGTCATAGACATCGAGGGGCCAGACGGCCGCGCGTTCACGGTGAGCGCGTTCGGGGACGGTGGGGAGAGGTTACTTACGCGGCTCAGGGAGTCCTGGCCTTAGGAGCGAGGGCGGATGTTGATTCTGACGATCGAGACGTCGACACCGATGGAGCGGGTGGCAGTTGTCAGGGACGGGTCGATTCTGGCGGAGCTCACGGAGACCGTGGGCAGGGGCCACACCGAGAAACTGCTCGGCGCGGTCGAGGAGGTTCTGTCACGTTCGTCCGTCCGACTTCGTGAGCTCGACGTGATCGCGGTGTCGATCGGGCCCGGGAGATTCAGCGGGCTCCGCGTCGGGCTCGCGACCGCTAAGGGGCTCGCGACCGCCTCTGGTCTGCCCGTGGCGCCCGTCGAGTCCCTCGCGGCACTCGCCGAGAGCGCCAGGCCGTACGGAGGGCTCGTCTGCCCGATGCTGGATGCGAGAAGGGGAGAGGTCTACGCTGCGCTCTTCCGTCTGGGCGACATCCGCGAGCGGATGCTCCCGGATGTCGCGGTCGCCCCCGCCGCGATGATCGAGCGCGTGCAGGCGGCGGCCGGAGGGGAAGAGGTTCTCTTCCTCGGCAATGGTGTTGCGGCTTGCACCGACGAGCTTTCCGCGTCCCTCGGGGATCGTGCGCGCTTTCCGGACGACGAGGTGTCCACGGCCACACCCCTGGCGATGGTGGCCATAGTCGAAGAACTGGGGCCGCCCGACCCAGCGGAGGCTGCAACGCTCGAGCCCGTCTATCTCAGAGGGATCTAGGGCGCCATCGGCCAGGGAGCTGTTTCAGATGGACGGGACGCCCGTTCACATCAGACCCATGAGGACCTCAGACCTGGACCGAGTATGCGCGATCGAGGAAGAGATCTTCCCGATGCCATGGTCGCGGACCTCGTTTGAGGCCGAGCTTGCCGCCGACAGGTGCGCGTTTCCCTGGGTCGTCGAGAAGGAGGGTGAGGTCGTCGCCTACCTGGTGTCGTGGCTCGTTGAGGACGAGCTGCACGTCGGCAACATCGCCGTCGCGCCGTCGCTGCAAGGAGAAGGCGTCGGGCGGGCGCTCTTCGCGCACTGCCTTCGCGCTGCCTTCGAACGAGGCGTGACGCGGGCGACGCTCGAGGTTCGCGTCTCGAACGCGCGCGCCATCGCTCTCTACGAAGACCACGGGTTCATACCCGTCGCCCTGCGCAAGGGGTACTACTCGGACACCGGTGAGGACGCGCTCGTCATGCTCAAGACGATCCCGTCCCGGGATGAGGGGAATTGACACATCCGCGTGACACGGACTCTGCTGTCGTCTCCGCCGCCGCAAGAATGCTCCTCGATCGCGGCCTCGCAGATCCCGACGGGGCCGTCGTTCTGGGGTCCGGGCTCTCCTCGTTCGCGGACGGGCTCGGCGACACGCTCTCCGTGCCCTACGCGGACATCCCCGGGTTCCCTCGCACGGCCGTCAGTGGACATCGCGGCGCCGTAGTCGGTTGCACCCTCGGGGGGACGAGCACGCTCGTGTTCTCGGGGAGGGTCCATCACTACGAGGGGTGTTCGCCCGATGACGTGACGTTCTCAGTTCTTCTCGCGGCTGAGCTCGGAGCGGGAGTGTTCGTGATCACCAACGCGTCCGGCGGGATCGACCCCGGCTTCGATGTGGGAGATCTCATGCTCATCAGCGACCAGATCGCGGCTGTGTCGGGCGTAAGAAGACTGCCGCAGAGTACGTTCCGAATGGCCGGCGCCTACTCCGAACGCCTTAAGGCTTTGGCCCGGGAGGCCGCGGCCGACCGGAAGATAAGGCTCCGCGAGGGCGTCTACATGGGCTCTCTCGGGCCGACGTACGAGACCCCGGCCGAGATACGGATGGCCAGGCTGATGGGGGCCAGGGCGGTGGGGATGTCGACCGTGTCAGAGGTGCAGGCGGCTCACTCGAGGGGGCTGGAGGTCCTGGGGATAGCGCTCCTGACGAACGTCCCGCTGCCCGGGCGCTTCCACGGGACTACCCACGAGGAGGTTCTCGAGGCGGGCAGGCTCGGGGCTGGCGCGCTCGTTTCCCTCGTATCGAACACCCTCGAGAGGCTATAATGGCAGCGGAGCAAATGTCCTGCGGGGTCGCTCTCGCGACAATGACAGCGGAGCGAATGTCCTGCGGGGTCGCTCTCGCGACCAGGGCAACCGGTAAGGGGCGAATCGCACACCGAGTGGCTGAGAAGGAGCATCCACCATGGACCAGGTATCCTGGCTGAAGCGGCGCAAGCCCGGGATCAAGGACGCCAAGAGGCGCGAGATGCCGGACGGCCTCTGGCGCAAGTGCGAGGGCTGCGGCGAGATCATCTACCACAAGGAACTGGAGCGGAACCTCTGGACCTGCAACAAGTGCGGGTACCACTTCCGGATCTCGGCTGACCAGTACCGCGACATCCTGACGGACCCCGGCACGTTCGTCGAACTCCTGACCGCCATCGAGTCGAAGGATCCCCTGGGCTTCGTGGACTCCAAGAGCTACACGGAACGCATCAGCAGCGCCAAGAAGAAGACGGGCCGCAAATCGGCCGTCATGACGGGAAGCGCCCGGGTCGACGGGCACCTCACGATGTTGGCCATTCTCGATTTCAGATTTCTCGGTGGGAGCATGGGCTCCGCCATGGGCGAGAAGATCGCGCGCCTGACCAGAATGGCCATCGAGGAGCGCATACCGCTCGTGACGCTGTCGAGCTCGGGCGGGGCGCGGATGCAGGAGGGTATCCTCTCGCTGATGCAGATGGCGAAGACGAGCGCGATGCTGGCGAAGCTGCACGAAGAGCGTCTGCCGCACATCGCGATCCAAGTGCATCCGACGACGGGCGGCGTCACGGCGAGCTTCGCGTCCCTCGGAGACGTGATCGTCGCTGAGCCCGGCGCGCTCATCGGCTTCGCGGGTCCCAGGGTCATCCAGCAGACGATCAAGCAGGAACTCCCGGACGGATTCCAGCGGTCCGAGTTCCTGCTCGAGCACGGGATGATCGATATGATCGTTCATCGCAAGGAGTTGAAGGGCGCCCTCGCGAAGCTTCTGGATTTCTTCTCGGATGACGACCGCGATTCGGCGGAGGACGCGCTTGGCCAGGCAAGAAAGCAAGGGCTCTGAGTCATACAGGGCGTGCCTCGACTGGTTGTTCGCCCGCCACAGGTTCACGATGAAGCCCGGCCTCGAGCGCGTCGAGTGGCTGCTGGGGGCCGTCGGTTTGCCGCACGAGCAGTTCGGGGTCGTCCACGTGGGCGGCACCAACGGCAAGGGTTCCACTTCCTGCATGATAGCCTCCGTCCTGAGCGAGCACGACATCAGGGTGGGGCTCTACACTTCACCGCACGTGGTCGATTTCACCGAACGGATTCTGGTAGGCAGTGAGCGCATCCCCCCGGAACGGGTGGTGGAACTCGTCGACAGGCTCAAGCCTGCTGCGGAGAAGATGGAGGCGACCTTCTTCAAGATCGCCACCACCGTGGCCGCGCTCTACTTCGCTGAGGAGGGCGTCGATATCGCGGTCGCAGAGGTGGGGCTCGGCGGGCGGCTTGACGCGACCAACGCGCTCGATTCCGTGCTGTCGGTCATCACCGGGATCGCGATCGATCACTCCGAGATACTCGGCAGCGACATCGCGGCGATCGCGTCGGAGAAGGCGGGCATCATACGCGAGTCGGGCGCCGTCGTGACGGGCGCCTCCGGCGACGCCCTCGACGTCATCCGTGGAGTCGCCGCGGCAAGAAAGGCGCGATTCGTCTCCGTGCTCGAGGAGGCCCCGATCGACCTGATCTCGATTTCCTCGAACGGGAGCGCGTTCAACCTCGAGTACGACGCCACGTCGTACGAGGCGCTGTCCGTCGCGATGCTCGGGCGGCATCAGGTCCACAACGCCCGCGTGGCCGTCGTGGCCCTGCACGAGCTGGACACGCTCGCTGTCTTCTCGCTCTCGGAGAGCCTGTTGCGACGCGGCCTCTCTGAAGCGTGCTGCGTGGGGCGCATGCAGGTCATCGATCAGCGCCCGACGATCGTGGCCGACGTCGCGCACAATCCCGACGGGGCGGAAGCGGTCCTGTCGTCTCTGCCGGAGGTCTTCGACTACGACCGGCTCATTGCCGTCGTGGGCATAATGGGCGACAAGGACGTGCGCGGGTTCCTCTCGGCGTTCCACGACCGCGCGGACCTCGTGATTCTGACGAGGCCGGCCAGCGAGCGGGCCGCCGATCTCGAGACCCTGAGCGCCGTCGCCCTGGAGCTCGATCTTCCTCATCGTGTCGTCCCCACCGCGGGGGCGGCGCTCAAGAGCGCGCTCTCGGACGCCCGCGAAGGAGACCTTGTCTTGGTCACCGGTTCCCACTACACTGTTGGCGATATACTGACCAGTCTGGGCGTCGGGCAGGCGCTGTAGCCGGGCACTCCAAGCCGCGTATGGCCTTAGGAGGCATCATGGCCAGTGTTAGCATGAGGGGGGTAACGAAGGTCTTCGACGGCAAGGTCGTCGCGGTCAGCGATGTCAGCCTGGAGGTGGAAGACAGGGAATTCCTCGTGCTCGTGGGGCCGTCCGGGTGTGGGAAGTCCACTCTGCTCAGGATGGTGGCGGGGCTGGAGGAGGTGACCGACGGGGAGATCCTGATAGACAACCGGCTCGTCAACGACGTTCCGCCCAAGGACCGCGACATAGCGATGGTCTTCCAGAACTACGCGCTGTATCCGCACATGTCTGTCTACGACAACATGGCGTTCGGCCTGAGGCTCAGGAAATACTCGAAGGACGAGATCGACGCGCGCGTGCGAGAGGCCGCCGACATCCTCGACATCTCATCGCTGCTGGACCGCCGGCCCAAGGCGCTCTCGGGCGGACAGCGTCAGAGGGTCGCGGTGGGCCGGGCCATCGTGAGGAAGCCCAAGGTCTTCCTCTTTGACGAGCCGCTGTCGAACCTCGACGCCAAGCTGAGAGTCCAGACCCGAACGCAGATCAGCAAGCTGCACGAGAGGCTCAAGGCGACCATCATCTACGTGACGCACGACCAGGTCGAGGCGATGACGATGGGTAGCCGCATCGTCGTCATGAAGGACGGCATCGCACAGCAGGTTGCCGACCCCCTGACCATCTACCGCAATCCCATCAATGAGTTCGTCGCGGGTTTCATCGGCAGCCCGGCGATGAACCTCGTCGACGCCGGCATCGAGAAAGAAGGCGGGAAGCTGATGGCCGTGTCGGCCGCGTTCAAGGCGGAGATTCCCGAGCCGACGGCCGGACTCCTCGCCGACTACGGCGGTCGGGACATCGTGCTGGGCATTCGCCCCGAGGACATCTACGAGGCCGCGGATGCCGGCAGGTTGGAATCCTCGGCCCCGATGCGCGCCCACCTGGATGTCATCGAGCCGATGGGAAACGAGATATTTCTCTACTTCGCCGTCGGCGGGAAGGACCTCGTCGCCCGCATCGACGTCCGGACGCCTCCTTCGGTAAACACCGATGTCGACCTGGTGCTCGACACGGCCAGCCTGCACTTCTTCGACAAGGAGACCGGCGAGTCCCTGCTTTACGGCAGGGAGGGCTAGACCGGCGTGAGGGCTTATCTGGGCATCGACATAGGCGGCACAAACATCAAGGCCGCGCTCGTGTCGGAGGAGGGCGGCCTTGTCGCCTTCCTGAGCATGTCCTGGTCGGGAGGTGCGGCCGGCGACGCCGTCGATGTCGTCTCCAGATTGACGCAGAACCTCACCAGCGCGAACAAGGACCACGAGGTCGTTGCCTGCGGCGTGGGGTCGGCGGGGCTCGTCGACACTTGCGCGGGAGTGGTCCGCCTTTCACCGAATCTTCCCGAGTGGCACGACGTCGAACTCCGCCGGATGGTCGCGGAGGCGCTGGGGCTTCCGACCTGCATCGAGAACGACGCCAACGCTGCGGCATACGGCGAGTACCTGGTCGGCGCGGCCCGCGGCGCGACCAACGCGGTCGTTCTGACTATCGGCACCGGTATCGGCGGCGGCCTCATCCTGAACGGCGATCTCTACAGAGGCGGCGGATTCGCGGGTGAGGTCGGCCACACGACGATAGAACGCGACGGGGATCCGTGCCCGTGCGGCAACGCGGGCTGCCTCGAGCGACTGGCGAACGCCGAGGCCGTGGTCCGCAGCGTCCGCAGGCTCTTAGACGAGGGACGGGAGTCGGTTCTCGTCGTGACCGGAGCCGCGACGGTCCTGACCGCGAAGGAGGTTGGTGAGGCCGCGGCCGCGGGCGACGCGGTGGCGGCGGAAGCCCTGGAGCAGGTGGGGCGGGCGCTGGGCGCCGGTCTGGCGAACCTGGTGCTCACCCTCGACCCCGACGTGATAGTGATAGGCGGCGGAGTGGCGGCCGCCGGCGAGCCGCTCCTGGCGCCGACGCGCGCCGAGATGGCCCGACGCTGCTACGGCAGCAGCGTCTCGCTGCCCAGGGTGGTCCCGGCCGAGCTCGGCAATACCGCCGGGGTCGTCGGCGCGGCCCTCCTGGCCCGCGACGAGTTCCCGCCCGTGTGAGCCGAGACTCAGCGGGCAGTGCTGTTCCCGAATCCGGCGGTGTCCCTGTGAAGCTGTCCCCGACAGTTCTCTCTCTCCTGGTAGCGGTGGCGACTGCCGCCTGGCCGGCGGTTCCCTCTCTCGCCGCCGTCCCTGATGAGCCCGGTTCCGACCAGTTCATGATCACCGCCGAGCGCGTGGAGGCCGAGGAAGGTCCCCGGGGCAGGATCGTACGGCTCGCGGAGAACGTAACGGTAACCCGTCTCGGAGCGACGCTCAGAGGGGCGCGCGGCGTCTACTATGAGACCGAAGGGCACGTCGTCATCTTCGGCAACGTCACCGGCGAGGATGACGGGCGAACCATCGCCTGTGACACCCTGGACTACTTCCTGGACACCGACATCGCGTATCTCCGGGGCAACGCCTCCTACACGGACACGTCCGCCACGACCACCGCCGACAGGATCCACATGCTGAGAGGAGAGAACGTCGCCGTTTGCCGGGGCAACGTCCGCTCCCGGGACAGCGACGACACCTCCGAGCTCCTCGCAGGCTTGCTCGTCTACGACTTCGACACCGGTGAGGGGAGGGCCTCGAAGGGGCCGACGCTCAGAACCTACGATGACGAGGGGACGCAGGGCGGGACGCTCACCGCGGACGTTATCGAGTTCAGCACGGCCACCGATGCCATCCGCGCCTTCGGTGGTGTGACGATCGAGCGCGAGGACATCACGGCCCGCGCGAGGGCCGCGTCGCTCGGCAGGGGCGGCAGCATCGTGCTCGTGGGCGCCCCGTCCGTGCAGCAGGGCGAGGACCGGCTGACCGGCGCCCGCATCAGGGTCTCGACCCGCGACGGCGAAATCTCGCGCGTCGTCTCCACGGAGAACGCCCGGGCCACGTATCACATCGAGCCGGATGACCCGGAGGGGGACCGGTCGCACGGTGTCGTGGGCGGCGACACACTGACCATGTTCATGGAAGAGGGCCAGCCCATTCTCACGACCGTCAGAGGGCACGCGGAGAGCGAGCACTCGGTCGGAGGGTCGGGTGAGAGGAACTTCATCACATCACGGGCCATAGATGTGCTGTTCACGGAGGACCGTATCAAGCGAGTGGTCTTCCGTGGGCAGGCCTCGGGCACGTATTCCTTCCTGCCGGAAGGGTCGGCGCCAGCTGAGTCCCGGGCGCCCGCCGAGCCGGAGACGCTGATCGGGCCCCCGGCGCCCGCCGACTCGATCGCGTTCGACACCGTCGTCTACCAGAGCAACGAGATCAACTACTACGTCGCCCGCAACCGGATCGTCCTGACCGGAGCGGCACGGGTCGACCACCAGACCACCGTTCTTCTGGCCGACGACATCATGTTCGACCCGGGCGAGCAGGTCCTGGAGGCGTCCGGGAACCCTGACCTCCGCGAAAAGGACGACAGGCTGGTAGGCGCGCAACTGAGCTATGACCTGAAGGGGAAGACCGGGACCATCGACGGCGGCGTGACTACGTTCGAGGATGGTCTCTACTACGGCGACCACATCGTTCGGGAGCAAGATGGCACGCTCAAGGTGCGCCACGGGACCTACACGACCTGCTCCGACCCCAATCCTCATTACTGCCTGGTGTCACACAGGATGAAGGTCTACATGAACGACAAGGTCGTCGCGAAGCCCGTCATCCTCTACATCGGTGAGATTCCGGTGCTTGCTCTGCCGTTCTATGTCTTCCCCATTCGGAAGGAGCGTCACTCCGGCTTCCTGCTTCCCCAGCTCGAACTCGGGATCACAGGCGGCAGAGGTCGATTCGTGCGGAACTTCGGGTACTACTGGGCGCCGAGCGACTACTGGGACGCGTCCGTGTGGGCCGACTACTACGAGCTGACGAGATGGATCGGGCATGTGGAGACCAGATACAAGCGGAGGTACGTGCTCTCCGGCAGCGTCAAGGCGTCCTTCATGCAGGAGCTTCTCTACAACAAGCGCCGCTGGGACCTCAAGTTCAGCCACAGACAGGAAATGGGCAGGGTGTGGACTGCGGGCGCCTCCGGCGACTTCCGAAGCGACGCGACCTACGCAAGCGATTCCAACCAGAGCATTCAGGAGAGCGTCAACAGGAGTCTTCACTCCCAGCTATGGGTCAGGGGGAGGTGGAGCAGGTACTCACTCGGCGTGACGGTCGACCGGCGCGAGCAACTGGACGCCGAGACCGTCAACGAGCTCCTGCCTAAGGTCGACGTAACGGCCACCCAGCAGCCGATAGTGGGCTCTGAGCGGGAGCTGCCGGGATACGCCTCGTGGCTCAAGAAGGTCTCGTTCGGCTGGAGCGCTCGGGCTGTCAACGACCGGGACAAGGCTGGGGACGAGACGGTGGTCCGCCAGGGCGTGGGTGTCAAGGGGTCCCTCAGGGGTACCGGAAAGTACCTGGGCTGGCTCAGCCTGTCGCCGCGGCTCAACTTCAGACAGGACTGGTACGACCGCGACAAGGAGGGCACAGAGTTCCCCGGCCGGTTCACCTACGACACGGGCCTGTCGGTGAGGACCACCGTCTACGGCACGTTCTTCCCGGGGGTTGCGGGTCTCTCGGCCCTCAGGCATATCGTGGAGCCGTCCGCGTCTTTCTCGTGGACGCCCGAGTTCCCGCAGTACTTTGACGAGAACGGGCAGGACCGTTTCTATACGTTCAGCGGGTTCGGCTCGACGCCCCGTTCGAAAAAGTCGGTGGGTCTCTCGCTTGTCAACAAGCTGCAGGCCAAGCTGGGTTCGGGTGAGTCGGAGCGGAAGATAGACAACCTGATGAGGCTCTCCACGTCGACATCGTACGATCTCAAGAAGGACGAGCGCCCGTGGTCGGACCTGGTCACGGGGCTGGAGGTCCGCCCCGGGCCCGCGCTCTCGATGAGATGGACCGCCCGCCACGACGCCTACGCCGGCGCGCTAGAGCACTCGCCCGTCCCGGCCACCGTCAACCTCAGGGGACAGCCCTCCGCGGTGTCGGCGGAACCGTGGGAGGACCGCGTCGCACAGACAGATTCTCCCGTCGAGCAGTTGAGACGCGAACTGGCAGCTCAGTCGATGGGGTCTCTCCCGGGCGATATGGCGTGGGACGGCTCGCTCACGTTCCGTTACTCCCGGGGCGCCGACCCCGCCAACGCCTCCTACTGGATCGACGGCGGGCTCGCGTTCTCTCCGTCCGAGCGGTGGAGGCTGAACTACTCCCTGCACTACGACCTCGATGAGGGGGAGGTCGCCAGCCAGGAATACACCATCTACAGGGACCTCCACTGCTGGGAGGCCAGGTTCACCCAGCGCTACTACGAGGGGGAGTGGCAGTACTACTTCCGCATCAGCGTCAAGGCGCTGCCCGAGATAAAGGCGGAGGCCGGTGAGAGGTTCATCCAGCGTCCGGTCCGCTAGCGGCCTGTTGTCCCTGTGACCACCAAACCAGCTTTCCTCCTGTTTCAAGAAAAGGCCCGGTGCTAGGCACTTCGCGGACGATTCCTATTGACAAGATGCAGGGTGTGCTGTAGTTTGCCCCCACGTTTTGGGCATTTTTCGTGGAAGCGTTGGCAGGCAGAGGGCTGAGAGGGGGCCAAGGGATGAACAAGGCTGAACTGGTCGAGAAGCTGGCAACACGAGCAGAAATGTCGAACAGAGCCGCCAAGGATGTTATTGATGCGCTTTTCGGCATCGACGGTGGCATCATCTCCGGTGAGCTTAAGGCCAAGGGCAAGGTCCAGGTCACCGGTTTTGGTACGTTCAGTGCGCCTCGCCGGCCCACCCGTGACTGGCGGATCCCCGGAACGGACAAGACCAAGCGCGTCGCGGCCCACTACTACCCGAAGTTCAAGGCCGGCAAGTCGCTGAAGGAGTTCGTGAAGTAGCTGCGACCCTTCGTTGTACGAGGATATCGAGAGAGGCGGGAGATCAGCGATCTCCCGCCTCTGCTGCTGTACCGGACCTCAAGGTGCGCGAACCTGGGGTCACACGGACGCCGGTTGGCACGGGGGCCGGCGGCGGGGCTGAGCGGGGCCGGCGGTGGGAGCGAACGAGGTTGACAGACGCTCCCACTGTGGCGCAGGATGAAGCAGGGAATGATCTCACTCTTGAGGGAGTGGGTCAGAGCGAATCCGAACGGAGGAGCAGATGGGCGAGTTCACTGGGCTTCTGGAACTTCTGGGCGCTCTGTTTCGCCTCTTCGGGTTGGGGCAGAACGCGATATTCCCGGCGGTCGGGCTTCTGATAGTGTTCTTCCTGATAGCGGTCCCGGTAGGGCTCGCGGCGCAGTCGGGGCGGGTTCGCACCGGCAGGGCCGGGATGATAGGTCAGAAGGGCGTGGCCGTCACGGACCTCCGGCCCGGCGGGCGCGTCCACGTTCACGGCGAGTACTGGAACGCCGTCTCGGACGAAGAGGTGGCCTCGGGTGCTGCCGTCGAGGTCGAGTCGGTCGCTGGAATGGTCCTGAAGGTGAAGCTGGTCGGATAGGAGGTACCGTATGGGCGGAATCCTGATCATCGCATTGGTGGTGCTCGTTCTCCTCAAGATGTCGATCTACGTGCTGAAGGAATACGAGCGAGCGGTCGTGTTCCGACTGGGGCGGCTGGCCGGAGTCAGGGGCCCCGGGCTCATCCTCGTCATACCCTTCATCGACCGCGTCGTGCGCGTTGGCCTGCGGATCATCGCGATGGACGTGCCGCCTCAGGACGTGGTGACGAAGGACAACGTCTCCGTCAAGGTGAACGCCGTCGTCTACTTCCGCGTCTTCGAGCCGGACAAGGCCATCGTGGAGGTGCAGGACTACAACTACGCGACCTCTCAGCTCTCCCAGACCACGCTCAGGAGCGTCATCGGTGGGGCGGAGCTCGACGAGCTCCTGTCCGCACGGGAGAAGATCAACATTGAGCTGCAGTCGATCCTGGACCGCCAGACCGACAGCTGGGGCATCAAGGTCTCGGCCGTTGAGGTCAAGCACGTCGACCTCCCCGACACCATGCAGCGCGCACTGGCTAAGCAGGCGGAGGCCGAGAGAGAGCGACGCGCCAAGGTGAT